>JAZKIX010000222.1:0-598 GCA_040384645.1 Pseudomonadota bacterium | reverse complement strand
TTTAAAAGATGCCAAGATTGAAAATGCAATCGAAGCACATTGCCATATGGTCCAAGTGCCATTGTTCGTTAGCTCCGACGACAAGATCGAAATCGATACACGCACCAACGAATACAAACGCGTGATACGCAACTAAGTTCATGTGTCCTTTAGAAACGCTGCCGATTTCCGCAGCGTTTTTTTTCGTCAATCGATTTAGGCTTAGGCTCATCTCCAAATAAATTCACTCTCATCAAAAATCTATGTTATGCTCCGCGCAGTTCATGAATTTGAAAGAGTCAAATAAGGCTTTCGAGAATTTACAGAACAATTCTTTTGAAGGTCGATGGCATCATGCAGATAGCATGAGTTGAATTCTTTTAAAGCTTAGGCACCACGCAGATAGCATGGGTACTAAGTGAGTTGAATCTGGTAGTGAATGTAAAGCTCGCCTCGGCGGGCTTTTGGCGTTTACGGCCCTGAAATTTTTTCCCACAAATCATTCTTAGCAATATAAGTCTCAGACGAAAAAAAACGCCACACAATCGTGCGGCGTTTTTTATATTGGCGTCCCCAAGGGGATTCGAACCCCTGTACTCACCGTGAAAGGGTGATGTCC
>JAZKIX010000221.1:0-2722 GCA_040384645.1 Pseudomonadota bacterium | reverse complement strand
GATGCCTTCGTGCAGCATTAACACTTCAGCGATTTGATTACCGATAGTGAACAGCGGATTGAGCGCTGTCATCGGTTCCTGGAAAATCATCGCAATATCCTTGCCGCGAACCGCGCGCATGGACGCTTCCGTTCGCTGCAAGATATCCTGGCCTTCAAACAGGACTTTTCCGCCGTAGCTCACATCCTGATTCAAACGCAGTATCGACAAAGCCGTGACCGTCTTGCCTGACCCCGACTCACCGACTAGCGCAAATTTTTCACCGGCCGCGATACTGAAGCTGACGTCATCGACAACCTTTGTCGTATCGAAGGCCACTTGCAGGTTTTGAATATCCAGCAAACTCATGCCTTCCTCCGCACATCCAGCGAATTGCGCAAGGCATCGCCAATATTGGTCAGGAGTAGCAACATTACAGTCAGTACGACAAACGTCGACACTGCAATCCACCATGCATCCAGATTATTTTTTCCCTGCGCCAGCAATTCACCAAGGCTGGCTGTCGATGCCGGCACACCCAGACCGAGGAAATCGAGACTGGTCAACGCCAGAATTGCGCCACTCATGCGGAATGGTAAAAAAGTCACCACCGGCGTCAAACTATTTGGCAATACATGGCGCCAGATGATCTGGCCATTCGATAAACCCAATGCGCGCGCGGCCTGTACATATTCAAGATTGCGATTCCGCAAAAAATCGGCTCGCACATAATCGGACAAACCCATCCAGCCAAACAGCGAAAGCAGCAGCAACAACAAACCTACGCTAGGTTGAAAAATCGAAGCAAAGATAATCAGCAAATATAACTCAGGCATCGAGCCCCAGATTTCCATGAAGCGCTGGAAGAACAAATCTGTTTTGCCAGCGAAGTAACCTTGAATCGCACCCGTGATCAAACCAAGCAGCACGCCGGTAAATGTCAACACCAGGCCAAACAACACAGACACGCGAAAACCATACAGCAGACGCGCAAAACCATCACGGCCACGGTCATCGGTACCTAACCAGTTCTCGGATGAAGGCGGCGCAGGATTTGGCGACGTTGCGAAATAATTCAGCGTATTGAAGTGGTAATCATTGAGCGGATAAATCGCCCAATTGCCATCCTTCTTGAATTGATCTCGGATGAAGGGATCGAGATAATCCGCTTGCGATTCGAAATCGCCGCCGAATTTTTTTTCTGAATAAGTGGTGAACATAGGGGATACGATTTCACCGTTATAGCGTGCTATCAGTGGCTTGTCGTTAGACACCAGCTCAGCCATCAAGCTGATGACGACAAGAATACTGAAAAGAATCAGGCTCCAATAACCGCGACGATTTTTCTTGAAACGCAACCAGACACGTCGTCCGGGCGAAACGGATTTCGCTGCCGAAGCTACTGGCGCCGCAGAAGTCGCAGTTGAAATGACAGATGCATTCATCGATTGAGGCTTTCAAACTGCAGGCGCGGATCGGCCCAGACGTAGCACAAGTCGCCGAGTAATTTGACCAGCAGACCGATTAACGTGAACAGATACAGCGTCCCCATCACTACCGGATAATCGCGGCGGATCACCGATTCATACGACAGCAAACCAAGTCCGTCGAGCGAGAACAAGGTTTCGATCAAGAGACTGCCGGCAAAGAACGCACCTATGAATGCAGCTGGAAAACCAGTCACCAATGGAATCAAGGCATTACGAAACACATGCTTGTACAACACAGCGTTCTCGCTCAAACCCTTGGCACGTGCCGTCAGAACATATTGTTTGCGTATCTCTTCGAGGAAGGTGTTCTTCGTCAGCATCGTCATCACCGCAAACGAACCGGCCACCGATGCCGTCACCGGCAAGGTGATATGCCACAAATAATCAATCACCTTGCCGATCACTGACATCTGCGCCCAGTCATCCGACGTCAAACCACGTAAGGGGAACCACTGCACAAAACTACCGCCGCCAAACATTACCAACAGGAACACGCCAAGGATAAAACCCGGAATCGAATAACCAACCAAGACCACCATGCTGGTGATCGAATCGAAACGGCTGCCTTCACGCACCGCTTTTGCAATACCGAGTGGCACTGAAATGAAATAAGTCAGAAAGAAGGTCCATAAACCAAGCGTGATGGACACCGGCAGCTTGGATACGACCAGCTCCCACACATCCTTGTGATGATAAAAACTTTTACCCAAATCGAAGGTGGCGAAGCCTTTCAGCATTTGCCAAAAGCGCTCGCCCGCCGGTTTGTCGAAACCATACAGCGCCTTGATCTCTGCCACGCGCTCGGCGTCTATGCCTTGCCGTCCACGATATTGCGAAGCGCCGCCGCCAGTTGCTTCACCGGCACCGACCTGCCCTTTCAATTCAATCAGTGCCTGTTCAACCGGCCCGCCAGGCACAAACTGAATCACGGCAAAGGTAATCGCGACGACACCGAGCAGAGTCGGCAGCATCAACAGCACGCGCTTGATTATGTAAGACCAGATATTCATCGCAGCATCCTCATCTTGCTTTCTGTTGCCACCATGTTGAAATCACATATGGGTCTGCCTGATAGTAAAGCGGCGCGGTCGCAGGAATGCCGAAGCGATCACGGTAGGCGACGCGATGTGTGGACGAATACCAGTGCGTCACCATAATATGTTTGTGCAACAGCACGCGATCCAGCGCACGCGCAGCGGCAACCAGTTGCTGGCGACTGTCAGCTGCCACCAGTTTCTCAACTAAGCGATCCA
>JAZKIX010000220.1:6134-25105 GCA_040384645.1 Pseudomonadota bacterium | reverse complement strand
ATTCCAGACGGTTACCTTCGGAGAACCAAAGCGTGTGTTTCATCCAGTTCTCATCGTCGCGTTTTTCATAATCACGATGGGCATGTGCGCCGCGTGATTCTTTGCGCGCAACTGCCGACGTAATCGTCGCCTTCGCGGTTTCGATCAAGTTATCAAGTTCCAGCGCTTCCACTCGGGCGGTATTAAATACTTTGGACTTATCTTTGAATGAAACATGCTTGCGCCGCTCGTCCAATTCCATAATCGCCTTATAACCACCTTGCAATAATTCATCGGTACGGAATACGCCGCAATAATTTTGCATCGCGGCACGGATGTCGTTGGCTACATCCTGTACGCGCTCCGATCCGGTGCTTGTTTCAAGCTTGGCTAAACGCGCCAAAGCAAAATCCGCAGCATCAGATGGCAAGGGTTTATTACTTTTCGCCTTCAAATCGCTTGCCACAACGTGATTGCCGGCAGCACGGCCGAACACCAGTAAATCAAGCAAGGAATTAGTACCTAAGCGGTTTGCACCATGCACCGACACACAAGCGCACTCACCGATGGCATACATGCCGTTGACAATGGCATTTGGGTTGCCATCTTTGGGTGCCACTACCTGGCCGTAGATATTGGTAGGGATACCACCCATTTGATAATGGATTGTCGGCACTACTGGGATTGGCTCCTTGGTCGCATCCACGTTAGCGAATTTATGACCAATCTCCAAAATCGAAGGCAAGCGCTTCTGAATTGTCTCTGCACCGATGTGTCGTAAGTCGAGCAAGACGTGATCCTTATTCGGACCGCAACCACGACCTTCCTTGATTTCCTGGTCCATCGAACGCGAAACGAAATCGCGCGGTGCAAGATCCTTCAGCGTTGGCGCATACCGCTCCATGAAGCGCTCACCGTTACTATTGATCAGAATCCCGCCTTCGCCGCGCACACCTTCCGTGATAAGTACACCTGCGCCAGCTACGCCGGTCGGGTGGAATTGCCAGAATTCCATATCTTCCAGGGGCAAGCCAGCACGTGCGGCCATGCCCATGCCGTCCCCGGTATTGATGAAGGCATTGGTCGAAGCGGCCCAGATACGCCCAGCTCCGCCGGTCGCAAATATCGTGGTTTTGGCTTCGAGAATCATGACCTCGCCGGTTTCCATTTCAAGCGCAACTACGCCGACGACATCACCATCAGCATCACGAATGATGTCAATTGCCATCCACTCGACAAAAAAATGGGTCTTAGCGCGTACATTGCGTTGATACAGCGTGTGCAACAAGGCGTGACCAGTGCGGTCTGCAGCAGCGCAGGCACGTTGTACCGGCTTTTCACCGAAGTTTGCGGTGTGGCCTCCAAAAGGACGCTGATAAATAGTACCGTCTGGATTGCGGTCGAAAGGCATACCGAAATGCTCCAACTCGTAGACCACTTTTGGTGCTTCGCGACACATGAATTCAATAGCGTCCTGATCACCTAGATAGTCGCCACCTTTGACAGTGTCGAACATATGCCAGTACCAGCTATCTTCCGACATATTGCCAAGTGACGCGCCAATGCCACCTTGCGCCGCAACAGTATGCGAACGGGTCGGAAATACTTTCGACAATACCGCCACGTTCAAACCGGCCTCAGCCAGTTGCAATGAAGCGCGCATGCCAGAACCACCAGCGCCAATAATTACCGCGTCAAAACGACGGGAAGGAATTGCGGATTTAATTGCCGCCACGATTACATTCTCCAGAGAATCTGTACCGTCCAACCGGCACAACCGATCAGCCACATCAGAGTGGCAACTTGTAACGCAAGGCGCAACGCGAGCGAATGAACATAGTCCATCCAGATATCTCGCATACCAACCCATACGTGATAAAACAGCGCAACGAAGGTCACAAAACTAAAAATCTTGAACCATTGCTGCGCAAACAAACCTGCCCAGCCTTCGTAATTAAATTTATTGCCAGTCAGGAACGCCACTAGCAAAATGGCTGTGAAAAGTATCATTACAACGGCTGTTACGCGTTGTGCCAGCCAATCGCGCAATCCATAATGCGCGCCGACCACGACACGTTTTGGGCCGATATTATTCGCCATTAAAATACTCCAAACAATTTCAGTGCGACCAGCACAGTCAAGAAAAAGGTGACAGACAATACCGACGCCGCAGATTTACGCGCACTGTCTTTATCGAGTCCGATATGCGCATCCATCATCAAGTGGCGCACGCCAGCGCAAAAATGCTGAAAATATCCCCAACACAATCCCAAAATAATGAGTTTTACCAACCAGCCGGAGGTAAAGCTCTTGAAATAATTAAAAGTGGATTCGGAAATAAGGCTTTGATCCAGCAAATAAAGGACAAACGGCAATAGCAAAAACATTAAAAATCCGCTAATCCGGTGCAAAATCGACACTATTCCGGCCAGCGGCAAGCGATAGTTAGCGAGTTGTGTAATGTGAATATTGCTAAATTGCGGCCGGTCGGCCTTGGCACCCTCTTTTACTACTTCAGACATAACAGGCCCTCCCTAGGCAAAACACTTTATTAACTATGTGATAATTAATCATGCAAATTTCGCTCGTTTTGTGCGGCACACAAACGACAATTATGCCCGACAAAGCGCAAATCAGTTTCCTGAGCGACATATTTTTCTCAAGCTGAATTTAACTCAGCTCATTTTTATAATGATGCTGTTCAGTCAAATACAAACCACGACGCAGCTCGACCGGCTTGTCGCCGTAAGTGTAAGAAACACGCTCGACGCTTAATAAAGGCGTATGCAGGGCGACCTGCAATAATTCAGCAGCGACTTCTTTAGCGCTGACAGCGCGGATTTTTTCCGCAGCGCGAATCATGCGGGTACCGAACTCCGATTCAAACAAGCCATACATCGGGCCCTTGTATTCAATCAGGCGTTCTGCGGTAAGCCCCTTGAAAATTGACCCCGGCAACCAAAGCTCTTCCAAAATGGTAGCGACGGCGTCGAATGACAGCACGCGCTTGATGAAAATGACTGAATCACCCGACTTGATATCCAACAGCGCGGCGACTTCAGCCGGCGCCCGCATGCGCTTGACTTCAATAATTTTATTGCCTGGTGCATTGGGCGCACCGTGATCCGGGGTCAGTCGCAAGAATCTGAATTGCGAACGCTCCTCATGGTGCGTCGCAACAAATGTCCCTTTACCTTGACGCCGTACCACCAGATTCTCAGCGGCCAGCTCATCAATTGCTTTACGCACAGTTCCTTGACTAACCTTGAATCGCGTTGCCAACTCCACTTCGCTCGGGATTAACTCACCTGGCTTCCATTCGCCTGATTGCAAACTTTGTGTGATCAAGGCTTTGATTTGCTGATACAGGGGACTGAAGGTGGGCGAACTCGAAGCGACCGTAGCGCTACTGCTAGCGGACGAGCTAATATTCATCAAGTTGGATAGGACTGTACTCATAGCCTGAGATTTCACCACAAAACCCCCTGCCGAGTCCAGTAAAATACACTTTTAGTTATATATCTTATATAAGACATAAGATACTAATTGACAGATAATCACGCGCCGCCTACACTCGCGAACAATTATTGTAAGAAGCCCGCCATTTATGCCCTGTATTGACTGCAAAAACATTCACAGTATCGGGCAATATAAAAATTGAATGCCTCGCACCAAACTGACTTTACGGCTTTTCAACGGTATCATTACAGGTTCATATAATTGTGTTGCCACCTTCCGTTACCACTTGCGCTGCGCGTGGACGACGCAATCGCAATGGAACGAAGCATATGTATTTAGTTCGATTTAGTTCGGTCATCGTTTTCATTCCCACTCTGGAGATTCATTATGGCTAAAGCCCCTATGCGTGTTGCTGTTACCGGCGCTGCCGGTCAAATCGGTTACTCATTGCTATTTCGCATCGCCAACGGCGATATGCTTGGCAAAGACCAGCCGGTCATTTTGCAATTATTGGAAATCCCTGACGAAAAAGCCCAGAAAGCGCTGAAAGGCGTGATGATGGAAATTGACGACTGCGCTTTCCCTTTGCTGGCAGGCATGACGGCACATGCCGATCCAATGACCGCGTTTAAGGATATCGACGTCGCACTGTTGGTTGGCGCGCGCCCACGCGGCCCAGGCATGGAGCGTAAAGATTTGCTCGAAGCCAACGCACAAATTTTCACGGTACAAGGCAAGGCGCTCGACGCAGTCGCATCACGCAAGGTCAAGGTATTAGTCGTTGGCAATCCAGCCAATACCAATGCTTATATCGCAATGAAATCCGCACCAAACCTGCCGGCCAAAAACTTCACCGCAATGCTCCGCCTGGATCACAATCGCGCGCTATCGCAAGTCGCGGCAAGAACTGGCAAACCAGTCGCGTCCGTTGAAAAAATGTTTGTCTGGGGCAATCACTCGCCAACCATGTATGCCGACTATCGTTATGCCACGATTGACGGCCAATCGGTTAAGGACATGATCAACGACGACGCCTGGAACCGCGACGTATTCCTGCCAACAGTAGGTAAACGCGGCGCTGCCATCATCGAGGCGCGCGGATTATCTTCAGCGGCATCGGCTGCCAATGCGGCAATCGACCATGTGCATGATTGGCTGCTGGGTACCAATGGCAAATGGACCACGATGGGCATTCCATCAGATGGCTCTTATGGCATCCCGCAAGACACGATGTTCGGCTTTCCTGTCACCACCGAAAACGGCGAATACAAAATCGTCGAAGGTTTGACAATTGATGCGTTCTCGCAAGAACGTATCAACTTGACGCTGAAAGAATTGCAAGATGAGCGCGATGGTGTGAAGCACTTGGTCGGTTAAGTTTAGAAATCAGCATTAAGGGATTGGTCGCAATCGGTCTGCACTTCCGATTGTTACCAATACTGGATAGCGGCTAATGGGATATTTATATCGCTCAGAGCCAACGCTTAGACCGAACGCAAAAACAACGACAACAAGACAGCATTTCTGCACTTGACACTTCCAACACCCCGACAACAGTAAGCTACATGCATCCATCCGAGGTTTTATTTCAAGGCACGCGCCAACCGATTTCTTTACCGGTTTGCGACCACTATGCTGGATCAGAAAAGTTGATCCGCAAATCGCTTGCTTTGCAACAAGAGCTTGGCCCCTTATTTGATATTACTTTCGATCTGGAAGACGGTGCCGCTGCTGGCGACGAATCTGCGCACGCTCAATTGGTGGCAAGTTTGATCGGCAGCGAAGAAAATCATTTCGGCCGTATCGGTGCCCGCATTCATGATTTGAACAGTGCTTTTTTTGAGCAGGACGTTGCGGCTATTTGCGCACACGCAGGTCTGCGTGTCGCCTATTTCGTGTTACCCAAGGCTGACAATGTCGGCGACGTCCGTAGTGCGCTCGACATCATCAATCACCATGCAGAAAAAGCCGGCCGCAACAGTCTGCCGTTGCATGTGTTGATCGAAACCCACGGCGCGCTGGCCGATGCCCATGCCATCGCTGCCTTAGGACAGGTGGAATGCCTGTCATTTGGCATCATGGATTTTGTTTCAGCCCATTATGGTGCGATTCCCGCCAATGCCATGCGCAGTCCGGGGCAATTCGCCCATCCGCTGATCATGCGCGCAAAACTCGACATTGCGGCAGCCTGCCATGCGCACGGCAAAGTGCCATCGCACAATGTGACTACAGAAATCCGCGATACCTCAGTCGTCGCCAGCGATGCCAACCGCGCGTATAGCGAATTCGGCTACAGCCGTATGTGGAGCATCCATCCCGATCAGATCAAACCGATCTTGAAGGCATTTGTCCCGCGCAGCTCAGAAATCAATGAAGCCGCCGCAATCCTGATCGAGGCGCAAAGCGCCGATTGGGCGCCGATCCAGCAAAATGGCCGATTGCATGACCGTGCCAGCTACCGATACTATTGGACCGTGTTGCAGCGCGCAAAATTAAACGGCGTGGCGCTGCCGGATTCGGCCGTAGGCTTAATGTGATAACCGCTGCAACGTCATGCCTACCAACCTCCCGACCGCCCAGATCGACTGGCGTATTCAAGAGTGACCATTCATGAAAAAGTTCTCTGCCCTCTTCTGTGCTATCGCTACGGCGTTGGTCATGCAAGCACCTGCGATGGCAGCCACCGATGTTGCGGCCGGAGCAGCGCCGCGAGTAAAAAAAACTATTCGCAGCGCGGCAAAAAAATTGGCTCCTTCCCCGCCTGCAAGCCTGGCTGAAGACGATGAAGATAAAGAGCCAGATACGCTTGATTTCCCTACGACCGATTACGACTGCGAACTCGGCAATAAGGTCACGATTTACCGCAATGCCGGCGACGATCTGCATATTGCCTTGCGCTGGAAAAAGCGCCTGCATCGTTTGACACGGGTTAAAACCAGCACTGGCGCCGACCGGTTTGAAAATCGGTTTTATGGACTGGTCTGGATTGGCATTCCAGCCAAAAGCATGTTGCTCGATTCCAAAAAAGGGCAACAACTAGCCAATGAATGTAAATCGCCGGAACAATTAAAACCTGAGCCGAACCCTGCAGTATTAGAACCTGCTGCGCCAGAAACACCCGATGCACCCAAAAGCTGAGCCGTCAATAAAACGCGTCATGCTGCAATAAGCAATAAAAAGCAGTAGCAAAATAGTTCACAAAATCAGTACGCAATATTCGTTTTTACCATTCAATTTGTCACCAATAAGGAGAGGTTATGGCCAGCAACACTTTGAACACACTGAAGGATTTCAAACTTTCAGACACAAAAAAGGGCAAATTCTATTCGCTTCCTGCGCTGGAAAAATCGCTCGGCATCAACCTCTCGCGCCTGCCGGTATCGATTCGCATTGTGCTCGAATCAGTACTGCGCAATTGCGATGGCAAGAAAGTAACTGAAGAACACGTCAAGCAATTGGCAAACTGGTCCGCCAATGCCGAGCGCACCGATGAAATCCCTTTCGTAGTGGCACGTGTTGTTCTGCAAGACTTCACCGGCGTACCGTTGCTGGCCGATCTGGCAGCGATGCGCAATGTGGCAAGCAAGATGGGCTTGAACCCAAAGAATATCGAGCCTTTGGTGCCGGTCGATCTGGTGGTCGACCACTCGGTCACCATCGACCATTTCCGCGAAAAAAAAGCGCTGGACCTAAATATGAAGCTGGAATTTTCGCGCAATAACGAGCGCTACCAGTTTATGAAATGGGGCATGCAAGCCTTTGACACTTTCGGCGTTGTGCCACCAGGCTTCGGCATCGTGCATCAGGTCAATCTGGAATACCTGGCACGCGGGGTCCATCAAAAGAAAAACGGCAAAGCCGCTGATATCTACTACCCAGACACCTTAGTGGGCACTGACTCGCATACAACAATGATCAACGGCATCGGCGTTGTCGGCTGGGGCGTTGGCGGAATCGAGGCGGAAGCCGGTATGCTGGGCCAACCGGTATATTTCTTGACGCCAGACGTAGTCGGCGTCAACCTGACCGGACAATTGCGCGAAGGTTGTACCGCGACCGATCTGGTATTGACCATCACAGAGTTGCTGCGCAAAGAAAAAGTAGTCGGTAAGTTTGTCGAATTCTTCGGCGAAGGCACTTCCACACTGTCGCTGACCGACCGCGCCACCATCGCCAATATGGCGCCGGAATACGGCGCCACCATGGGCTTTTTCCCAGTTGACGAAGCGACCATCGATTATTTCAAAGGCACCGGCCGCAGCAAAGCTGAAATCGGTGCATTCGAAGCCTACTTCAAGGCACAGAAACTGTTCGGCGTACCAAAATCGGGCGAAATCGATTACACCAATGTTGTCAGCCTCGACCTCGGCACGGTAGCGCCATCCCTGGCCGGCCCTAAGCGTCCGCAAGACCGTATCGAAATCGGCAATGTCAAAGGCAACTTCGCAGAATTGTTTGCCAAGCCAACCACCGAAAACGGTTTCAACAAGAAAATCGAAGACCTCGATGCCGTGTATGACGTCACCGATGGCGTCAAAGTCAAGAATGGCGATGTCGTCATCGCCGCGATCACCTCATGCACCAATACATCCAACCCTAGCGTGATGCTGGCGGCTGGTTTGCTGGCGAAAAAAGCGGTCGAAGCTGGCCTGAAAGTCTCGCCCCATATCAAAACCTCGCTCGCCCCTGGATCGCGCGTCGTAACCGAATACCTGACCGCTGCCGGCTTGCTGCCCTACCTGGAAAAGCTTGGCTTCGGCGTTACTGCCTACGGCTGTACTACTTGCATCGGCAATGCCGGCGACCTGACGCCAGCCATGAACGAAGCGATTATCAAGAACGATATCGTGGTCTCGGCCGTGCTGTCAGGCAACCGCAACTTTGAAGCGCGGATTCATCAAAACATCCGTTCCAACTTCCTCGCCTCGCCTCCGTTGGTCGTGGCTTACGCGATTGCTGGCAGCATGACACGCGACCTGATGACCGAGCCAGTCGGCAAGGGCAAAGGCGGCAAAGATGTATTTCTGGGCGACATTTGGCCAACCAGCAAAGAAATCGCGAAATTGATGAAGTTTGCGATGAATGCCAAGACCTTTAAAGAAAACTACGCCGACGTCAAAGGCGCACCGGGCAAGTTGTGGGAAAAAGTTACTAGCACTTCCGGCCAAGTCTATAACTGGCCAACTTCGACCTATATCGCTGAGCCACCATTCTTCGACAACTTCACCATGGAACCGGCTGCAGCGGCCACCAGCATCCAAGGTGCGCGCGCTTTGGGCGTGTTTGGCGACTCGATCACGACCGACCATATCTCGCCAGCCGGTTCAATCAAAGATTCCAGCCCGGCTGGTAAATGGCTGACCGAACATGGCGTACTAAAAGCGGACTTCAATTCCTACGGTTCTCGCCGCGGCAATCACGAGATCATGATGCGCGGCACCTTTGCCAATGTGCGCATCAAGAATCAAATGATCCCGGTGGGCGCCGACGGCTCTGCCATTGAAGGCGGCATCACGATCCATCAACCGACCGGCGAACAAATGTCAATCTACGATGCAGCCATGCGCTACGTCGGAGACGGCGTGCCGACCATGGTTTTCGGTGGTGAAGAATACGGCACTGGCTCATCACGCGACTGGGCTGCCAAAGGCACCCAATTGTTGGGCGTGAAAGCGGTGATTACCCGTTCGTTCGAGCGTATTCACCGTTCCAATCTAGTTGGCATGGGCGTGTTGCCACTGCAATTTATTGGTGAAGACAGCGTCAAATCACTCGGCATTACTGGTAACGAAACCTTTGATTTGATTGGATTGGAAGGCGAGATCAAGCCGCAGCAATTGGTAACCTTGGTCATCCACCGGGCCAACGGCCATGACCAAAACGTTACATTGTTATTGCGTATCGATACGCCGATCGAAGTCGACTACTACAAACATGGCGGCATCTTGCCGTTCGTACTACGTCAATTGCTAGCTGCTTAAAACTGCGGCATCGGCGGGACAATTTTGTCCTGATCGCGATGATTAAAAACGCCGGATTCGTCCGGCGTTTTTAATTGTGACCACCGGCGAGAAGCTTGTACCCAACTTATAACCACCACCGGACCAAATATATACTATACCCAGTATATATTTTAAGCCAATAAAACCGTGCGGATAAGGACGTATTTATGCACATACCCCACGATTTTAGTTTCCGTGATCACGGTGACATTTGACTTGGATATTTATCGGATCGATTTACGCCGCAATAAATTCACAATCGCCAGCAAAATGACAGCGCCTCCAAAGGACACTAGCAGGGACGCAATACTGAAATCATTTTGATTGATGGTGCCAGTGCCAAACAAAGGGGCAAGTAACCAACCCGCCAGCAGCGCGCCTACGATGCCCACCACAATATTGAGTAGCGTACCCTGTTGGGCATCCGTTTTCATAACAAGGCTGGCAAGCCAACCAAGAATCCCGCCAATTACAATCCAAATTATAAAGTTCATTTTTAACTCCTTTGTTTTGATGATTTCGGTACCGGACAGAAAGAACTTCAGATAAGAAATTCCGACGTTCTCTCGATAAATGTCCAGCCTATGACAACTGCAAAAACTGCCGAACGCTGATCAATTTGGCTGAGTTTGCTTGCCTATGCTTTCAATTGACAACTGTTGCACAAATATAAAACCGGAAACTTTCCTAGTTATTTGCGCGACAATGCATTCTTATGCCTGACGTAGTTGTTGTATGTGCGTTATGTCACCGATATTTCTGTTAAATGCGGTAACACCAGGGGATTCGTGCACTTTATGCGATTCATCATGGGATTTTTTCTCTCAAGAATGAGCTAAAGTACGAACTTACTTAGTGCAACAATAGAAAGCCAAGCACCTATTCTCATCCGCCATTTCTAATTTCATTGCCAAATTAAACGTATCGAAAACGCCGTCTTTAGATCGTTACAACGGCTTATCCCTGCTCCATGCCAATTAATTTCACAGTCATAAGTGCGTGTAGCCGCACTTTGCCCGCCAATGTCTGACCAGTCTATTTAGCCGCAGGATCCGTGGCGTTGCCAGCAGATTGCCGACGCTTTTATATGCACGTGTGCGTTTCGCGAATGATTTGTTTGTGGTGCGGATTAATCATTTCACCCCCTTTAGTGCGCCATTGACGAGAATATGCGTCGACCATATCCGTGTTGCTTAGGCTCACTTGGCTGTCCCGATAGCTGGAGCCGCTTGACTCACCGCTGCCATTAAAAATCGCATCCGCTCTCGGCGAGTAGTGTCCACCCACTGAGTTGTATCGCACCCAAATACGTCGCGCGCGAATAGCCCCTGAAACGACGACACAATTCCAAAAGTGAAAATTTGGCCAGGAATAAAAATTGTTTTTATAGCACTTGTAAGACTTGATCAATACCACCGAGGTATTTTTTTACTCTCATTGGTTTTTAAAAATCTCGTTTTTAAAACTAATGGTTAACAAATTTTGTTGCGGATATATTCCTAATATTCAAATTTCACCTTGAATGTTAAGAAAATTTGCTCTACAGTAAAACTGTGTCAGAAATACACAATCGCAATCGTAGCCAAAAAACTACTATGTAATTGCTAAGGGCAAACCATTTGAAAAAGTGGGACGCAAAGCTAAAGGGTCCTCGCAAACGTTGCAGGGCAGCCAGATTCCGTAGGTCGCTTTTTAGGGCTTCTCGTTAAAAGGTTTTTTGATGAATATCAATGATGGCAAGCTTTCTGCTGCTTCCAGTAAAAAAATTCTCATTGGCGTCTTCGGACTGTCGGAATACGAATTTCGATTAGTCCGTAGCGTACTGAATTTGACAGCAATGTCACGTGGCCGGGAGCATTCCTATGCCTTAGTCGATGCAGCAACCAATGCGCGTCCTGACATTATTATTGCAGACCCCGACAACCCGCAAACCATTGCCCATTTGGGTACTTTGGCCGATCAATCCGGCGCGCCCAATCCTGCAAAATTATTTATTTCCAATACTGTTTCATCTGAACACGACGCGCATTATTTGCCACGCCCCCTGGCACCGACAAAAATGTTGGCATTGCTAGATAAAATTGCAACCATCACAAACGGTCATCTGCTAACAACAGCAGCAATCCCAGTTACAAATACGACAGCGGTCGTGCAACCATTGCTTGTGCCAAAAAATATAGTGGCCGAGCCAGTTTTTAGAGCCTTAATCGTTGACGATAGTCCCACTGTCAGAATTAAAATCGGCCTGGAACTGCGCCAGATGAACATTGCTTCCGATTGCGCAGAAACCGGTGAGCAAGGTTTGCAAATGCTGGCGAAAAATCCGTATGACATTATCTTTCTTGACATTGTCTTACCAGGCGCCGACGGCTATGAGATATGCAAGGCAATCCGGCATAACATGGATACCAAACGTATTCCTGTGATTATGTTAACGAGCAAATCTTCCCCTTTCGACCGCATTCGCGGCTCTCTCGCTGGCTGCAGCAGCTACCTTACCAAACCTGTTGAGCCAACTAAATTTCATAGCGTTGTTGAAGGTCATCTGCCCTCTTCCAAGTCGCAGAATGGATCTCCAATGGGACTGTCTTTAGCATTTGCTTCATAAACAATCTTTCATCCGTTCACATTGTTTGTGGGTGGCGCTAGACGGCTTGTCCATCAAATAGACTTAAACCAAGGGAGCACATTCATGAGAATCAAAAAAGCACTGGTCGTTGACGACTCTATCGCTGAATTACTCAATATAAAAACGATTCTGACCGATGCAGGTTATATCGTCGTGACTGCCGCCAACGGTAAGGAATCTTTGGAAAAAGCGAAATCGGAGAAACCTTCCATTATTTTTCTCGACATTGTAATGCCGGAAATGGACGGCTACGAAACCTGCCGCAGCCTGTCGCAAGACCCCGATACTAAAAATATTCCAATCGTATTTGTCACCAGTAAGGCGCAGAAAGCTGATCGAATCTGGGGGCAGCTACAAGGCGCAAAAGGCTATGTTGCCAAGCCTTATACAGCCGATGACATCATCAATCAGCTAATGGTGGCGTCTTAACACGACATTGCGAAAGAGCCCGCATGAATCAATACGAAAGTCAGTTTCAAAGCGGCGCGGAAGCATCCACCTGGTTGTCGCCAAGTATTGCGCTGGGGCGGTTCACGCCACCCAAAGATTTGTTACATACAGGCGCGCAAGAACAAGTCGAGCATAGTCGCTATGGCTTCAAAGTTTCCAACTTCAGCTTTTTAATTAGAGCCAATGTCGGTAGCGAAGTTATACAACTGCCGTCAGTATCGACACTTCCCGGGTCGGCACCCTGGATGGTGGGCTTAATGAATCTGCGCGGCAATCTAGTGCCGTTATTTGATTTGCGCCGGGTGCTTGGCATTGAACGGGGAAGCGCCAGCCATACGCGTCTGGCGCTTATTTTAGATAAAGGTGAGAACGCGGTTGGCATGCTGGTCGATGGTTTTCCACAGCCGCTGTTGGCACTAAGGGCGATTCTTCATTTGCCACAGTTGCCGCCGCAGCTGCAAGAACACGTACAGGCTGGTTACATAAAAGACGAACAGGTCTGGCTGGATTTTAATCACGAAAGCTTCTTTGGGAAATTGGCAACTGCCGCGGCCTGACAAGGGCATAGAAGGGCGGGATTTGGTTTTAATAACTGTTAGATTGGACGGTTTTGCCCCTCAAATACAGCGATATTTCTGTTCGCTAAGCTAGCTCTTGAATATGTGTTTTCAATCGATTAACGGAGAACGAAATGAAATTGCAAATCCCGAATATTGGTATCCGGCTTGGCCTAGGTTTTTTTATGGTGTTATTGCTACTGACCATTACTGCATGGCTCGGCGCATCAAACATGA
Source organism: Pseudomonadota bacterium (assembly GCA_040384645.1). GTDB lineage: Bacteria > Pseudomonadota > Gammaproteobacteria > Burkholderiales > Burkholderiaceae_D > JAZKIX01. The sequence continues at coordinate 11,792 of JAZKIX010000220.1, read as the reverse complement.
AGTCGATCAATGATGGTACCAACGAGATTGTGCGAGGCAGTTATCCCAAGGTCGTGCTGTCATATAAGATGCTTGAAAACGTGGACGCTAATGCGCTCTCAATGCGCAATATGTTATTGCTTAGCGACCCAGCCGATATCGATAAAGAACTGAAGCAAATTCTTGCCAGAAGGCAGATTCAAGAAGGCAATATCGCTGCGTTTGAAAAGTTGATCAAAACTGCTGACGAAAAAAATTATTTCCAGTTGGCAAAAGATGCACGTGCCAAATATGGTGCAGCGCAAAGAGAGTTTTTGAAACTGGCAAGTGAGGGCAAGAAAGCCGAAGCAACCAGATGGCTGTTATTCAATTTGAGATCTGAGCAAGAAGTCTGGTTTTCTGCAGTTGACACGCTGATCGAATATCAAACGAAACTGGTAAAAAGTGATGGCGCTGCTGCCGACGTTACCTATCAAAACGCACGTACCATTTTGATGATCGTTGCTGGCATTTCTTTATTGCTTACGATTGTTCTAGCTTATTGGATGACCCGCAGTATCACTAACCCGGTATCGCATCTCGTCTCAGTTATGGAAAAACTCACCAAAGGTGACGTCGATGTTCGCGCCAATAGTGACAGACCAGATGAAATTGGTAAGTTATCGCGTCAATTCGACAAGATGGTGGATGAACGCGAAGCAGGTCGGCGCACGGTTGAAATCGAAAATGAGCAGCTTAACGATTCAGTTCTGATCCTATTACAAGCGGTGGCGCAACTTGCTTCTAAAGATTTGACGGTTAAAGTGCCGGTATCTGGTGATGTTACTGGCGCGGTATCGGATGCGTTGAATCTTCTTACCAGTGAAACAGCGAAGGTATTGAAAGATGTGAGTAATATTTCAGCGAATGTAACTGAAGCGTCGTTGAAAGTGAAAGCGCAGTCTGACAACGTGATTGCTGCCGCCGCCGAGGAGCGTTTAGAAGTTGAGCAAACTACGGTTTCACTTTCGACCGCCTCGCAAGAAATGCGTTTAATTTCCGAACTGGCGCAGTTGTGCAGTGCTTCTGCCGATAACGCGATCCGGTCCACCCAATTGGCTCTCGAGACAGTGAATAGCACCGTGGGTGGTATTAATAGCACTCGTGACATCATCCGCGAAACAGAAAAACGGATCAAAAGATTGGGTGAGCGTTCACAAGAAATTTCCGGTGTGGTTGGACTGATTAACGCGATTGCTGAACGTACCCATATTCTTGCGCTGAACGCAAGTATGCATGCGGCATCAGCCGGTGAAGCCGGCCGCGGTTTTGCTGTGGTAGCCGATGAAGTGCAGCGGCTAGCCGAAAACGCGCGGCAGGCAACGATGCAAATTTCAGCCTTGGTGCACAACATTCAACTGGAAACGGCCGATACCGTCAGCACCATGAATTCCGCGATTACTCAAGTGGTTGAAGGTAGCCGGCTAGCCGAACAAGCTGGTGTGCAAATGCAAATTACGCAAAAAACCACTTCCGAGCTGGTTACATCGGTACAACAGATTGCTTTCCGCTCACAAGGTCAAGCGGACGCCAGTAAAGATTTGTTGAATCGCGCTATTCAGATCAGAAAAACTAGTCAGGAAACCAGTAATCAATTGGATGAACAATCAACCCAAACCACCAATTTGGTTGAGTATGCACAGAAGCTACTGATGGCGGTGCGCGTGTTCAAGCTGGCTATTTGATTTGATAGTTACAAACCCGAGGATTAAGGCAAACTTGTTCTAGCACGACATTGGGGCGCAAATATGCTGTTCCCTTTGCGTTGCACGGCCAGTTTGCCAACTCCCAAACCTGATTAGTCAGAGGCATCATGGAACTTCTCGTAGATAGTTCAGCCAGTTTTGGTCAGGTCGTCATTGGAGCTTTAGACGAAGTATTTGGCACCCTTGAATCGGAGCGTTTTTTGCACGGGGGTGCTAGTGGCATTCATCAGGCATTGGGATGTCATATCGATCAGGTCAAACGCATTAAAGCTGCAGCTAGATTCGCCAACATGCCAGGGCTGCAATGGGTTTGTTCACTGATTGAACGCAATTTAATTACTTTTTACAATCAAAATCGCTTACTAAGCGACGATGAAAACTCCCTGTTGGGGGAGTGGCCTGAATTGTTGGCCAGTTATGCTCTCAATCAAAGCGATTGCAAAATCGATGCCTTGACTAGATACGTTGCCGCTAGCACTTGGCCGGCGCCATTGAACACGGCTGACATTGAGGAAATGCGCCATTTGCTCGCCTGCGACCCAATGGAAGCAACACAAAACAATGAAGAAAGTACTGGCCTTTTTCTGGTACCTGATCCGACCTCAAGTCAAGACGTGGTGGCTCAGTTGCGCCCCCCAATTTATTCACTAAAGCTAAATGCTGTTGTAGAGATCGCGCTTGATTCTAAAGATGCGATTCAAGATGAAGCGATCATCGTGAACAATGTGCCGGACGATATGCCCGATCCAATGCTCGCGTTGCATGATGCACTCGACATGTTGATTGTTACCAGCGCCGCTGATATCGAAACAGATACCTCGGATGGAGACATGCTCTTGCAATACGCTGCGCAATTGGACGTGTTGTCTTTATATGCCGCCGAAGCCGGCTTGGCAGAGTTGGCGACCACCTGTAGTGCCTTCACTCAAATAATGAATCAGCGAACATTGGTCGATCGCTGTATCACCGACGATGAACGTGGCCGCCTTAATTTATTTCCAATGATGGTGATGGAAATTATCGCCGATCCTGAGAACGACGCTGCCAATAGCGCATTGATGGAATTTGTCCTTGATCCGGTATGGGACAACAGCGCCTTTAATAGTATGCAAGATACAACGCTAGAAACCAAAACGGATCCGCTGTCGAACGCCTTGTTATCTGAGCCCGCCTCGGTAGAGTCTTTGGATGCCATGCAGCCAAGCATAGATTGCGATTCCTACGAGACAAATCCGGTTCTTCCAGACCTTACCAATTCAAATTGCAGTTTTACTTCCGTTGCAAATTCAAGTCCCGATTTAATGCACGAGTCAGCACCAGACGTTCAGGAACAACATATTGGCCGCGATATGTTAGATCTTCTCGCCAAAGAACTAGGCTTGATGAACGTCCAAATGGCGACGGACTTAGCTGCAGTGGTCGACCCTGAGATCTCAAAAGATGCGCGCCATGAAGCGTTGTCAAATTACGTCGATGTACTTGCACGGATCGGTGCAACCGCGGAAACGGTCGGGTTGCCTGCGTTGAAGGGTGTGTTGAATCAATTGATGCGCTTGACTTCGTCCTTGACGGACGAAGTAAACCCCGATCAGGCTCAGTTATTGTCACATCTCCCCGACAAACTCGCCACCTACTTATCAGAGCCAAGCGATGAAAGCAAATGCATCGAACTGCTAGCCATCTTGGTCGATCCTGCATGGCCGTTGCCAATGGAAGCGGATAGTGTCATTGCATGGGTTCAAGCGCTAGCTAATGTCACCATGCTTGAAATGTCTAATTTCGTTGAAGACGAAACCAAGAAAATCGTCGTAGCCAGCGATCGAGATGTTTCGATAGCGTTGCCTCATGACATCAATTTGGAATTGCTGGAAGGTTTGCTGCAAGAACTGCCAATCCAAGTGAATAGCTTCTCCATGGCGATAGGACGCTTCGCCTCTGGCAACGGCACGATGGTTGATGTCGAACAAGCTAAACGTGCTGCACATACCTTGAAAGGCGCGGCCAATACTGTTGGCGTTGCTGGTATCGCCAATCTCACACATCACCTAGAAGATCTGCTGATTGGTATTTCCAATGAAAATACTTTGCCTGGAAAATCCCTGATTGCACTTCTGGTTGAAGCCAGCGACTGTCTTGAAGCGATGAGCGAAGCCGTGATGGAGTCCGACGCGACACCCATACAGGCACGTGGCGTTTTACAAAAAGTTCTCGACTATGCAAACCATGTTGCTCCTGCGACCCAGGATGATGAGCAAATACCTGCATCGTTTAAATCCGATATTCAAATATTGTCAGAGGCAGTGGATGCCGGGCAGGATGGGGCTGAGTCCAACCTAGAAGCCACCCCCGAATCGGCCGACTCCACTGCGCCAACAGTCGGTCAGATATTGCGCGTACCCGCGTTAGTAGTCGATGAGCTGTTACGACTCGCTGGTGAAAATGTGATCTCCAACGCACAGATCCAGGAGCGCCTGCGCCAAACCCAAAAGCAATCGAAGAGTAATCTAAAACAAGATTCACTATTGCAAAAACTGATTGCTGAATTGGAGACGTTGGTCGACGTACGGGGTATTGCCGCACCGCGTAAAAGTAATACGCAGGACGGTGATTTCGACCCACTGGAATTTGAACGCTTCAGTGAGTTGCATACCATCACCAGCCAATTGATTGAAGCGACCACAGATGCACGTGAAATGTCTGGGCAGGTCGACGAACAATTGAATGCCCTGGGTGAGTTACTGGAAGTGCAACGTCGCTTGCAGATGGAAAATCAGCATGCCGTGATCCGCACTCGGCTGGTACCGGTTAGCACGATTGTCTCCCGTTTGCAACGTAGTGTGCGTCAAACCTGTCGCTTACTAAACAAACAGGTAGAGCTGAAAATCATTGGCGAGGCCACCAGTATCGACAGCAATATGTTGCATGACCTGACCGATCCATTGATGCATGTTTTACGCAATGCTGTAGATCACGGCATTGAATCTACTGATATCCGTGCCGCGCGCGATAAATCGGCTGTCGCCAAGATCGAATTGAGTTTTGCCCGCGAAGGGAATTCGATTGTAGTTCGCTGCAAGGACGACGGTGCCGGATTGGATTATGCGGCGATTCGTCTTATTGCGATCCAACGAAACATGATCGCGCCGGATCGTATTGTGTCCGATGAAGAACTTGGCCGTTTCATTTTAATTCCTGGTTTTTCAACAAAAGAGTCAACCACGCAAACTTCCGGGCGTGGCATTGGCATGGATGCGGTGCACAGTAGCATTCTAGAAATGAAAGGATCGTTGAATTTGCGTTCCAGCGCAGGAGCAGGGTTAACGGTTGAGCTACGTCTGCCCGCAACTTTACTGTCCGAACATACATTAATGACCCGTATTGGCGGTAAGTTACTAGCCATCTCTAGTCGTCGTATCCTCGATATTCACTACATCACCCCAGATCAGATTGATAGCATCGGTAATGAACAAGTTTATCGCGTCGGCGACGTGGTGCATCGATTGCTCAGATTGGAAACATTGCTTGATCTGCCAGGTAATCCCAATGAAGCTAATCAATTAGGTTTCCCTATCTTGATCACGGATACGGATTCAGGCGTGCCATGCGCGATCCTGGTTCACGAATTGGTCGATGGGCGCGAAGTGGTTGTGAAAAAGCTGGGGCGTTATGTGCCGAAAATTCAAGGCACAATCGGTGCGGTCATTCTGGGTGACGGTAGCGTGGCACCGGTAATCGACTTGCCTGAGCTATTACGTAGCACGTCAGTACAAGGGCAATCACGTAAAGCAATGCGTAGCGTGATATCAGCCAATGACAACCTATTGGCCGAAGCCCCACGTAATGTAACGCGCACTGCATTGATCGTAGACGATTCCCTCACTGCACGGCGTGAAGCAGCAAGAATCATGCGTGATGCGGGCTACGAAGTTCGTAC
>JAZKIX010000220.1:3586-6094 GCA_040384645.1 Pseudomonadota bacterium | reverse complement strand
GGTGCCGGACGTGATCTTGGTCGATATGGAAATGCCACGTATGAACGGATTGGAACTCACGTCCCATGTGCGTGGCCGCGCTCGGACCAAAGAAATACCGATCATCATGATTACTTCACGTTCCACTGAAAAACATCGTAAGCAAGGCGATGCCGCTGGTGTAAATGTTTATTTAGTTAAACCGTTTAGCGAAGATATTTTGCTTGATCATATCAACCGACTGGTGCCAGCATGAATTTGAGCACAAATAATAGTACCGGCACGGCTAAGCAGATTAGCGCGCATACACCGGCCAGCGACATAAAAAAGGTCGTTGTCCTAAGATTTGGTCAATTCAAATTGATCTTGCCTCAAGCTGATATACGCACGGTTGAATCCATTGTCGACGTTGACGTCCAGGAACCAGCCGACAATGCGGCAGGCTGGATCAATTTTAGTGGTCAGGCATGGCCTGCATATTGCCTCTCGGATCAACTTGGTTTTATAGCTGAGGTGCCGCAATCGCGCAGAGCTTGCGTCATCTTGGCGTTGCCAGACGGTTATTTTGGCCTTATCTGCGACGACGCAAGCGTATTAGTCAATTTTTCGGTTCCCATTTTTGCGCTTCCATCATCAATGCATTTGCCGTCGTCGCCACTCTATGGCGTGGCGTGTTTTGAGGGTGGTTTTGCATGTGTCAGTGATACCACTCGGCTGGCAGGTTTTGTAAGTCATATTTCCCATGATCGGATATTGGAGGAAGCGCTATGACAGACATCGCAGTGAACGCTTTCTTTCGCGAACAGGAAGCAGTGCCGAATGCGACTTGTCGATTGGCTGCGATTGCAGTGCAATCGATTCAGGATAACCGGCAGCTGCCGCCCACCAATACCTTTTGGCACAATGGACAGGTCTCGCATCGTAGCCGCCAAGAGCTTTTTGGGTATCGTCCTGCCACAATCTGGTTGACAGGATTAAGCGGCGCCGGAAAATCGACGATAGCTTTTGAATTGGAAAAACGCTTGCTGGCCGAAGGGCGGCCTTGCTATGTATTAGATGGCGATAATTTACGCCATCATTTGAATCGCGATCTTGGGTTCTCAGCCGAAGACCGTCGCGAAAACATTCGCCGCACAGCCGAAGTCGCGCGCTTGATGAATGAGGCCGGTTTGATTGTCATATCGGCTTTGATTTCGCCATATCGCGACAACCGCGATATGGCGAAGCAAATCATTGGCGAGAACAGATTTGTGGAAGTGTATGTCAGTACTTCTACTGATGTATGCGAGGCACGCGACCCCAAGGGTTTGTACGCCAAAGCGCGCGCCGGAAAAATAGCCGGATTTACTGGCGTGTCCGCAATCTATGAACCGCCATTAGCCCCTGCTCTGGCACTCGATACCAGCGTAATGGCGTTGTCCGATTCTGCACAGGCTATATTAGTTCATCTTGCCGACGGCTATTTTGGCGGCGTCGAATGACAGTGCAAGCTACGGCCAATCGGTTTGGTTGTGCGGCTTACGCTCAGGCATACGATGTCTTCAATGGCGATGCCGACGGTATCTGTGCCTTGCATCAATTGCGTATGGCAGAGCCACGCGCAGCACAGTTGGTTACGGGCACCAAGCGTGAAATTGAGTTGTTGCAGAGGGTGCCAACAGTCGATCAAATCGACGTGACGGTGCTGGATATTTCTTTCGATTCCAATCTGCCCGGACTTAAACGCATCCTCGATGCCGGTGGACGTGTCACCTATTTCGATCACCATTCTGCAAGCAAGCTATTTGAGCATCCCAATTTGCATACGTATTTAGATGATGCGCCGCAGGTATGCACCAGCCTCTTAGTGGATCAATATCTAGGCGGACGCTATCGGCAATGGGCCTTGGTCGCGGCATTTGGCGACAATCTCATTGGGCGCTCACATCAATTGGCAAGAGAGCTAGGGCTGACTGAAAGCCATACCAACGCCTTGTGCGAAATCGGTTTCTTACTAAACTACAACGCCTATGGTGAGAGCTTGGCGGACCTGCACATGACGCCCGAGGCGCTCTATAGCGTAGTTCATCAATTTGCCGAGCCGATTGATTTTGCCAGCGCGCCCGCATACACCTTATTGGCTGAACACTATCGACAAGATGCTTTTCATATGGACGCCTTGATGCCAGAGTGGGCAGGGAAATCCGGTGTCATCTATATCCTACCCTGCACACCTTGGGCACGGCGGATTTCCGGCATGTTCGCCAATAAGCTGATTGCGAATGACCCATATAAATCGTACGGTGTTTTAACCCAAAAAATCGATGGCAATTATGTCGTAAGTGTCCGCTCCAGCAAACCTGACGAACGAAGCGCCAGCGGGTTATGTGATCGCTTCGCTAGCGGTGGCGGTAGGCGTAGTGCGGCTGGGATCAACACCTTGCCGGCTAACGATGTGGAGCGATTTGTCGCCAGTTTCGCTGCATATTTTGACACATCAGCTGGTATTGATTCAGCTGCTGCACAACAAGGCTATGTCCATGAACAGTA
>JAZKIX010000220.1:3278-3576 GCA_040384645.1 Pseudomonadota bacterium | reverse complement strand
ATTGCCTGCAGCAGTTTTGGCGGTTATATGGCGATGATCTCGGCCACCCAAAATCTGGTAGTAGAGCGTCGCAAATTATTGTCTGATGACGATGTTCTCAACGGCGTTTCGCTGGCGTCGATATTGCCTGGGCCAATCGCCATCAATGTGGTTGCTTACGTCGGTTATCGTCTTAGAGGTAATCTAGGCGCGCTGGTTTCAGTCTGCGCTGCGATTACGCCCGCGCTATTGCTAATGCTTTTGCTGAGTTTCGCTTATATCCATTTGGCGCATTTAGAGGTGGTTGGCCATATCTTTG
>JAZKIX010000220.1:2090-3268 GCA_040384645.1 Pseudomonadota bacterium | reverse complement strand
GTGCCAGCGGTCGCATCCATTATCCTGGCTGCCGCATGGAGCATGTGGCGCAAGTCAATCAACACTAAACGTGAGGCTGCACTGGCGATCGCGGCCGCCGCCGCTTTGCTCTACATCAGCGGAATTGCCACAACACTGGTTGTGATTGCATTGGCCGCCATCATGGGATGGTGGTGGTTTGGCCGCTCTGGCGCCACGTCCTATAGCAGTGTTACCGCAGGATTTAGCGGCTCACTCAACGAGGCCGTCTCGTTTTCGGTCAATCCTCCGGTCTTGCTTAAAAGTCCTGATCGATCGGTGCCAAGTGCTCAATCCAACCTGTTGTTGCTGGCCAGCGTGCCCAGCTTGGCTCTAATCACCTTCATCAGCCCCGGCATATTTTTCAAATTATTTTATGTGTTCGCCAGCTTCAGCTTATTGATGTTTGGAGGCGCGTATGTCTTTATCCCAGTTTTACAGGACGCGGTGGTTAGCACTTACGGCTGGGTGACGCAACGTGAATTTGTAGACGCCGTCGCGATGAGCCAGATGATGCCCGGCCCGGTCATCGTCAGCGTCGCATTCATCGGATTTAAGGCCGCAGGATTGCTTGGGGCGCTCGTTTCGATAGTGGCCATCATACTGCCGTCCACAGTGGTAATGCTGTTGTGTACCCGTATGCTCGACCGTATTCAGCAATCGCAAGCCAGCAGAGCCGCCTTGCGTGGCGTGCGTGCCGCTGTTGTTGGGATGGTGATTGCAGCGGCCCTTTTGATTGGCAAGACATCCGATCCGAGTTGGATATCGCTTGCCATTTTTATTGCGGCATTGATCGCGCTACTGCGCTACCGGATTGAAGCGGTCTGGTTGTTACCAGTCGCAGGTCTATGCGGATTTTTGATGTATTAAAAGGAGATGTGATGCTAACGAACGCCACCACCAGCCATGCAAGCAACTCCGTTGCACCAAACCGTCCGCGGCCGGTATTAATGATCCCATTACGACGTTGCGGCAGCCATGCACTACGGCTACGGCTCAACTTCAATCCGCAATTCTGTTCGCCCTATCCCTTGCACATCGTTGATTTCATGCCAATGGTGCCTTTGTATGGCGATTTGTCCGATGATGCCGCTTACTTCCGCATGATCGTCGATGTGGTTGGCTTGCAAGCTGCCAGCATGGTGAAATGGCCCGATGTG
>JAZKIX010000220.1:0-2080 GCA_040384645.1 Pseudomonadota bacterium | reverse complement strand
CCAGTGGAATTGTTTAGCACGCTATCGACTCAGCCCCGTAGCGTACATCGGATTGTATGGGAACTTTTGCTGCGTACTGGCGAACAACATCACGCCAAAGTAGTCATGGACAAATCGCTCGACAGCGTGCAATACGCGCCGGAACTGATGGCATTATTCCCTGATATGTTGTTCCTTAATGTAGTGCGCGATCCGCGTGCGCAAGTGGCGTCAATTAACCGCGCCATCATTCATGAATTCGATACCACCCTCAACGCCAAGATATGGGCCGAAGCCCATCGGGTCGGACGTGCTTTGGTAGAGCAATATCCCGAGCGGACTCTTACTATTCGCTTCGAAGATTTTTTAGCGAACCAAGAAGCCACGCTACGAAAAATATGTGGCTTTTTTGGGATTGATTTTTTATCTGAAATGCTCGATGTGACGCAATCTTGCGAAGCGCAACAAATTTCCCATATGTCCGCTCTGTGGGAATCGAATTGCCTTGCGCCGATTGCAGCCAACAAAGATAAATTCAAAACCCAATTGTCGCTTGCCGAGATTGAATTGATTGAGACGATCAATCGCGATCACATGGAGCATTACGGCTACGAATTGATGACCGATGCCAGCGCCGCATTACCAGACAATGCCACGCTCATTAATTGCAAACGGCTCTCCGAAATCGGACGCCAAAACGCTTGGGCTATGATGGAAAAAAATAATTATCAGGACCTGATTTTGCGCCGCTACCGTGCAAATTATCTCGCCAGGGTCCGTAGCAATTTGGACTTCCTCAGTGATGCCAAAAAACTGGTTCAAGTAAGGGAAGTAGAGCAGCCAGCCAATGTCACTGCCAAGGCAGGCCGATTCGAGGTTGACTATGTCATCTGAAAATGCATGGTTGCTCGATTTCGGCAAGCCCTTGCGCGCCGCAGTTGGGATGCGAGAATTGTTGCAAATTATTGATGCATCTGAGATTTACGAAGTGCCGCTGACACCAGCCCATAGCCGCCATATTATGTTCTGGCAAAAACGTATGATTCCGGTAATGGATTTGTCCTTACGGTTAGGTGCCAAAGCGACCCAATCCAAAATGCTCGCGCTAGTCGGTTATCAAGACCACGCAAATCAGTCAGTGGGTATCGGTGCTATTGTTTTGGCGGCGCCACCCTTGAAAATTGCGGTCGACGATGCCGATGCAGCAGTGTTGGATGAGCAAACATCTGGCTGGCGTGAATTAGCGATCTCGGGCTTTGCACGCGAAGGAGCTGTTATTCCGGTATTGCATTTGAGTCGCGTCTTCGGCCAAGCATCTTATGCCTAAGATCGTCAGCTAAGGAGATTGACCTATTGCAATACATGGCACGACGACTGTTTTATAGTTTTCCGGCTTCAGCAAGACGGCGTTCGAATTGATTAGTATCGAGAATTGATAGGGATCAAGCCATTACCGGTACTAGCGCTAGAACCTATCTTTGACGAAAACGGAGAAAAGAAAAAAGGGGTTGCAGATTAAAATCTGCAACCCCTTAATTTTTTGGTCGGGACGGAGTGATTCGAACACTCGACCCCCTGCACCCCATGCAGGTACGCTACCAGGCTGCGCTACGCCCCGACGAGCTGCGGATTATATCAGAGCGTGAAGGCGTTGTACTAGTGTCAGTAAAGGTCAAAATTAAGCCTGCCCGACGAAGAACGAATGATTTTCTATGCGCGCTACCGCACGGAGATCTGGTGTATCTCAGGGGTACGATGAGGCTTCACCTTACCAATCTCTGGAGATCACATGAATACCAAATTTACGACCACCCGCACGGTTTCAACCTTAACTTTTGTCTTGCTTTGCGCGTTCACTGGCTCGGCATTTTCCCAAAGCGCCGAGTATCGTCGCGGTTACGATCAAGGTTACCGCGATGGTGCTGAGGCGCAATCGGATCAGTCTAAGCCGGGGCGCATCTCTATTGAAGAAGCGTTTTATGGCTCCCGCGGTGCATCGTGTGATGTCAAGGATGGTATCCAACGTGCCGCGGGATGGCGCCGTCAGGTATCGATTCGCGTCAACAACGATCTGTGCGGTGATCCTGCGCCAAATCGTAAT
>JAZKIX010000219.1:16499-22094 GCA_040384645.1 Pseudomonadota bacterium | reverse complement strand
AAATCGACTGAAGTGTCGATTGCAAAAATTATTTAGTCACTCGACATAGCGACAGATTTCCGTGGGGGTATTCTGTTTGTAAGAGCGGCCTGATTTAAGTTCAAAAAAAGCGTGTTGCAGATTTCTCTGCAACACGCTTTTTTAATGGATTTTTCGACTGTCCTAATGCAACTTCCAATCTCGCATATCTATATTTTGACATCAAAATAACTGCAGACGGATGTGGTGATCACGCCAATATTTTCTGCATAAGCAAACCTGATTTTATTCGTTCACGCCATCAATCGATCTCGCTAGACTCTGCTCATTGGTCGAACATGACCTGTTATGACAAGCATCCAGCAAGCAATCAATTTATGTCGCACAACAACCATTTTCAAGCGCTTGCGCTATCGCCGGTACCGCTTTACACGCAGCTAAAAGAAAGCTTGCGCGAGCGGATTCTGGACGGTACGTATTCACCGCACGCCAAGCTGCCGGCAGAAAGTGAAATGGGTGCGCTGTTCGGTGTGAGCCGCATCACGGTGCGCCAGGCGCTGGGCGATTTGCAAAATGAAGGCATGATTTTCAAGATCCCCGGCAAGGGTACTTTTGTTGCAAAACCCAAGGCATTCCAGCAATTGACGCAACTGGAAGGCTTTGCCGAAGCGATGGCCCGCGCCGGTTACGACATCTTCAATCAAGTCATCAGCCATACGACGATTGCCGCCACGGCCCCGGTGGCGCAGCGACTGCAATTGGCCGAAGGAACTGATGTGATTGAAATAAAACGCCTGCGCCACCTGAGCCGCGGGGCAATCAATCGCGAACCGGTTTCACTGGAAATAACTTACTTGCCAATTGCCATTGGCCAGCATTTGCGCAACGCCGATCTGGCCAACCGCGACATATTTTTGATCCTGGAAAATGATGCCGGCATCCAGCTTGGCCAGGCCGATTTGCAAATCGACGCGATACAGGCCGACCAGGATTTAGCCAGGTATCTGCAAGTCGAGGCCGGCACCGCGCTGCTGCGCATCGAGCGCCTGACACATGACATCGCGGGTACGCCGATTGATTTTGAATACCTGTATTTTCGCGGCGACGCATTCCAGTATCGCTTGCAGATTTCACGACGGGCATCCGGTCGCACCGACACCAGCACCGGTCTTACACCATAAAAAAGCATAGGAAAACCCAGATGCAAACACATATCCAAACGGTTGATGTACTGGTCATCGGTGGCGGCACCGCCGGCCCAATGGCTGCGGTAAAAGCCAAGGAAGCCAACCCGGCACTGCGCGTACTGTTGCTGGAAAAAGCTCACGTCAAACGCAGTGGCGCGATCTCGATGGGCATGGATGGTTTGAACAATGCCATCGTGCCGGGCCACGCCACGCCGGAGCAATACGTCAAGGAAATAACCACTGCCAACGATGGCATCGTCAATCAAAAAACGGTGATGGCTTACGCCAAAAATAGTTTCTCGATGATCGAGGAATTGAACAACTGGGGCGTCAAGTTCGAGAAAGACGAGACCGGCGATTACGCCATGCGCAAGGTGCATCACATGGGCACGTATGTGTTGCCGATGCCTGAAGGACATGACATCAAAAAAGTCCTGTACCGCCGCCTGAAGCGGGTACGGGTTGAGATTACCAACCGGCTGGTGGCAACCCGCTTGCTGCTGGCAGAAGACGGCAGCATCGCCGGCGCCATGGCTTTTGATTGCCGCACCGGCGACTTTCATGTGATCCGCGCCAAGACCGTGATCCTGTCTACCGGCGCAGCGGGACGGCTGGGATTGCCTTCGTCCGGCTACCTGTTCGGCACGTATGAAAACCCGACCAATGCCGGCGATGGTTACAGCATGGCGTATCACGCCGGGGCGGAATTATCGGGCATCGAATGCTTCCAGATCAATCCGCTGATCAAGGATTACAACGGCCCGGCTTGCGCTTACGTCACCGGCCCCTTCGGCGGATTTACTACCAATAACAAGGGCGAACGCTTCATCGAATGCGACTACTGGAGCGGCCAGATGATGCAAGAGTTTTTTAACGAACTGCAAGGCGGCAACGGCCCGGTTTTCTTGAAGCTGGATCATCTGGCGGAAGAAACCATCAGCACCATCGAAACCATTTTGCATACCAATGAACGTCCTAGCCGTGGCCGTTTCCATGAAGGGCGCGGCACCGATTATCGCGAGCAAATGGTCGAGATGCATATCTCTGAAATCGGCCTGTGCAGCGGCCATTCGGCTTCCGGCGTGTGGGTCAACGAACATGCGGAAACCACGGTAGCGGGCTTGTATGCGGCGGGCGATCTGGCTTGTGTGCCGCACAACTACATGCTGGGTGCTTTTGTGTACGGCAAGATTGCCGGCGAAAGTGCAGCGAGTTATTGCGCCGGGCATGAATTGGCAGAAGGCGATGAAGCACAGATCACGGCCGAGCGTGAGCGCGTCTGGGCGCCACTGTTGCGGCAAGACGGGCTGCCGCCGGCGCAAGTCGAATACAAATTACGCCGCATGGTCAACGATTACCTGCAACCGCCGAAAGTGACGCGCAAGATGGAAATCGGCTTGCAGCGCTTTGAAGCGATCCGCGCCGATTTGGATCGTCTGCAAGCCAACAATCCGCATGAATTGATGCGTGCGATGGAAGTGCATGCGATCCGCGATTGCGCCGAAATGGCGGCACGCGCCTCGCTGTATCGCACCGAGAGCCGCTGGGGCCTGTATCACAACCGGGTCGATTACCCGGAGCGCAACGATGCCGACTGGTTTGTGCATGTGCAAGTCAAAAAAGTGGACGGTGAGATGACCTGCTTCAAGCGCCCCATCGAGCCTTACATCGTCAAACTGGATGAAGAAGAAATGAGCGCTTACCAACGACTGCGCATAAAGAAGGACAGTAAAACAGATGCTGAAGTGCTGCCGCAGCTTGAAACCATTTAAGGAGTGAAAAGATGCCTATTGCATTAAACCCCAGCAGCGTCCCGGTACGCGTCAACGAAGATTTATGTATCGCCCATAAAGGCTGCACCGTCTGCGTCGATGTCTGTCCGCTCGATGTGTTGGCGATTGATTTCACCAAGGGCAAGGCTTTCATGAAATTCGATGAATGCTGGTATTGCATGCCATGTGAAAAGGATTGTCCGACCGGTGCGGTGACGGTCGATATTCCTTATCTACTACGTTAATTTTTAACTTATCCACAATTTGTAAAAACATTTTGGTCCACAAAAAATATCCATCCTGAAGCTTACGCAACAATTTATCTGGAGAACATCAATGCAATTGCATCAAAAATACCTTGGCCTTGCACTCGCCCTGGCCTTCGGCACAGTCAATGCAGAAACCATCCGCATCGCTATCGGCACCCAGGACACCACCATCAATTGCGCCACGGGCGGCCTGTTGATCCGCGAATTGAAATTGCTGGACAAATACTTGCCGCGCGATGGCAAATACAAGGATGCGCAGTACGAAGTCGAATGGAAAAATTTTACGTCCGGCGCACCGCTGACCAATGAAATGGTGGCTGGCAAGCTCGACTTGGGCTCGATGGCTGATTTTCCCGGCTCATTCAATGGCTCTGCTTTTGAAAAAGCTGGCAAGAAAAGTTATTTCATCACCGTGCTGTCCGGCAGCGTGATCGGTAGCGGCAATGGCATCGTGGTGCCAAAGGAATCGACCGTCAATTCGCTGGCAGAACTGAAAGGCAAGACCATCTCGGTACCGTTTGCCTCCACCGCGCACGGCATGTTGCTGCGTGCTGTCAAGGCGCAGGGCTGGGACCCGGAAAAAGATGTCACCATCGTGACCCAATCGCCGGAAGTAGCCGGCTCGGCCTTGCAGAGCAACAAGATCGAAGCGCATGCCGACTTTGTGCCGTTTGCAGAATTGTTCCCGCATCGCGGCTTTGCTCGCAAGATTTTTGACGGCTCGCAAGCCAATGCACCGACCATGCACGGCAGTCTGGTCGATGGCGACTATGCCAAGAAATATCCTGAAATCGTGGTCGCCTTCCTGCGCGCTGCGATTGAAGCGGACCGTCTGTTTGCGGCCGAACCGGAAAAGTACACCGAGCTGATCGCCAAGGTCACCGGCATCGAAGCCGAAGTCAATTACCTGTTCCACGGCCCGCTCGGTCTGCAAACGCGCGACCTGACATGGAAGCCGGAATATCGCCAGGCGGTCAAGACTTCGATTGAGACCTTGAAACTGATGAAGCGTACCGACAACGACCTCAATGCCACCACCTTCATCGACGACCAGTACATCCGCAGCGCCTTCAAGCAGAGCGGCGTCGATTACGAAGCACGCCTGAAAAACTATGCCAAATTGCCAGTCACGGCAAAAGATGCGAGTACCGGCAAAGCAATTCTTGACCCGAAGCGTGTGGCGCAAATCTGGCTGAAAGACGAGCCGCTGGTGCGTCATTACGCTTCGCCGGAATCGGCCTTGCTTGATCTGGCCAAGCTGGAAAAATCCGGTAAAAAAGCACGTGTGGTGTATGCCCATGACCGCGAAACCGGCTTGAAATTATTCGCCAGCGATGCGTGGTATGTCAGTAGCGGCAAGAATGAAATCAGTGCTTTCCTGTTGAAGGGTTCAGCCGATGCATGGGCTGCGCAAAACAAGGGCAAGGTGTTGGATTTTAATGCGGTGAAAGTCAGTTTGGCGAAGCCTTAAATTGGTGATTTTGTAGGGTGTGCGGGGCCGCCGAGGTCGTGCGCACCCTACCGATGCCGGTTCGCATAAGTTTTAAATACAAACGGAGCCCTCATGTCCAGCAGCACACTCGATTCCGCCAGTTTACCCGAAGTCAAACGCATCGACCCGCGTCGTCTGGCACTCCGCCTTGCCTCGCTAGTCGCCTGCGTGCTGGGCTGGCAATGGGCCGCCAGCACCCATCTTGATTTAGGTGTGCTCACTTTTCGCAATGTACCGCCGCCCAATGAAGTATTGCAGGCTGCCTGGTCGCTGATGCAATCGCCCAAATTGCTATCGCATCTGGGTGCCAGCCTGTCGCGGGTGTTCAGCGGCTTTGCGGTGGCTGCGGTGGTCGGCATTTTGCTCGGCATGATCGTCGGGCGCTCGCGCTGGGCCGAAGACGTGTTGCTGCCACCATTGGAAATGCTGCGCCCGATCCCAGCGGTGGCTTGGATTCCGCTGGCGATCCTGATGTTTCCGTCGTCGGAAATGTCGATGATCTTCATTACCTTCACCGGCGCCCTGTTCCCGATTCTGCTCAATACAATTCACGGGGTGGAAGGCGTGGACCAGCGCCTGATCGCGTCGGCGCGCAGTCTCGGCAGCGGTCGGCGCTCGATCTTTATCGAAGTGATTTTGCCGGGCGCTGCACCCAGCATCGTTACCGGCCTGTCCATCGGCATGGGCACGGCATGGTTTTGCCTGGTGACGGCGGAAATGATCTCGGGCCAGTTCGGCATCGGTTATTACACCTGGGCTTCGTACACGATCCAGAACTATGCCGAAATCGTGGTCGGCATGCTGTTCATCGGCGTGTTTGGCATGGGCAGTAGCGTGTTGGTCAAAAAAATCGGCGGCCTTTTCGCTACCCATCCGCCCGTGGAAGAACGCATCAA
>JAZKIX010000219.1:7968-16489 GCA_040384645.1 Pseudomonadota bacterium | reverse complement strand
TCATGACTCTCACTTCGCCAACAGTTCCACCATCGATTTTGCCAAAGATCTTGCCAAGTTACGGCAGCATCGAGATTGATCGTCTGCATATTTATCTGGGACAAGGCAAACATGCTTTTGAAGCCTTGCAAGACGTTTCGCTGAAAGTAAAGCCGGGGGAATTCGTTGTAATTCTGGGACCATCTGGCTGCGGCAAATCAACCTTATTGGGCGCGCTGGCAGGCCATCTCATACCGAGTCGCGGCAAGATCCTGGTCGATGCCGAAGCTGTGCGTGGTCCGCATCCGGAGCGCGGGCTGGTATTCCAGCACCATACTTTATTCCCCTGGAAAAGCGTGCTCGACAACGTGGCTTTCGGCCTGAAAATGAAAGGCATCAAGCGCGAAGAGCGCCATGCCAAAGCGCGTGACTTGCTCAAGCTGGTCGGGCTGGAAGGCTTTGAAAAACACTATCCGACCCAGCTCTCCGGCGGCATGATGCAGCGGGTGGAAATCGCCCGCGTGCTGATCAACCATCCACGCGTAATGCTGATGGACGAGCCGTTCGGCGCGCTCGATGCGCAGACCCGGCTGATGATGCAACAATTGCTGCTGGAAGTGTGGGAGCGCATCCAGACCAGCATCGTGTTCATCACGCACGATATCGATGAAGCGCTGTTTCTGGCCGACCGGATTCTGGTAATGAGCCCACGTCCTGGCCGCATCATCGAAGAAATCGCGTTGCCATTCGCACGGCCGCGCACCGCCGACCTGGTCACCTCCAGCGCCTTCATTGAACTGAAGCGCCATTGCCTGGCGCTACTGCACCCCGAAGGCAAATCCCATCCCCTGGCGCGCCTGACGCCACTGGGCATTACGCCTGCGGCTATTCCGGCATCACGCCTGCAATTTGCGATATGAGACATTCCATGACTATAGACTTTAGCTACGACCCTGAACTGCAAGAAATTGCCCAACGCCTGCAATCGCCCGATGGCGAAATCCGCCGCATCGCCGTACTGGCGCTGGCCGACTTTGACGGCGACGAACATGCCCAATTATTCATCGATGCCTTGCGCGACCCGGTTTCCGCGGTACGACTGGAAGCGGCCAAGGCGCTGGAAGCCTTTGAGAGCGATGCCGGCGTCGCTGGCTTGATTACGGCGCTGTCAGACACCGATGCGGCGGTACGCGCCACGGCAGCGCAAAGCCTGAGCGACTTGAAAAACCCTTCATCGGCGCAACTGCTGTTGCCGCACTTATCCCATCCGCAAGCCTTTGTGCGGGTGGCACTGCTGCGGGCTTTGCGTGAACTGCGGGTCGCTGCCAGCTTTAGCCCCGCGCTGGCTGCCTTGGCCGATGCCGATCCGGCGATTCGGCGTGAAGCCATTGCCGTGCTGGGCTATCTGAAGCATACCGATGCGCTGCCTGCACTGACCCAATTGGCCAGCGCCGACCCGGAACCTGAAGTACGCCGCGCCGCCATCGGCGCACTGGGTTTCGCCAGCGGCGACAGTGTCTTGCCGGCACTGTTGGCCGGTTTGCACGATGCAAGCTGGCAAGTGCGGGAAGAGGCCGCCACCACCATCGGCAAGCTCGGCTTGCACGCTGCCGCGGTCGAATTGATCGACGCCTTGCACGACGCGTACTGGCAAGTGCGCCTGCGCGCCGCCCGCAGTCTGGGCCGTTTGCGCACAGCCCTGGCGCTGCCGGCTCTGATCGAAACGCTGCGCCATGAAATCAGCAATCTGCGCAAGGAAGCGGCCTTGGCCTTGGGTGAAATCCGCCTGCCGGCCGCCCTGCCCGCGCTGGAAACCGCCCAGCACGATCCTGACCCGGAAGTGCGCAAGGCGGCGCGTCTGGCACTGGAACAAATCCATATTGCCAATGCCTGACATGGACAACGTTCAAGCCTTAAGTCTCGACAATCATCTGGCCAGAGGCGTGTTGCGCATCGTCTGGAACGATGGCACAGAACAAGAACTGGACAATGTTTTTTTGCGCGGCCAATGCCAATGTTCCATATGCAAATCGGAAAAATTGCGCAGCGGCTTGCCCTTGACGATTGCACCTGAAGTGCGCCTGACCGAGATGCGCCCGGTCGGGCTATATGGGGTGCAATTGATCTTTAGCGACGGCCATGAACGGGGGATTTTTCCGTGGGCTTATCTACGCGGATTGAGCTAGCAAGTCTTTAAGCGGCTTTGTAGCACGCAAATATACTCTATGCAGTATTAAATGTGAGCCAATAAATCCGTGCGGGAGAGGCACTATTTCATTAAAAACGTGGGGAGTATATCTACATTAAGACATAAAACGCGGTTGCAGAGTGCTCACAATCGGCCTGCATCCCGGTTAAACCGGCGACATAAATCAAAGGGGCGTGGATCGGATCAGGCACCGCTCAAGCTGCTTGCTCAACGTCCCGGCTGAGGTTTGCCAACAAGGCCATTCCTTCCGGCCAATCGCCCAAACCCGACTCGGCATTGATATGGCCCAAGGCGCCGGCGTTGACGAAGTGGCTGCCCCATTGACCGGCCCAAGCGGCAGCGGCGTTTGCACTCATCCACGGGTCGTTGGTACTGCCTACCAGCGTGGATGGAAACGGCAATCTGCCTTGGCGCAATGCGTCAGCGACGCCAAACTTTACCGGATCGGCCGGTGCCACCAGCAAAGCCGCGACGACTGGCGATGCTGGCGAAGATGACGATTGCAGTAATTGTTGTGACCGCTGCAAGCGTGTGATGCAACGCACCGTCGCCAGACAACCGAAACTGTGCGCGACAATCACCGTCGGCTGGTTTGATCGCTGCAAGACTTGCGCCACCTGATCGGCCCACACATCCAGCTCGGGCAAATCCCAGCGGCGCTGCACCACCCGCTCAAACGAAGGGTAACGTTGTTGCCAGCGCGATTGCCAGTGCTCGGCGCCGCTGCCGTGCAAACCGGGCACGATCAATACGCGGGTGTTGGCTGCAAGATGTTTGAGCATGATGAGAGCAATTAAATTTAAAGCCGGATCATAACTTGGCAAGCGCGACTTCAGTCGCTTTCACCAGCGCGATCACTTCGGTACCGACCTGCAAATTTAAGTCCTTGACCGAACGGGTGGTGATGACCGAAGTGACGATACCGGCCGGTGTTTCGACATCGACTTCCGATACCACGATGCCTTCGACAATGGCTTTGATCTTGCCGCGAAACTGATTGCGTACATTGATGGCCTGAATGGTCATGCTATTTCCTTGGGATGATTTCAGACGACTAGAATTTGCTTCGACATATACATTTGAGCCGCCCCAGTCAAATCGCAAAAGCGACTTGACTGATCGTCTTGATCATGGACACATCGCCCAGCGGCGCATCCGGTTTGGATGCCGGATGCTTCAAGACCCGTGCCAGAATCTGTTGTTCCAACTGGGCAAAAAAAGCATTGCCCCGCGCCCGAGGACGCGGCAAATCGATGCGCTGATCCAGCGTGATGCGCCCATCTTCGATCAGCACCACGCGGTCGGCCAGGGCAATCGCTTCCTGCACATCGTGCGTCACCAGCAAGGCGGTAAAGCCGCGCGTCTGCCACAAGGATTCGATCAATTGCTGCATCTCGATCCGGGTCAAGGCATCGAGCGCGCCCAAGGGTTCGTCCAGCAACAGCAAGTCCGGCTCGTGCACCAGCGCCCGCGCCAGTGCTACCCGCTGGCGCTGGCCGCCCGACAGCACGGCTGGCCATTCGCCGGCACGGTCCTGCAAGCCCACTTTGGATAAAGCTTGAAGCGCTTGATTCGATTTTTTAGGCAAACCCAGCGCCACATTGTCCACCACCCGCTTCCACGGCAGCAATCGGGAATCCTGAAACATGACGCGGATTTCGGGCTTGGCTTGCGCTGTGCCGGCGATACCTGATTGACCGAACACGATCTGGCCCTGATCGCTCGATTCGAGCCCGGCAATCAGCCTGAGCAAGGTGCTTTTGCCGCAACCGCTGCGGCCCACCACGGCCACAAATTCGCCGGCTTCGATGACCAAATCGGCCGCGTCCAGCACCTTGCGCGTGCCGTACGATTTCGATAAGCCGCGTAAGGCCAGCCGCGAGCCGGCGCGACCGGCAGCCGGTGGAATGGCCGCTTGCAGCTTGTTCTGTTCGGTACGATTGCTTTGCATAATGTCATTCCTCGTGGATTCATTAATACGCTTATTGATACGCTGGATGCCAGCGCAAGCTATATCGTTCCAGCCAGCGCGACAATACATCGGCCAGCTTGCCTAATATTGCGTATAACAAGATGCCGACCAACACCACATCGGTCTGTAAAAATTCACGCGCATTCATCGTCATGTAGCCGATGCCCGATTGCGCCGAAATCGTCTCGGCCACGATCAACAGCACCCACACCAGCCCCAGCGAAAAGCGCACGCCGACCAGGATCGATGGCAAAGCACCGGGGAAAATTACATCGCGATACAGCGCCCAACCGGACAAACCGTAACTTTTCGCCATTTCAATCAAGGCGGTATCGACCGACTTGATGCCATGAAAGGTGTTCAAATACACCGGGAAAAATACGCCGATGGAAACTAAAAACAATTTGGCCGATTCGTCGATGCCGAACCATAAAATTACCAGCGGAATCAAGGCCAGCGCGGGGATATTGCGGATCATTTGCAGCGAGGTATCGAGCAGCGTTTCAGCCGTCTTGAAGGTGCCGGTCAACAAGCCCAGCAGCAGGCCCAGCCCGGCACCGATGGCAAAGCTGGCGCTGGCGCGCCACAGGCTTGTTCGCACATGGGCCCACAACTCACCCGATTCCGCCAGGCGCCAGAATGCCTTCAGAACGGCCAGCGGTTCGGGCAAGATACGGGTCGATAGCCAACCGGCTTGCGCCGATAGTTGCCAGATCAGGACCAGGCCGAACGGCACCGCCCAAGGCGCCAGCGCGTCCCATATGGATTTGCGCCCCTGGCTGGCGCCTGCGGATTTGGCTACAGGAGTAACTTTAGAAACGACACCGGGTTCAACCGCAGCGGCGTCGAATGAAATGCTGGCTGCCATGTTGCTCTCCTTAGCTTTGCGATACTTTTGGCAAAATATCGCTGGCAATAATTTCGCCAAACGGACCGGTCAGTGTCTCTCCTTCAGCACTGACCGGCGTTTTCCCCAACAAGGGAAATACCAGTTCGGCAAAGCGATACGATTCTTCCAGATGTGGGTAGCCCGACAGGATGAAGGTGTCGATGCCGAGTGCAGCGTATTCCTGCATGCGTGCTGCCACGGTCTGGGCATCGCCCACCAGCGCAGTGCCGGCGCCGCCACGCACCAGGCCGACGCCAGCCCATAGATTGGGCGAGACTTCAAGCTTGTCGCGCCGTCCGCCATGCAGCGCTGCCATGCGGCGCTGGCCTTCCGAATCCATCTTGCCAAAGGCGCTCTGGGCCCGTGCGATGACGTCGTCATCGACATGGCTGATCAATTCTTCCGCTGCTTTCCAGGCCGCTTCATTGGTTTCACGCACGATCACATGCAGCCGTATGCCGAAGCGCAATGTGCGGCCATGCTTGGCAGCGCGGGCGCGGATATCGGCGATTTTTTCTGCCACGGCGGCCGGCGGTTCGCCCCAGGTCAGGTTGGCGCCCTTGACCTTGAGGTGCTTGCCCTCGAAATCGAAACCGGCAGCGCCGCCCTCACCGGCTAGGCTGGCACGCCAGATCTTCAGAAATTCAGCCGAGATTTCATAGCGTTCTTGATGCCCGGCAAGCAAGCCATCGGCTTCTAACTCTGCCTGATCGCCGCCGGTGACGACGTTGATCAGCAAGCGTCCTTTCGATAATCTATCGAAGGTGGCCGCCATCCGCACCGCCAATCCCGGCGTCGACAGACCAGGCCGGATCGCGACCAGGAATTTTAATTTCTGGGTCGCCCCGATCAAGCTCGATGCCACCACCCAGGCATCTTCGCAAGAGCGGCCGGTCGGCAATAATACGCCGTCGTAACCAAGCGTATCGGCGGCGACCGCCACTTGCCGCATATAGTCATAATTGACCGGCCGTGCGCCATGCGTGGTACCGAGATAACGACTGTCGCCGTGGGTAGGAATAAACCAGAAAACATTCAGACTCATGTCGATTTCCTTGATATAGGGAGCGGTTACCGCTTATTTCTTGGCCAGTACGGCGTCTTTGATATTGATTTTCTTGGGGATCAATTTCAAGTTAGCAAATACATCGGCGATTTTTTGCTGGGCCTCGATGACGGCTGGCGTGGTCGGCGTTACGCCATAAGAAAATCGCTGCGCGGCCAGTTCAAGCACATTGAAATCAATCCCGAGTTCTTTCGATAAGATAGTTGCCACTTCCTTGCTGTTCTGGCGCCCCCAGTCGTCTACCTTGGCCAGCTCTTCGACAATCGCCTTTATCACTTCGGCATTTTTTTCTGCATATGGACGGGCTGCCAGATAGAACTGATGGTTGCTGACCAGATTGGTGCCATCGACCAGGATGCGGGCGCCGAGCTGCTTTTCAGCCGCTGCCAGGAACGGGTCCCAGATCACCCAGGCATCGACACTGCCGCGCTCGAAAGCAGCGCGCGCATCGGCTGGCGGCAGAAAAATCACATTCACATCCTTGTATTCCAAACCGGCTTTTTCCAGAGCTTTGACTAACAGATAGTGGACATTGGAGCCCTTGTTCAAGGCGATTTTTTTACCCTTGAGCTCAGCCACGTTTTTCAGCGTCGAACCTTTTGGCACGATCAAGGCTTCGCTCAGCGGCGATGGCGGTTCATTGGCGATATACACCAAATCGGCGCCGGCAGCCTGGGCAAAAATCGGCGGCGCCTCGCCCACCGTGCCGAAATCGATACTGCCGACGTTCAAGCCTTCCAGCAATTGCGGCCCGGCAGGGAATTCTGTCCATTTCACTTCGATGCCTTGCGCAGCCAGCCGCTTATCCAAAGTGCCCTTGGCCTTTAGGATGGTGAGGGTGCCGTATTTTTGATAGCCAATGCGCAGCAGATTTTTGGATTCAGCCTGGGCCAGCGAAGGCAGCACGCCGATCAAGAATGCAGCGGCAATCGCGAGGATGCCGACGCTGCGGCGCTTGCCGTCTTGTGGCTTGTTTGAATGGTTTGCAAAAGTCATTTTATGTCCTGCTTGGTAGAATTTTTATGGATGAGTGGCATGAGTGGCGTTAATTTATTTCGTGTATTTAATTCAAAATTTTAAGCGTCAGACAGCGGCAGCAGGCGCGGCCTGCGCATGCATTGCGGCGGCATTGAATATTGCGCATTTATTTTTAGGCGCTACATGACAGCGCTGTTTGACGGGTTGGCGGGGCTTGAGTGACGACCCGATTGCGTAGAGTTAAAAGGCTGTCGGATAAATGATCGACCCCTTCAGCAATCCGCCGAGCGATGGCCGGATCGAGGATCAAGCCCTGATCTTCCGACCAGATTATTTGCGCATCGGTCGCGTAAATACTGGGCAATACATGTTTGGCCGACAGCGCGGCCAGCACCGGCCGCAAAGCGTAATCCAGCGCCAGCATGTGCGACTGGCTGCCGCCGGACGCCAGCGGCAATATTAACTTCCCGGCCAGCCCATCTTGCGGCAGCAAATCCAGGAAGGCTTTCAAGATGCCGCTGTACGCCGCCTTATAGACCGGCGTGGCAATCACGACGGCATCGACCCGTCCCACCAGCGCGATTGCCTCGATAATTTGCGGGTGACTGAAGTCGGCGTGCAGCAATGCTTGCGCCGGCAAATCGCGCACGTTCAACTTGGCGCTGCGATGTCCGAGCAGCGCCAGTTTTTCACCTGCGTGATGCAATAGCCGGGTCGAACGCGATGGCACCGACGGGCTACCTGCGAGCAATAAAATATCCATGATTTCTCCCAATCTGCATAGGTTTGAAACAGCGCTATCTGCCGCTCGCGCTAAGTGCTTGCTGTTTTTTCAGACTGTAGATTAAGGCGATTGCAAATTAAAAAGAACGAATGATTTCGCGTCTCGATATGCAAAATTTGCATATCGAGCTGATATGTCACGACATAAAACCGGTTTGTACGCCTCGCAAAAAGACGACTCCGAATGCGTCGGAAAAACCAACGATAATTGCCGTTTTCGCAGCGTTTGAAGCTGGAATTAATTTTTGAAATGGGAGAGTCACCAATGCCAAGCAGATCGTATGTCGATGCCAATTACCGCTTTATCGCCGCCTATCAAGAGGTCAATACCCGTATCGCGCAGCGGCATCAATCGCTGGCTTTGTATGTGACCCTGATCGTGAGTCTACTGGCGGCACTGGTGGCATTGAAGCCAGGTGCGGGCAATCATAATTTACCGATTGAATGGCTGGTATTGGGTTTTCCGGTCGCCTCGACTTGCCTCGCCTTTTTAAACTACAAGGCGGAGCGCGCCATCAGCAATATCCGGCATTTCCTCTCTACGCTGGAACGGCTAGACGACGCCCACTTGACTTTGCCGAGCTATAACACCGATCCAAAATGGGCCATGGGCGCGAACAAGGCCAGGCGTTTTCAAGATTTTGC
>JAZKIX010000219.1:0-7958 GCA_040384645.1 Pseudomonadota bacterium | reverse complement strand
CGGCTTGGGTGCGGTGATAAAAATTTATCCGGAACGGATTGCGGAAAATCCCCTGGTGGTCTGGATCACCGCCATCGTTGCTGTGGCTTCGCTGTTCGCCTTATTGTTCATGCCCAAGTGGAGTTATTTACCGCGCGAGTAGGATTTTCAGCGGCGGATTTTTAAGCGGCGCTTAAGCGGCGCAGGGAAACAGTATCTATCTATCTATCTATCTATCTATTTATGCACCACCTGCATGTACGCAACGCGTTCATCGGATCGGCCCGGTACCGCGGCGAGAACATTGACGACCGTTAAAGACCGTGCTGCCACCTCATAGTCAGTCATCGGCCCGGTGCCGCTCAAGCGATCAAGGAACAGGTAAATCACCGGTGTAATGTAGAGCGTAATGACCTGCGAAAACAGTAGGCCGCCGACCACGGCCAGCCCCAAAGGCTGGCGCAACTCGGCACCGGCACCTAAACCGAATGCAATCGGCAAGGCACCCATCAAGGCAGCCAGCGTGGTCATCATGATCGGGCGGAAGCGCAGGATGCACGCTTCGCGAATCGCCGCCGCTGGCGCCATGCCTTGCGTGCGCTGCGCATGTAGGGCAAAGTCAATCATCATAATGGCGTTTTTCTTGACGATGCCGATCAACATCAAAATGCCGATGGTGGCGATGATGGTCAGGTCCATGTCAAACAGGCGCAGCGTCAGCAAAGCGCCGACCGCTGCAGACGGTAGCCCGGCCAGGATAGTCAGCGGATGAATGAAGCTTTCATACAGCACTACCAGCAACACATAAATCACCAGGATGGCGATCCCGATCAAGACCAGTTGGCTCGATTGCGAATCCTGGAATACCGCTGCATCGCCACCGTATTTGGTAATAATGGAAAGTGGCAATTTAACCTCTTGGCCGATTTGTGTGATTTTGGCGGTGGCATCGCCCAAGGGCGCACCGGGTGCAAGATTGAACGACAAGGTAATTGCTTGCAACTGGCCCTGATGATTGACCGAGGTCGGCCCTGCGGTGCGCTGCACGGTCGAAAAACTGGACAATTGCACCAGCGCCCCGCTCTTGCTGCGCACGCCGATCTTGCCGAGTGCAGCTTCAAACTGGCGGTCATCGAGTTCCAGAATCACTGAATAACTGGCGCTGGACGCGTAAATGGTCGATACCTGACGGTCGCCATAGGCCAGGTTGAGTGCATTGCGCAGATCGGCCACTTGCACGCCCAGTATATTGGCCTTGTCGCGGTCGATGGTCAGGGTCGCTTGCAAGCCCTTGTTTTGCGAATCGCTGGTGACATCGCGAAACAGCGGATCGGCACGCATGCCTTCCATGATTTTTTCCGACCAGTCGCCAAGCGATTCGGGACTGACGCTTTGCAAGGTGTATTGGTAACGGCTTTTGCTGGTTCTGGCACCAAGCTGCAGGTTTTGCATGGGATTCATATACACCGCGATGCCGGGTACCGTCTTGGCCGAGCGCCGCAATGAATCGATTACCGCCGGCAATTTGGCACGTTGATCACGCGGCTTCAATACCAAAATCATGCGCCCGCCGGAACCGCCGCCATTGAGCGAGAGCACGCCTTGCACATGGGGATTGTTCTTGAACTGCACCGCCAACTGGTTCTGCAATACCAATAAGGCGGGCGTAGAGATATCTTCCGAAGCTTCCGTCACGACGCGTATCCGTCCCAAATCTTCTTCCGGGAAAAATCCTTTTGGAATGCCCTGATACAGCACTGCGGTTAATGCAAAGGTGGCCAGCGCCACCGACAGCACCACAAATCGATGTGCCAACGCCAAATCGAGTGTACTGGCATAGCCGTTTTTAAGACGTGAAAAACCGGCTTCAAAGACCCGCCCGACGACAGTTTCTTTGCCCTCCATATCGTGCCCCGCTTCGGGCAAAAGGCGGCTGGCCATCATCGGCACCAAAGTGAGCGAAACGACGGCCGAGACCAGCACCGCAAGCGATACCACCACCGCGAATTCATGGAACAACAAGCCAATCACCCCCGGCATAAAAAAGATCGGGATGAATACTGCCACCAGGGAGACAGAAATCGAGATGATGGTAAATCCCATTTCCTTGGCGCCAACCAGAGCCGCCTTGAGCGGTTTTTCGCCAAGCTCGATATGGCGCACGATATTTTCCAGCACCACAATCGCATCGTCGACCACCAGTCCGACCGCCAGCGTAATGCCGAGCAAGGACACATTGTCCAGGCTGTAACCAAGCCAGTACAACAAGAGCAATGCTCCTAGCAAAGAAATCGGCAATGTGATGGCCGGGATCAGGGTTGCCGCAGCACGCCGCAGAAACAGGAAAATCACCAGCACCACCAGCACTGCAGTCAAGGCCAGCGTCAGGTTGACGTCGTGAATTGCATCCCGGATCGAAATTGAAAAATCGCCTGTCAGCGTGATCTTGACCGAGCTTGGCACTTGCGATTGCAGGCGCGGCAGCAAGGCGTGGATCGAATCGACCACCCGCACAACATTCGCACTGGGCTGACGTTGCACTTGCAATACGATGGAACTTTCCCCGTTATAACTGCTCGCCGTCCTGACCGACTGGTAGCTATCTTCAACCGTTGCCACATCTTTCAATCTGACCGGCAAGCCATTGCGGGTAGCGATGATCAGTTCGGCAAATTGCGCTGCTTTCATGATGTTGGAATCGGCTTGCAGCGTCAGCGTTTGCTTAGGGCCTTCTAAAATGCCCAGCGGAGAATTGGAGTTGGCGGCCTTGACCGCGGCACCCAATTCATCGAGCGTCATATTGCGCGCGTTGAGCAATTCCGTATTGGCGCGTACCCGCACGGCAAAGCGTTTTTGCCCGTTGACGATGACTTGGGCTACGCCATTGAGCGTCGAGATGCTGGGCGCAATCAGGTTCTCTGCATAGTCATTGAGTTCCGATAAATTCATCGATGGTGACGTCATCGCCAAAAACACGATTGGCGAATCGGCAGGATTGACCTTGGTGTACGAGGGCAACTCGGTCACTTCCGGCGGCAGCGAACGCTGCGCCCGCAGCAACGCCGATTGCACGTCCAGCGCCGCCACATTGATATCGATGCTGGGATCGAATTCCAGCGTCAAAGACGTGGCGCCCGAGGTGCTATTGGAAGTGATTACGTTGAGGCCGCCGATAGCTGAAAATTGCTTTTCTAGCGGCAAGGCGACTGACGATGCCATCGTCTCTGGACTGGCACCCGGCAAGCTGGCAGTGACATTGATGACTGGCGTGTTGTAACTGGGCAGCGCCGCCACGGGAATTTTGAAATACGCCAGTATCCCCGCGGCCACCAGCGACAAGGATAAGGCAATCACCATCGCCGGGCGGCGGATGCATAGCTCGGAAATGTTCATTGCGCGTCGCCTTTGTTGGCGGAGTCATTTTTAGGACTGGTTTTTCTCCCGTCGCCGCTGGCATCGGCAAGCTGCTGCGCTTCCTGCACCTTGCTCCCGGCACGTAGATTTTGCTTGCCTTCAACGACCACCTTTTCTCCGCCTGACAAGCCGGAGACGACCGCACTGGTGCCGAAGGCATGGATCAACCCTACCGGATAGGCTTTGGCAGTTTTGTCGTCTTGCACCGCATACACGAACTTGCCGCTGGTACCAGTCACAATCGCTGCCAGCGGCACGACGACCGCCTCTTTCAAGGTATTTACGGCGATCTGGGTATTGACGTATTGTCCCGGCCACAGCGCGGTGTCGCGGTTATCGAACTGGGCCTTGACGCGAATGGTACCGGCGACCGGATCGACTGCGTTATCGATGAAACTGAGCTTGCCTTCCAGCGTTCTTTCAGGATTGACCAGGCGCGTCTTAACGGCAACGCCGCCGCGCCTCTGCGCATCGAGCAAGCCTTGCAAGCTGCTCTCAGGCACGTTAAAACTGACCGCGATAGGATTGATCTGGGTCAGGCTAGCGAGCACAGTAGCCGGCTGCACCAGACTGCCGGAAGCGACATTGATTGCGCCGATGCGACCGGCCATGGGTGCCACAATGGTGGCGTAACTGATTGCAATCCGCGCCGACTGCACGCTGGCATGATCGGAATTGATCAAAGCTTGTTGTGCTTCGACTTGTGCCTGCAAGGTATCGGCGGCACTTTGCGCAATGAATTTTCGCGCCACCAAATCCTGACTGCGTTTGTATTGGCGCTCCAGATCGGCCAGGGTCGCCTGGTCGCGCGCCACCTGCGCCAGCACCTTGTCAAGAATGGCGCGGTCGCTGCGATCATCAAGCGTAAACAATACTTGACCGGCGCGCACAAATTGCCCTTCCTTGATATGCACTGTCTTCAAAATATTGCTTGTTTGCGGCCGTATTTCTACTGTGCTGAGCGGCACTACGGTGCCGTTGGCGAGTAAGGTAATCGGAACATTTTGTTTAACTGCTGTGACCACATTGACCGTGACCGGCTCATCGGCAGCGCGCCCTTTCGTCACTTTGACCGGTGGCGTTGCTGGCACGGCAGCATTGGCCGGCGTGATTGCGCCACGCATGAAGTACCAGTTGGTTGCACCGCCCGTTACGAGGACACCGATCACAATTCCTACAATTATAAATTTTTTTGAATTCATTTTTTTGTCTTGGTATCTGTAACAAATACCAAATAAAACAAGCTGGCCGCAACCAGCTTATTGTTGGGTCAGAGGCGCATATTAGTAAGCATATGCAGGGGCATGCGCTCCAGTCAGCACAAAACGTGCCCATGCATCGACACGCATTTTTCAGCCGCCCTTCCCTATGGAAAATGTCAATGTGAAAATCGGTACACGAAAGTGGTTGCTACAAAGCGGACAAGTCGCTGCTGCAAATTGAGCAAAACATTCACGCCAGCATGTTCAATCCCCAACAGCACTCGAAGTCGCCTTCCCGTCCAAAAAACTCAAACGCATTTTCAGTGAAATTTATTAGAAATTGGATTGATGAGGAGGTGTTGAATTTGCAGCAGCCCGAGGCAAATGAATGCTGCAGCGCAAACAGCAATGGTCGAAAAGCCCCTGAAAAACGCTGAAAAAACCTTAAAAACACGTGGCACAGATTCTGCTGAAAGGGAACTGTGGAAGCGCATCACAAGTTTTTTCAACACCTCAATTCAGGGAGCTCGACTTGTACCAAACTGACCGATATTTCAGAAAAACATTGCTGGCAGGCGCGGTATTACTATCCCTGTCCAGTGGCGCTCATGCCCAATCGGCCGTCCAACAACAAAAAGAAATAGATGAATTAAAGAAGCAATTGCAAGAGCTGAAAGCACTCATCATTGCGCAGCAACCAGCGGTAGCAGCTGTGCCTCCTGCACCTGCAGCCGATGCTGACCAAGCCACCATTGATGCTGCCACCACGGCCACCAAAGCCGATATCCAGGGCATTCGATCCGACCTGGAAAATTACAAATACGATCAAGCCCGCACCGGCGAACGCAACCGCGCCAGCGTTACCCGCAATACCAAAATCACCGGCACCGTAGGTTTGCGTGCCAACTGGCAAAACCCGGCGCAAAATGCCGGCGTTGCCAATGGTGCTGGCGGTGGAGGCACCAATTATCAAGCCAACGAACGTTCCAACGGCTTCGACGTCGGATTAGCGACCCTGAACTTCACCGGCAATCTGTATCGCGATTATGCAGAAGGGAAAAACCTGACCTATGCTCTCGGCTTCGGCTATGGCAGCAATTTTGCCGGCAGCCCAAGTTCAGCCACCAGTGCGACCCGCACTTTGGGTGTGGCGTCGTCTAACGGCAGCCAGTTCAACCTGACCAATGCGAATCTGGCATATAGCTTTTTCCCTACCAATGGCGGGATTGAAGATGCCAAAGGCGCAGTGACATTCGGCCAGCAGTTGGTGCCATTCGGTCTGGAGGCGCAGGCCAATGAAGAAGTACGGCCAGTGATCACCTCGGCCCAATTTACGTCGGCCCTCAGTGGTATTAACACGCGCCAGATCGGGGTGGTGTATCGGGGCGATTCTTTCGTATCAGTCGACTGGACCAACAACTACCGTACGGCATTGCTGGAATATGCAGCCGGCATCGTCAACGGCAGCGGCCCCAACAAGTCCGATAACAATAGCAAGAAAGATTTTATCGGCCGTGTCGCGTTCACTTTGCCGGCCGATTACAACAGTTGGCTACGCGAGTTGAAATTGGGCGTGTCTTACTATCAGGGCTATAACAATCTGATCAACACCACCAACAATGCGGTAGTCCAGTCCAGCAAGTCGCAGCGCAAGGGCTTCGATGTCAACTGGACGCATTTACCCTACTCCATCGCCTACGAATATGCACAGGGCGAGGACGATGCACTTAGCACTGCCGCTGCGGCGGCGACCGATACCTCGCCGGTCTTTGTCAAAAAATCGCGCGGGCAATATATCAACTTGGGCTATACCTGGGGCGAACAATTTCTGGCGAGTGAAAAGTCCTTGGCCAAGTATGACGACTATTGGCCAAAATCGTATCAACTGTTCTTGCGTTACGACACATTCGACGCGGATACCCGCGCCAGCGTGGTGGGCGATAAAACCAATATCACGACGCTGGGCTTAAACGCGTTCTTTGCTGAAACAAGCAAACTGCAATTCAACTATCTGCTCACGCGTAACGATTTACCGAGCGCCGGCTATACCGCCGATCGTCCCAAGCATACGCAAGGGGTGCAGGTTCAATTCCAATACGGATTCTAACTATTCACGCTATGGGGGGACGTTTCTCATACGCCACCCAGACGCTAGCCAAACCTATTTAAAGGATATTCACATGAAACGACGTACCTTTGCCTCCCTGCTCGGCGCGGCTCCGCTGTTAGCGATCAATCCTTTGCGCGCTTTTGCAGCGGAAGACAAGCCGACCGTGATCCGTATCAGCTTCCCCAATGCCGGTACAGGCGGGAGACCATTGGGGGGCGGCACCTACACCGCCAATGCACATCACTTACGTGCCATCGATGAAGAGTTTAAAGCCGATGGTATCAAGATCGAATGGAAGTTTTTCCCCGGTGCCGGCCCGGCACTGAACGAATCGTTTGCCAACGGTCTGACCGACTTTGCCTTCGGCCACGGCGATTTGCCGGTGATCGTGGGTCGTTCCACCGGACTGAAACACAAGGTTATATTGTCGTCCGGCCGCGGTGGCAATAGTTATTTCGTGGTGCCTGCGGCCTCCCCTGCAAAGACGCTGGCCGACCTCAAAGGCAAGCGTCTTGCCACTTTCAAAGGTACCGCCGGCCAGCTCACTTTGTACCGCTGGCTCGACAAATTCGGCTTGAATGAAAAAGATTTCCGGATCATCAGTCTGGACAGCGATTCGACCCTGGCGGCACTGTCGACCGGGGATATCGACGGCACCGTGCGTACCCCGTTCGACCTGGAATCACGCGGCGTGGCGCGGCGTATCCATGAAATTCTGGATGATCCTTACCTGAACCGACCCGGCACCTTGTGGGTCGGTGAAGAATTCGAGAAAAAATATCCCGCCATCGTGCAACGCGTGGTGACGCGCCTGATCAAGGTCGCGCAATGGAGTACGCAAGAAGTCAACCGCGAGAAGCAATATCAGCTCTGGGCGACTTCAGGTACGCCGTATGTCGATTACAAAACCGACTGGGGGAAAACTGCCGATTTGCGTAACCGTATCAATCCATTACTTGATGAGTATTACACCGCCAGCATCCAGCGCTCGATTGAAGAAGCTAAAAAATACAAGCTGATCCGGCGCGATGTCACGCTCGATGGCTGGCTGGAACCGAAGTATCTCAACTATGCCTTGAAAGAATTGGAGCTGGAAGATTATTGGCCGCAGTGGGATGCCAGTGGCAAAACCAAAGTGCCGGGGCGCAAACTGACTTGAACATTGCCGTTCAATCCGCCCTGTCAAATCCAGGCCATTAAGGACGAGTGCGCCGTCACGCTTGGACGGCGCCGTCAAGTTTGCAAACTACGCT
>JAZKIX010000218.1:0-3092 GCA_040384645.1 Pseudomonadota bacterium | reverse complement strand
CCGGCTTCTTGCGTATGGCCGGTCTTCATGCCGTCCACGCTTGGGTCCAGCCACAGCAGACGATTGCGGTTGGATTGCTTGATCTTGTTGTAGGTGAATTCCTTGGTTGAATAGATTTTATAAAATTCTGGATGATCGTTGACCAGATGCGTCGCCAGGATGGCAAGATCGCGCGCGGTTGAATAATTGTTCGGGCTAGGCAAGCCATGCGGATTGGAGAAGCGGGTGGACTTCATGCCCATGCGTTCTGCTTCGCGATTCATCAATACAGCAAACGCATCTTCAGTACCGGCAACCGCTTCTGCCAATGCCACTGCAGCATCGTTACCCGATTGCACGATCAAGCCGTACAGCAAATCGTTGACTGAAACCGGTACGCGCGGCTCGATAAACATTTTCGAGCTTTCGGCATCGACCTTCCATGCATTGGTCGAGACGGTGATCATCTGGTTCAGACTGATGCGTTTTTCCTGAATGGCGGAAAAGGCAACATACGCCGTCATCAATTTGACCAGCGACGCCGGTTCTATGCGCATGTCCGGCTCGTTCGATGCCAGAATCTGATTGCTGGTCGCGTCCAGCAGCAGCCATGATTTGGCGGCGATGGTCGGCGCCGGAATGGCTTGCGCAAAAGACGTTTGTGCAAAGGCGGTGCTGGTAACTGTGGCGGAAAATGCAAGGACGGTGGCTGCGATGACCGCAAATAATTTTTTCATAAGACTCTGTATTGCGCACATGCGGTGACCATGCCGATCATGCATATGCTGATTAAAGAAAAAGGTGATTATAGACTTGCGTCCCTTGGACGGACAGAGATCAAAACAAGTTCCATCAACGTTGCCACAATGCGATGACGTGATTTTTAATGTGATGCAGCTTGCGACCGAAAAAATGATCGGCGCCGGGCACCACGATGACCGGCAGATCTTGTGGGCGCGCCCATTCGAACACATTCGTCAATGGAATCGTTTCATCGAACTCGCCGTGAATCAGGATGGTATCGGCCGGCACGGTAGGCAAAGGCCATTTGCCGGGAGCGGAACCGACCAGCACCAGACGTTCGGCCGGTGTGCCTTGTTCTTCCAGACGTTTTTGCAATTGCGTTTGCACGAAGGTGCCGAAAGAAAAACCGGCCAGCGCAAACGGCAGATCCGGATATTGTTCACGCATATGCGCCAGCAATTGCGCCATGTCGTCGGTTTCGCCGACGCCTTCATCGTATGCACCTTCGGAAGTACCGACGCCGCGAAAATTCATGCGCACTGCCACATAGTTCAACGCCACGAAGGCGCGCGTCAGCGTATGCACGACCTTGTTATCCATGGTGCCGCCGAACAGCGGGTGCGGATGACCTATCAGGGCGATGCCACGCGGTGTGGTTTCAGGCAGATCCAGCGCGCATTCAAGCGCACCGGCTGCACCTTGCAAGGAAAAACGTTGGGTTTGGGCGTTCATGTTTTATCTTGAATGACGGATGGCTGTAGTGCGTTTTGAATGTCGCGTGAGGAACTTCAGATTTTCAGGCGGGCCACGATTTTTCCACCAACCAGATGTTCATCGATGATTTCATCGATGTCATGGTTGTCGACATAGGTGTACCACGTGCCTTGAGGATAAATCACCAGCACAGGACCTTCTTCGCAGCGACCGAGGCAACCGGCTTGATTGACGCGCACATCGCCGCTGCGGCTAAGCCCCAGTTCCTTGACGCGTGCCTTCAGGTGTTGTTGCGCAGCGTGCGCACCTTTTTCAGCACAACATTCGCGGCCATCGTCGCGTTGATTCATGCAAATGAAAAGATGCTGGCCAAAATGTTGTTTATCTTCGGTCATCAGGGTGTTCCTCAAAGACCGGAATGATACACCCGCATCATTTTCGTTTCACGCGGTGACTCGCATGCAGCAGGAACCAGAGCGCTGCCATCGGCCACAGCAGCGACAGGAATTGCGCTGCGCCATTGAAGTTGAGGAATTTCCCCTGTACCCAGGTTTCCAGTGTGGCGATGAAATAAGGGTTGGTCGGTGCCAGATTGATCGCGATGAGAGCCGCAATCAGCAAGGCGACGGCGCTGCGTCTTTGTATGGACGATGGCAGGAAAGCAAAGCCGGTCAGCAATCCCAGCCCCAGCAAGACGCCGCCTTGCGCGCCGGGGGTGAGCCAGGTAAATGCGTTTTCCGGTGTAAACAACAGGGCGGTCGAGAGCGTTTTGACAGCCAGCGCTGCGCCCAATATTGCTAACAGCAGAAGCACGCGTGGCGCCTTGTCGCGCAACATGCACAGCAAGGCCAGCAAGGCGCCGCTCATGCTCAAGGCGGTAATGATGGCTTCTGCCAGCCAGTATTGTTCAACCGAAAGTTGCGCGCCATTGCGCAGCAAATCACCCAGATCGACCGGCGTTTCCAGCAGTAGCGATAACCAGTCAGACAAGATGGGCAGGATTTGCCCATTGCCGAATAAATAGCTCTGCGGATAAATCTGCGCGAGTGGCCACAGTGCAAAAATGATCAAGCCGCGACTGGCCTGTGCCGAAAACCAGCGTTGTCTGTAATAGCGCAAGCGGCTGCGTTCCAGCACCAGATGGCTGCTGGCGCTCCCGATCACTGCGCCTATTAATGCGCCCAGACTGTTGGTGACGAAATCCAGATTGGATGCGACGCGATTCGGCAATAAGGTTTGTGCCGCTTCCATGGCGCCGGACAACACTATGCCTAACAGCAGCGCCAACGCGATCGCAGCAGCGCGGCGAATTTTTGGGTGCAGCGAAAATACAGTCAGGATGCCGAGCGGAACGTAGCCCAGGATGTTGATAGCGACATCGAAGCCGGTCCAGTAACGCGGCAGTCCGGCCATCAAATAGGTTTGCAGCGGCAAGCCCATGTTTTGCCAGCCTGTAAATGGATACAGGCTGGCATAGACGATCAGCAGTAGATACGCCAGCAGCGTACCGCGCGAAAATGCCGACGCTTGCGGCGTCGGTGCGAGCGGCGGCAGCGGGTTTATTTTTTCGGCGGCAGTGTCGCTAACCATACGGCCATTTCATTGATGATTGCATCACTCGCTACTGCCAGTGCAGCAGCGCCACCTTGCGCATC
>JAZKIX010000217.1:11825-14705 GCA_040384645.1 Pseudomonadota bacterium | reverse complement strand
CACGGGACAAAGATCCGCAGCCGAGCCTGCCTGAGCAATTCTTGTACCTGAATTTAATTCAGTTAAGTTAGATACTTAACTTATAGGCGGTCGTCGCCAGAGCGACGGTGGTGCTGACTTTTACAAAAAAGCCCTGGTGCAACTCGATCAGGCCGCTCTGACCAGCGCCAGCATGGTCAAGACTTTCGATACCATGGCCAAGATCAAGCCTTTTATCGACAAGGATGCGCCGGGCCGCGATTGGAATCTGGCAACCGCGATGGTTATCAACGGCAAGGCAGGGATGCAATTCATGGGCGACTGGGCCAAGGGCGAATTTACCGCTGCGGGCAAAGTACCGGGCAAGGATTTCTTATGCATTGCATCGCCTGGCACGGATAAATCGTATACCTACAATATCGATTCGTTTGCCATGTTCAAGATGAAGGCGGCGGACAGCACCAAGGCGCAACTGGTGTTGTCGAGCGCGATCATGAGTCCTGAATTCCAAGAAGTGTTCAACCTCAACAAAGGTTCGATCCCGGCCCGCGCCGGCGTGCCGAAGGGAAAATTCGATAGCTGTGCCTTGAAATCGATGGAGGATATGGATGCGTCCAGCAAGGCCGGTACCCTGGTGCCGAGTTTTGCGCACGACATGGCGATCAGTCCGGCGGTGCAGGGCGCATTGACCGATGTGATCGCCAAGTTCATGAATTCCAATATGACGTCGCAAGAGGCAGTGAAGGCCTTGGCGAGCGCAGCGAAGACAAAGTAATTACCGACCGCAGCCTGCAAGGCCGTCTACACATTGGTCGATATTGGTCGATTCGTAATGTGAGTTTGCCGGCAGCGTCAGCTTATTGGTGCATTAAATATACTGCTCCCTGTATATTTTTTGTGCCAATAAGTATCTGCGGGTAATGGGGTATTTTGGCATATACCCCTGTAATGTCGTATATAAAAGACGTTAGGCAAGCCTGTTTGAAGGGGTAATATGTTCCATCGTGCGATCTTTATTGTGCTGTATGCCCTCGCTTTAGCGGCCAGTGCGGCAACGCCATTGCCGGCGAGCTATGTATTCAAGGAAAGTTTCAATGGTTATATCGCGGGCAGTAAAGCCGCGGCCAATCTTAGCGCTGCCGATAAAGGGCAACTCTCGGGCGAATGGACTGATGAGGCATACACCCAAATCGTACCGTTTAGCACCGTGCAATCGTATTTGGGCTTGAGCGCGGCCACGCCGGTCAGCAATCCTGCGATAAAGCAAGATTCGATTCCACGCACCGGTAGCGCCCCGTCGGCACTGCTCTTCAGGTTTGATACGCCAAACGGATCGCTTCGCGCCGAACAACGATTCAAGATGAACACCGCGGCCTGGGGTGTTAACGGTCTGAGCGAACTATGGATGCAATACGATATTTTTATTCCATCGAACTATCAGTTGTTCGACGATAACCCGACCAGTAATAATCCCTTCGGTAATAGCGGAAAGGTGCTCGCGTTGTTTGCAGACGGCTATTCGTTCCCTAATTCAACACTGATTCTGGGTAGTGCATTTGCCAGGATGACGCCAACCGGTGCCGTGGGCTACGACGGCAATTTGTACAACGCCAGCCAACTGTCAACGTATGACCCCAACCTTCATCCGACGGATAAGAGAATTCAAAGGGTGTACACCACCTTCGATAATTTCGATGCCAGGATTCAAAAATGGGTCGATGTAAGCCAAGATCTAGGCCACTGGCAGCGCCGAACCTTGCATTTTAAATTCCCCACATCCGCTAGCGCTAAAAATGGTGTCCTGGAAGTGTGGAATCGGCGTGCCAATGGCACGGTCAGCAAAATTATCGATGTCAGCAATGGCGATTTTTACGGCTACCAACAAAACTATTTCAAGGCCGGTTATCTGATGGGTGAAATCCGCAATAACTACGGTGAGTTGATGCATTTTTTGATCGATAACGTGATCATTGCCGGTGGCGCCAATGCGATCGACCGCACTGCCATCGGCGAAAAACCGGCGTCGATTTTGCCGTCGCTCTCGTTGCTGCTGAATGCCGAGGCGGTGTCGCCCACGCCAGTGGCCGCACCTGGTGGGGTGCAAGCGGTCGCCGGTCAACAGCAAGTGACGCTGTCGTGGAGTCCGGTTAGCGCGGCCACTTCTTACCATGTCTATTACGGCACCTCGGCCAATCTGAGCCCCACCAATTTCGGCACCAAACTGTCAAATGTAAGCAGCCCGCGCGTGGTCGCTAATTTGAGTGCAAACATACTCTATTATTTTGTCGTGACCGCAGTCAAAGGCGGGAGCGAAAGCGTGGCATCCACCAGGGTCAGCGCTACGCCAAGCCCGGCCACAACCAGCAACGCCAGCATCATTTACGATTTTGCCGCAGGCGACCCATTCGTCAATAAATCGGGCTGGGCGTTTACCGGAAAGTCAGGCGATATCAAACTGGCTACCGTGCCCGGCAGTGGAATTAAAGCCTTGCAATTTCCGTTTGCGGGCTCGGTTCCCGGTACGGACAACATGACTGAGCAACGATTCACCATGCCGCCGATTGATAGTTTCTGGATTCGGTTCAGACTGCATATACCGACCAATTATGCGCACCGCTTCGATACCAAGATTGACTTGCCGGCCGCCAGCATCGTGTCTTGGCAAGTGGGCGATCATGTACGTGGGGTGGGTGGCGTGTCCGAAGGTATTATTTCAGGCATTAATCGCGTCGATCAAAATGATAACAAGACCGGCATTTATTTGCGAAACCCGCCAATGGCCTGGGATAGCGACACCTGGGTTGGCAGCTTGTTCAATCTGACACGCAACTCTTCCGCCATCAGTACGTGGCGCGGGATGGATGCGACGAATAACAAATTGTTTGCGGTGTGGACAGACGA
>JAZKIX010000217.1:9652-11815 GCA_040384645.1 Pseudomonadota bacterium | reverse complement strand
AAGCGTTGTCTGGGAAATGTGGAATGTCGATACGCCGCCGGGACAGACACCGACCTCGACTACTCTAGCCGTGCATTATTCCCCCGGCAATCACACCGGCGCGGGC
Source organism: Pseudomonadota bacterium (assembly GCA_040384645.1). Classification (GTDB taxonomy): domain Bacteria; phylum Pseudomonadota; class Gammaproteobacteria; order Burkholderiales; family Burkholderiaceae_D; genus JAZKIX01. The sequence goes on along the minus strand of JAZKIX010000217.1, from coordinate 11,709 downwards.
AGTCATATAGCACCCTTTGGCGGCGCGCACTTTATTACGCCTGCCGACGCCGGACACTACCGCGACATTGTGTTGCATGGACAATTCAGTACTGCGCCCGGTGCCAAAAATGGCGTAATCCAGACCTGGGTGCGCAAGGAAGGCGAAGCCAGTTATACCAAATTGCATCACATCACCGATGCCGATATGGATAAACGCAGCGATGTAGCGCCCGCCCTGCGGCCTTGGCGTGCAGGTTACATGATGGGGTGGTCCGCTTCCGGTTATGACCAGGACACGACGTTTTATATTTCCAAGTTGGAATATTTCACCAGCCAGCCGAACGGTTTATAAGATGCATTTTTGTGCTTGCAACTGGGATTGCGGCATTGCGTTGCGAGAGCCGATGCCGGATTTTGAAACGTGACTTGTTTGGCAAAGATTGCACATTAAAAATGCGTGCGAGTCATTTTCCAAAGCGTTTCCAAAGCGCCTTTAAATTTTTCTGGCAAAATTGTGAACAGTGTTCACCAAGTGGCATGTGTAAAAGCAGTCAAGTTGGTCGAGGAAAAAGCATCTTGTTTTTGTGGTTTGTCGCTGGCCGGGTTTCAAAGCTCGCGTCTGCACGCAGTGGAGCGACCTTGGCGCGTCAAAAAACCTTTAAATATACACCCCGCTGTATATTTAAAGGCGCAATAAAAACCTGCGGGTGAGAGGGTGTTTTGGCCTATACCCCCGCTATATTCGAAATAATCCGTTGTAATCTGATGAAGGCAGGCTCCTATGTACCGTTGTTCATTGATAGTCTCGTTACTGTTAACGCTAGCATTGCCTGCGGTCGCTGCGCTTGAATTGCGCAATAGCGCCACACCATTCCTTGCTAATGACGGTGCCAATTCGCTCAGGGCTTGGCCGGCGATTTCAACCTTATTGCTCGATAGCGACACGGTAGTGGTGCCAGCGCCGACCTATAGCATCGCGGCCACGGTAACCGGTTTGGGTAGCGGCAAGACTCTGGTGCTCAAAAATAGCAATCAGCAGACCTTAAGCTTTGGCAGCAATAGCGCGGCCGCATTTGCCACCAAACTTGCCAGCGGTGTCAGCTATGCCGTAACGGTCAAGACCCAGCCGACTGGTCAGACTTGTACGGTCAGCAATGGCAGCGGCATTATTGCCAGCAGCAATATCAGCAATATCTCGGTGGCCTGCGTCAACAGTGCGAGCAACTACAGCATCGCGGCCACGGTATCCGGTCTGGGCAGCGGCAAGACGGTGCAGCTGCAAAATAATTACCTCGATCCAGTCACTGTCGCCAGCAATGGCGCCATCACCTTCGCTACCGCGCTGGCCAATGGGACGAGCTATATGGTGTCGGTCAAAACCCAGCCGGTCGGACAGACTTGCAGCGTGACCAATGGCGCCGGCCTAGTGGCGGGCGCGAATGTGAATGCCAGCGTCACATGCAGCAACGACAGCGCCGGTTCTTATAGCGTGAGCGCGGCAGTCAGCGGCTTGATGTCTGGCAATTCCCTGGTCATCCGGCTGGAGCGTTCCGGCAGTAATGTGGCGCAGCCGACCATCACCAGCAATGGCCAAATCACCTTTGTACCGCGCTTTAGCAGCGGTCAGTCTTACTATGTGCCGGTGATCAGCAAACCGGTCGACCAAACCTGTACCGTTGACGGTGGCTACGGTGAAATCGCACAGTTGAATGTGTCCGACGTCAAGGTGGTGTGCGCACCGGATGCGCCCATTGGCTTGACCTTGGTGCAAAAGACATCGACCACGCTAGCCCTGTCCTGGACTGCATCGCCGGCGCATGCGCAAGTGGTGCGCTACGACATCTTGATCCACGGCCAAAAGGTTGCCAGCACTACCAATACCACCTTCACTTTAAGTAACCTGACGCCAGCCACCAGCTATCCGGTGAGTGTGCAAGCGGTCGATAGCAATAGCCATCCTTCACCCGGCAGCGAGACCCTGACCCGCAGCACGGATAAGGCAGCGCAAAGCGCTTACGCAGTTGCAGTCAATGTGCGTGGCCTGGACGCCGGCGCAACGTTGCAGCTTAAAAATAA
>JAZKIX010000217.1:0-9642 GCA_040384645.1 Pseudomonadota bacterium | reverse complement strand
GGGGCCGATACCTTGAGCGCCGTGCGCAATGGCCAACACACCTTTGCGACCAGTTTGGCAAACAACGCCGCTTACGCAGTCACGGTGACTGGCCTGCCACGTGGCCAACAATGCGCAGTGAGCAATGGCAGCGGCAACATTGCCGCCAGCGATGTCGCCAATGTATTCGTGCAATGCACCCATGTCGCCAGCACGCCCTTGTCGATTGCCAGTGATGGCAGCGCGCCGTGGGCGCTGGCGGTCTTGCGTGGCGCCGCCGGTCTGCGCAATAAGGCGTATCCGGGCATCTTGTATGAAAGCCGGATCGGCGTCACGGGCGGCATCTTCCCCTACGAATTTAGTGTGGCTGGCTTGACCAAAGGCGGCGTGGCGGTCGATGCCAGCGGCGTGCATATCGATTTCCGGCGCGGCCTGGTGCGCTGGACGCCCGCGACCACTGGCAGCTATGTCTTGACGGTGGCGGTCAAGGATAGCAAAGCGGGCGGCGCGACTAGCCTGCAACAGGCTTTCCCGATTGAGGTGACTAGCAGCGGCTTTGTCTTTGTCAGTGCGGCCAATGGCGTCGATACCGTCAATGGCGGCACATTCAATCAACCTTATCAAAGCGTGCAATACACGCTAGCCCACGCTGCCAGCAGCGCCATGATCTATGTCCGTAACGGGCGCTATGCCACCAATGGCTTTTCCCTCAATGCCAATAGCAGTGTCGTCCTGTTGGCCTACCCGAATGAAAAAGTGACGCTCGATTTGCAGGATCGTTCGATCTCGTACGCCGAAGATACGCGTACCGGGCGACTGGAGGGATTCGACATCCTTAATGCACGGCAGCGTGGCATCTTTATCGACAGCTCTCGCGGCGGTTTGGTGATTCGCAACAACCGCTTCTTGAATGGGCGCGAGTACTTCAACGGCGAGGCAGGCGATGTCGGCATTTCGGAAAACCCTTGCTACATCTTCCCGGCGGGCGGTGATAGCACGCGCCATCCGGGCTTGATGGTGCAAGATAATTATTTCGGCCCGTTCGAAGTTCGCTCCTGGCTCGCGGGCGATGGCACCACCCGTACTTCCGGCGGCTCGTCGATGGTGCTATACGACGTCGCCAATGGCCTGATTGAAAATAATCTGGTCGAAACTAAAACCTATAGCGGCATTTCCGACAAGGATAATTCTGTCAACAATACCTTCCGTGAAAACATCATCCTCGGCCCGGCCGACGGCAGCATGGGGAATGGCTTCAGCATGATGGCGCAAAGCAATGCCAGTGGCCTGCATATGCACCACAACTTATTGGAAAACAGCGACATCACGTTGGGCGCGCAGTGCTTTCAGACTACTTGCGTGATGGAAAAGGTCTTTTTGCACCACAACACCTTGGCGCAAGGCCGCACCAATTTTGCGGGTGGTCCTTATCAACCCGGCAGCAATACTTACCGGTTCTGGTTTAACGTCGTCAGCAACAATGTCAAGGCACCTTTTTCGGGCTGCTCGGGCGAGGACAATAGCAGCATGCTGGCGAAATGGCAGATTGATAAAAACTTGTATAAAAATAATGCCAGCTTGGTACTCGACAACGACTGGTGTCCGAGTACGTACGACGCAAACCTGACACGTTGGCGCAATACCCTGGGCTTTGATATCAACGGCACTTTCACTACCAGTACGATACTGACCGGAAGCGGCGAGACTACTGGGGTGCCGACCAATGGTGCATGGTTTGGGGTGGTGGGACATGGTTACTAGTTAGCTTGACATGATCTTGTATTTTGACTGTGAGATAAAAAAATACACGGGGATGTATTTTTTAAACAGTAATAATTATCTGCGGGTGATGGGGTGTTTTCGACTATACCCCCTCATTATTGATAACTTTAGTGATATTGGATAGCCGCGCCAGGGTGCAATTTCCGGCTCAAGCGTAACGATCCGTTGACACTAGTAATGCCGCAAGGTAAAACACATCCGCTGGTTTTGACTTGGGAACCATCCGGTGCAAGTGGTGATGCAAAAGTGGCAATGTCAATTGGCAATGCCAAGCTTGCCATTATGGTTTCTTAATTAGTCCATTCTTGAAAGTGTCATCGCAATGCGTGCCTCGCCCTCCCTGTCCAGCTTCGTTCTTGCCATTACCTTAATTGTTCTGCCGTTTGCCGTTGCAGCCGCGGCGGCTCCGGCTCCGGCACCGGTCGCGCTCTACAATTTCAACGGCACCGACACCACGCACATGGTCAAAAATGGCTTTGCGTTTGAAGCCAATAGTGATGTGGCAGTCGCGCCCCCCGGCGAAACCGAGAAAGGTATTCCCTTCACCTTCCAAGGGGTCCAAACCGCGCTCGATATCGAAACCATCGCCGAGCGACGGTTTACGTTTAACGATCAAAACCAATTTTATTTTCACCAGCGCTTTTTTGTGCCGCTCAACTACAAACACCGCAATATATTGCCGGTGGAAGTCACAGGGGATATTTCAAGCTGGAAGGTAGGCGATGCCATCAAGGCCGCCGACGGCTCGACCGCCACCATTTACGCTATCGTCGGACAATCAGTGCGGCTCGAATTTGCGGTGCGTGGTGAATATCCAGACACCTGGACCGCCAATATCACCAACACCACGCGCAGCCAGGTGCGCGCCGCCGTCAGGACGGGCGCCTCAACGAATAATAAACTTGCCGCTTTTTGGTGCGACGGTTATTCCTTCAAAGGGCAAAATCCCACCGTTGTTTTCGAGGCGCGTCCAGTTGCTGGCCGTTATTCCAGTGCTTATGCAAAATTTTCGATAGATAAACAAGTCGCTGGAGCCGATAGTGGAGAGTTCGACGACTTCATCACCGCAGCGCAACTGGGCAAATGGATGGATGTGGTCTATTACGCCAAGCTTGGCAGCGCGGTCGGTGTCAGCGATGGCCAGATCGGTATGTGGATCAAACGCGAAGGGGAGAGCAGTTTCACCCAAAAAATAAATCTGACCAATCTGCCGCTTTGGAAGCGTGCCGGCAACAATGCCGGTTTTCGCGAAGGTTACGTCCACGGTGCGCAAAACAGCGGCTATTTCGAGACCACCGTCCTGACCGATTCACTGCTTGCCATCTACGACCAGAAGCCGCAATCGTTGACGCAAAAAGTAGGAGACCTGGGTTGGCCGGCAATTTCGTTACTGCTGTTGAGCAGCGACACGCCCACGGTGCCAGTACAGACCTACAGTATTTCTGCCACGGTGTCGGGCCTGGGCAGCGGCAAGACGGTCGTGCTGCAAAACAGTAATGCGCAAACGTTGAGTTTTGCCAGTAATACGAACGGCACCTTTGCCACCAAGCTGGGCTCGGGTACCAGCTATGCTGTCAGCGTCAAAACCCAGCCGAGTGGCCAGACCTGCACCGTCAGCAATGGCAGCGGCACTATTGCCGGCAGCAATGTGACCAATGTGACGGTGGCCTGCGTCACCAATACCTACAGCATTTCTGCCACGGTATCCGGTTTAGGCAGCGGAAAAACACTGGTGCTGCAAAACAGCAATGCCGACACCTTAAGCTTCAGCACTAACACGAGCAAACCCTTCGCCACCAAGCTGACCACTGGTGCCAGCTATGCCGTGACCGTTAAAACCCAGCCGATCGACCAGACCTGTACCGTCAGCAATGGCAGCGGGACGATTGCCAGCAGCAATGTGACCAATGTGACGGTGGCTTGTGTCAATACCAGTCCCGTTGTCGCGCCGGTCGCGCTCTACAATTTCAACGGCACCGACACCACGCACATGGTCAAGAATGGCTTTGCGTTTGAAGCCAATAGCGATGTGGCAGTCGCGCCGTCCGGCGAAACCGAGAAAGGTATTCCCTTCACCTTCCAAGGCGTCCAAACCGCGCTCGATATCGAAACCATCGCCGAGCGACGGTTTACGTTTAACGATCAAAACCAATTTTATTTTCACCAGCGCGTTTTTGTGCCGCTCAACTACAAACACCGCAGTATTTTGGCGCTTGATGTGACAGGCGATATGTCAAGCTGGAAAGCTGGCGATGCCATCAAGGCCGCCGACGGTTCGACCGCCACCGTTTACGCAGTCGTTGGGCAATCGTTGCGCGTGGAATTTGCCGTGCGTGGTGAATATCCAGACACCTGGACCGCCAATATCACCAACACTACGCGCAGCCAGGTGCGTGCCGCCGTCAGGGTAGGTGCCTCAACTAATAATAAACTCATGGCTTTTTGGTGCGACGGTTATTCCTCTACTGGCCAAAATCCCACCGTCGTTTTCGAGTCGCGCCCGGTTGCTGGCCGCTATTCCATGGCGTATGCCAAATTTTCGATCGATCATCAAGGCGGTGGCTCCGATATGGGTGAGTTCGAAGACTTCATCACCGCAGCGCAACTGGGCAAATGGATGGACGTGATTTACTACGCCAAGCTTGGCAGCGCGGTCGGCGTGAGTGATGGCCAGATCGGCATGTGGATCAAGCGCGAAGGGGAGAGCAGCTTCACCCAAAAAATCAATCAGACCAACTTGCCGCTCTGGAAGCGGGCTGGCAACAATGCCGGCTTTCGCGCAGGTTATATCCACGGCGCACAAAACAGCGGGTATTTTGAGACCACGGTCCTGACCGATTCACTGATTGCCATCTACGATCAGAAGCCGCAATCGTTGACGCAAAATGCAGCAAGCGTGAGTAGGCGGGCAATTTTTTCGCCACGCTTGAACAGCGACAAGTCTGCTGTGCCAGCACAGAGCGCCAATATTTCGGGCACGGTATCGGGGCTGGGCAGTGGCAACACGCTGGTACTGCAAAAAACATCAATTTTCTAAAAAAAGGTATCCGCATGCGTCTTCGTTCTTTACTTCCACTGCTACTGTGCACGCTGCCGTTTTCAGTGCTGGCTGCCACGTTCAGCATCACTGCGACAGTGTCTGGACTGGATGCGGGCAAGCGACTGATCCTTGTCAATAAGGACGCCAATCCCAAGACGGCGGTGCAAAATGGCGCTATTGCCTTTACTGGTCTTAACACTGGCACGACCTACAACTTGACGATCCGTAGCCAACCTGAGCGGCAAACCTGTAGTGTCAGCAACGGCAGCGGCACGGTCAATAACGCCAATGTGAGTAATGTGGCGGTGACGTGCATCAAGACGCCGGTCGTGGTGGTAGTCAAGGAATCGTGGGATGCGCCGGGACAAACCCTGGCCAACGTCGATGGTCGGTATGTCGCTGCGCTGCAGGCCAATACCTCGCTCGAAATTTCGCACGACACCACAAAAAATTTCAAGGGCAGTGCCGGCAGTCTGAAAGGGAAGTATCTGAATCCCGCAGCTGGGCAAACCATCTGGACTCAGTATGCCGTCCCAGCCAATACGCGCGAAGTATTTGTCGAGTTCCGGGCCAAGATGCCAGAAGCCAAACACGGGGTGAAATTCCTGAAAATATTCGGTGCCAAGAACGGCGCCAATTATGCCAACACCACGTTCGGGCTGGACTACACCGGTGTCGATTACGGCGCACTCTATTTTGTTGGGTTTGGCGATGGCACCGACGTCGAAAACGACACCCAAAACGTCGTATTGCTGGATGGCAGCAATCCAGGCTGGATTGGCCGATCCTTTGGCGCCGCCTCGGTACAGACACCGCAACAGCACAATTTTCATTCGTTCATGTGGGGTGCCGACTGGCATCACTTTAAAATGCGGATCAAATTTAATAGCGGTACCACCGCATTAAATGAAGTGGCCGACGGTGCGTATTATCTGGAAATTGACGGCAAAGTGTATGTCGACGCAGTCGGAATTTTCAATCGGCATTATTCCAATGGTCCGATTGATGCCATTAAATTTTTCGACTGGACCCAAGGCCCCTCAAACCAAGCGTTCGAACTCTGGTACGACGATATCGTCATCAGCACAGGCGATTTTGTCAGCATTAAAGGACAAACGGCATGGCCTGCGATTTCTTCGCTACTGCTAACAAGCGATGCACCGGTTATACCCGTGCAGACCTACAGTATTTCTGCCACGGTATCGGGTCTGGGCAGCGGCAAGACGGTCGTGCTGCAAAACAGTAATGCGCAAACGTTGAGTTTTACCAGTAATACGAATGGCACCTTTGCCACCAAGCTGGGCTCGGGTACCAGCTATGCCGTCAGCGTCAAAACCCAGCCGAGCGGCCAGACCTGCACCGTCAGTAATGGCAGCGGCACCATTGCCAGCAGCAATGTCAGCAATGTGACGGTGGCCTGCGTCACCAATACCTACAGCATTGTTGCCACGGTGTCCGGCTTAGGAAGCGGCCAAACACTGGTGCTGCAAAACAGCAATGCCGAGACATTAAGTTTCAGCACCAACACGAGCAAATCCTTCGCCACCAAACTGGCCACCGGTGCCGGCTATGGCGTGACCGTTAAAACCCAGCCCACTGGCCAAACCTGTACCGTCAGCAATGGCAGCGGGACGATTGCCAGCAGCAATATCAGCAATGTGACCGTGGCCTGTATCGATACTGCTGCGCCGAACGGGACAACCGGCTTGCTCTGGCCGAATGGTATTGAACCGGGCGATCCTTCTGTGTGCGAAGCACCAACCGGCAAAAAATGCTGGTGGGTGAATGCGGCTGCGGCGACCAATGGCAGCGGTACTTTTGCCTCGCCCTACAATCATTTCAAAGAGCTGGAACAAGCGGTGCGTGGCGGCGATTTCGTCTATGTCAAAGGCACGTTTGATATGGCGACCAATTCAGCCACGCACCAGATGACGCTCAATTTTTATACCGCCAATGCCAGCGGCACTCCAGCCGCGCCGACCACGCTGAAAAGCTGGCGCGGCTCACCGCGGGCGGTATTCTCGGCCAATCGTACTAGTGCACAGCTTCGTATGTCCAATAACGGCGGTATCCGCATGCAGAATCTGGAGATCACCAACTTCGGCGATCAAGGCATCGTGGTCGACGATTTTGTGACGTACGCCGATTTCGTCAACATCGTGGCGCACGACGGAAAGGTCACTCAATCCAGCGGTGTCGGCGGCGGACTGGTGATCCACGCCCAGGATGGCCTGCACACCTTCATCGTGCGCAATAGTCTTTTTTATTTGACGGCGGACTCAAATCCAGACAATAACTCTGGCGCGCTGACATTAATTTCCGAACTTGCCGCTTTACCTGGCTCCACCTTCACTGCCTATGGCAATGTATTCCATGACAACCACGTCGCGCTGCGTCATAAACATGCCAGTGTGGTGCATATGAATGCCTATAACAATCTGTTTGAAGATAACGCGGTTGCCTTCTACCTGCGATTATTTAGCAGCGATATCCACCATAACATCATGGTGCGCAATCAGGAGGGTATGCGCCTGGAGACCGACGGCATGCGTGCCGATCACGACTACATTGTGCGCAACAATACTTTTTATGACACCGGATTCCTGGTATCTGCACGACCTGATACCGGCGGCTTCGTCGCAAATATGCATATCGAAAACAATATATTCATGGACCCTAGTGGTGGATCTGGCGTGTTGAAAATCGGAGCCGACGACTGGACTGGTCCTAACGATTTGTCTGGCTGGAGCATGAAAAACAATGTGTTCTTCTACACGCCCTCCAACCGCGCTTTTCTGTATGCGCCGTGGCCGCCGACCGTCAATAACAAGAGTTTTGCCGCGACCAAAACGCTGCTGGGCGATACCACCTCGATCTATGCCGACCCGCTATTTACCAATGCTGCCACCGGCGATTTTTCCTTGACAGCCGGCTCGCCGGCGATTGGTGCAGGTAGCGCTGGTACGACGCCTGGTGCGGTGCCGTAATTTATGTTAAAACGCCGAAGCTGCGGTATGGTGTCTCTTCTTACAACTGCTACTGTAGCCGTCACCACCCTTGCAAAGCGGTCTGTGCTTGCGAGCACAGACCGCTTGCAAGCAGGCAAAAAACGGCCTAAAACCCCTGCGTCGTACTTGCTGCAACAAGTTTGCGTCAGTCCTGTGCAGCTTGATCTTGGCAAATTTAAACCTCGGCACTTCCTTGAGAAAGTCTTGTTTGATGAAATATTATTTTGAATACCAAGATTCCAAATCTTATAAATTCTGGCAAATCGAGATTGAGGAAGCCACGCTTGTCGTGAAATACGGAAAAATCGGCACTGCCGGGCAAGAGAAAACCACCAGTTTTGATTCTGCCGAGCAAGCGCAAAAGGAAATGGCAAAACTGATTGCCGAAAAAACGAAAAAAGGCTACGTGGAAAAAGGCGCCGCCAGCGCCAAGAAAGTGGCAAAGCGCATTGCTGTAAATTACGAGGAAGCAGAAGCAGGCAAAACGCTGCTTGAAAAAGTCGAAGCCTTTTTAGGCACGCCCCAAGCTGCGCAGGTCGAGTCACTGGTGATTGCAGCATGGGAAGACGCATACGAGAATGGGCCGCAAGAAGCGCTCGATATGCTGGCTGGAAATGCGGCAAAGCTGCCGAATCTGAAAGAATTGTTTGTCGGCGATATGGATTCGGAAGAATGCGAAATTTCCTGGATTAATCAAGGCGATTACACCAATATTTTCCCAGCGTTTCCCGGCCTTGAGCGACTCCATATCAAGGGATCGACCAGCTTGGTCTTGTCCGAGATGCCAATTCAGCACAAAAACCTCAAGGCCTTGACCATCGAATGTGGCGGTTTGCCAAAGAAAATTATTGAAACGCTCACCAGCGCCAAGCTTCCCGAGCTGGAATTTTTATTGCTTTATCTGGGTGTCGATGAGTACGGCTTCGACGCTACGATGGCTGATCTGCGGCCGTTCATGACGGCGCAGCTATTCCCCAAACTGACTTATCTTGGTCTGGTAGATAGCCAAATCGCCGACGAAATTGCGCTTGAAATCGCCCAGGCGAAGGTACTGGACCAACTGGAAACGCTCGATCTGTCACTAGGCACGCTTACCGACCAAGGCGGGCAAGCATTGCTTGCCAGCAGCCAAATCCTGAAGCTAAAGAAGCTGGACTTGCATTACCACTTTCTTTCAAATGACATGATGAAAAAATTCAAGCAATTGGCGATTCAAGTCGATGTCTCCGATCAGCAAGCCGTGGACGAAGACGATTATCGCTATCCTGCCGTGACGGAATAGTTGTCCGATGGCGCGTCCTGGTTCATTTTTGATTATTGGCAATCCCGAGAATCGCCGCGTTTCGCTGTTTCAAGAAGCATTGCAACAGGCAGGACAGCAGCCGGCTGCTGTCCTGCCTTACCTTGCACTATTGAATAATCCATCCCTGCTTGAAGACTGCCTTACAAGTGATGTAACCGTTCGGATTGAGTCTCCCGGCGAGAATTTTGAGGTCGAAAAGCGCATTCTTGCATTGGGTGGCGTGGAAAATGCCCTGCAACTTGAGGATGAACGCGGCAGAATTTACCATCCCAAACAATGGTTTCTTGGCTTTTCCCAGCTCATGACCACCATCGCCGGATGCAGCGGACAGGTGTCGTGGTTTAACCATCCGCTCGATATCATCACCATGTTCGACAAGCCGCTATGCAAGAAATTGTTGGCACCTCATGCGCTTGCAAGCCAACCCGTTTTCACTTGTTACGATGCATTTTTTGCTTTTATTGAACAGCAACCGGTGAGTCGCTTTTTTATCAAACTCAATTCGAGCTCGTCTGCCTCAGGCGTGCTTG
>JAZKIX010000216.1:21051-25173 GCA_040384645.1 Pseudomonadota bacterium | reverse complement strand
GTCAGCTACCGTTGTGGCGACAGCGCCCCCCAACGTGCCTCCGCTGCAGAGGGCGGCACTCTGACTATTAGCTGCCGTTAAGCTGACGTGACTTCACCGCAAAAATCAGACGGCCAGCCGCGAAATCGGACACGGCCGTCTCGTCCAGCAATCAGTGGTGATCCGCTCGGAGCGATGCCTTGGCGCCTATATTTTAGTTGGCGTTTTAAGCTCGGCTTCTCGCTTAGTCCTTGCCATTGTTTGCTTGCGGCCGCCATGTGGATTTTTGCTGGCTGGAGTGTCGCCGCGGAGCCCAATACCGGTTCCGCGCTGCAACTGCGCGCCAAGTATGCCGAATTGGCGGATCGTCTCAAAGACACACAGTTCAAACGTCCCCTCCAACTCGATTCTGTGGAATTGCCAAACCAGTTGAAGGGCGACGTGTATGCGGTATTAAATTACCCCATTGCCAGCGTCAATACAGCCTTGACCGATCCGACGCACTGGTGCGATTTATTGATCTTGCATATCAATACCAAGTATTGCCACGCATCGATTGAGACTTCAACAGAAAATTTGAGCGCAATGCTGGCGGTCAGCATTGGTAAAAAATTCGACCAGCCGATCAAGGAAGCGTACCGCGTCAACTTTTTGTTTGGGGTGGCTAGTAATACGCCGGATTATTTCGATGTCCGTCTCAAGGCAGACAGTGGACCGGTCGGCACAACCGACTATCGGATTGGCCTGGAAGCGGTAGCATTGCCCGGCAATAAAACTTTTGTCCATTTTACTTATTCCTATTCCTACGGAATTGCTGCACGGATCGGGATGAAAGCGTATTTATCCACCATCGGCCGCAATAAAATAGGGTTCACTAATCTGGCGAAAGCGCCCTCGGCACGACCCGACTATGTCGGTGGCGTGCGTGGCGTGGTTGAGCGCAACACGATGCGTTATTTTCTGGCGATCGATGCATATTTGAGTGCCTTAACATTGCCGCCACAAGAGCAAATGGAGCAACGTCTGCAAAATTGGTTTGCCGCGACCGAGCAATATCCGCGCCAATTGCACGAGATGGATCGCGACGACTATCTGGAAATGAAACGCAGTGAGATAGAGCGGCAGCAGACAGCGCAATAGTTCAACGTGGGGTTCAAGACAAGGTTCAAATCATTCGCCAGATTCGTGCCAAAATTCGGGCATCCCCACTGAATCTGGAAACCATCTTGGAACCTGTCCCTGCCGCAGCAACAATCCCGTCGACCCGCATTAAAATCAGCCAAAACTTCGATGCCGGTGCAATCGAGGTATTGCGCGCTGATGATCCGTCGGCAATTGAACTTAAACTGCGCAATGACTCGCACGCCGAGATCACGCAATGGTTTTATTTTCGACTACAAGGTGCGCGCGATACGACCTGCACTATGCGTATTCTCAATGCTGGGCAATCAACCTATCCACTCGGCTGGAAAAATTATCAAGCGGTTGCCAGCGTCGACCGCGAACATTGGTTCCGCGTGCCGACCAGCTTTGACGGGCAAGTGCTGACCATCAACCACACCCCACGCAGCGACAGTATTTATTACGCTTACTTCGAGCCCTATTCCTGGGAGCGCCATTTGGACCTGATCGGGCGCGCAGAGCAGACGGGTCTAGTGCGGGTTGAGGATATCGGCTCATCGGTAGAAGGCCGCGACCTGAATCTGCTGACCTTGGGCAATCCTGACGCAGCTAAAAAAGTCTGGATCATTGCACGCCAACATCCCGGCGAAACCATGGCCGAATGGTTTATCGAAGGCTTACTCGATGCCTTGCTAGACCGCGCCAATCCGACCGCGCAGCGTTTGCTGGCCCAGGCCATGTTTTACATCGTGCCCAATATGAATCCAGACGGTGCAATGCGGGGTAATTTGCGCACCAATGCCGCTGGCGCCAACCTGAACCGGGAATGGGTCACGCCCAGTTTGCAAGCCAGCCCGGAAGTGTTCACAGTTAAAAATAAATTGCACGAAACCGGCTGCGACCTGTTCCTGGATATCCACGGCGACGAGGCTTTGCCCTATGTCTTTGTGGCCGGCTGTGAAATGCTGGATAGCTTTAGCCCACAGCAAATGGCGCGCCAAAAGAGCTTCATCGAGCATTTCAAACTGGCCAGTCCCGACTTCCAAGACCAGTTTGGCTATGGCTCCGGCAAGTACAGTGAAGACATGCTGAAGCTGGCATCAAAATATGTCGGCCATACCTTCCAATGCCTGTCGCTGACGCTGGAAATGCCATTCAAAGACAATGCCAACTTGCCCGATGCGCATGTCGGCTGGAATGGCGCGCGCAGTGTCCGTCTGGGCGCTGCCATCCTGCAACCGATCTTGCGCGACCTGGAAGCAGCATCATGAGCGCTAGCCAGAATGTCGAAATCGAAAGAAAATTTCTGCTGACCGGTGATGGCTGGCGCGCACTGGGCCAAGGCATTTTGCTGCGACAGGGTTATTTATCATCCAACAAAGAGCGGGTCGTGCGGGTACGGATCGAAGGTGATACGGCGATGCTTACCATCAAAGGCCGCACTGTCGGTGCTACTCGTGGCGAATGGGAATACCCGATTCCCCTAGCCGATGCCGAGACTTTTTTGGATACGCTATGCGAGCAACCGATTATTGAAAAACACCGCTTCCGCATTCCCTATGCCGGCATGGTGTGGGAAGTGGACGAATTTGTTGGCGAAAATGCCGGTCTGGTGGTGGCCGAGATTGAGCTGGCAGCGGAAGACCAGGTATTCGCCAAGCCGGAATGGGTGGGACAGGAAGTAACATCGGATGCGCGCTATTACAACGCAAATTTAATTAGCCATCCTTTCACGCGCTGGTAAGTCCGGATTGCTCTTCGTCATGAAAAAGGGGGGGTATAGCAACAAAATGCCACCCTCCCGCAGGTATTTAAAGGTCAAGATAAAATACACCACCTAGTATATTTTAGTATCTAGGCCTTAATGAAAGTGTTCATTGCTCGCCGGAGTGTCTTCCGGCATTTCAGCATGTACTAATTCGCTATCAGCATCGGCAAATAGGGGCGCGCCACAATCATCGCAAAACTCCAGCGGAAAGCGTTCCGTATGCTGTTTGATACTTGTGATACCGCACTCGGCTAACAATCCAAGGATCACGTCGAGCGGCCTGGAGGCCGTCGATGTACTGGCAATCCCACCGTGCGGCATCGCTTCGGCCGGCGTGCCCTCTTCGTCCTCTTGTCCATAAAATGGCCATACGATGCCATAGATCACGTCGTCGTTATGGCGTAGGGTAAAGCTAACGCGGTATTCCTCTAGCTGGCCATCAGTTAGCTCATCGCCAAAACCGGCAATAATGGCGCGTAATTCAATTGCTTCAACGCCCAAAGCCTGCGTCAGGTAATTGACAGCGGCACGGATCGAAATTGGGCGGATTTGTTTGTCGGCTTCGCGGCACGCCACGTAATACGCTTCCGGCAACAATAATTCCACACCGCAACCAGGCAGTAAGCGCGCTACTGTCGGGGTCGCTTGCTCGCGCCATTGGGCTAATGCGGCGGCACGGTCCGCGATAAAGTTGAGCTGGTTCTCTGCCATTTGCCAGCGAAACATCGGTGCGCCTACTGGCGCTAAAACCACTGCCAACAGATAACGGGTATCGGCCAGGAAAGGCACAGTATCCGGGTTATTGGGAGGCGCTTTCAAGGGGGTGCGTTTTACACTTGCCAGCGCCAATTGTTGGGTCAACGTGGCCGCTTCGGCATAACTGCGCGGCAATTGGTCGATGGCAAACAATTGCGGCACCATTGCCATATGGGTGTCGCTAGCGAGTAAATGTGCAGCCAAATGAGCCGACAGAGTGAGCACATGCTCGCCCGCAATCGGGCCGGAAGCAATGGCAAACCGGGTCCAGGCCAGAATCGGCGCGGCGATCAGCAGGGCATCGTATTTGACGGTGGCGCCGTTTTCTTCATGTTCAATCGGGCAGGATTCGCTGATCGCTTCGACCGAATCCATCAACACATCGTAGGCGTTCAAATCACTGGGAAACAATTGGTTGAGCGTGTTGTCGATCGCTTCGATCCGGTTGGTCTTGAGCATTTTTTGCAGCAAGCTATCGAGGGCGCGCTCCCAGGTTC
>JAZKIX010000216.1:313-21041 GCA_040384645.1 Pseudomonadota bacterium | reverse complement strand
TCTACCCGGCTAGCCGCCTGGACGATGGCTTGCGAAAGGGTAACGAGGCGTTGGCTGTCGGCAGAAAGTTTTTTTTGTGAGTCTTTGGACGGACGACGCATGATGTTGGGCTTAGTGGAAGGCAAAAACGGTTGAAGGGCAAGGACAGATGTGAATCGTATTGTAGTAGATTCGGTTTGCGATTGGCAGATTGCTACGCGCGCGCAGATGGGTTAATCGCGCCCGATTGTGCGTTCAATGCCAGTGATTTCTGGCTATTAAATCATTTTTATCGGGAGTATAAGCAAAAATACCCCTTATGCCGCACGTCTTTAAAGCATCAAAAATAATACACCCGGATGTATTATTCAGCACAAGAGACGCTTATGAAGTACGTCCGTCGATGGCCAGCTCGTTTGAACGGCCTTCGACGCTACGATATTTCTGCTCTAGGGCCAAGGCGCCGGCGTGACATTGATATATTGTGCGCCGCCTTGCGATGGTTCGCGCCGTTGATTGGCCAGATCGTCGGTGCCGTTCGCGATCTTGCAAAACGTTTCGCGCACTTCGGCAAAATCGCTCTTCGTTAGGTTGTTGCTTTTATCAGGCGCATTCGCCACTGCCCACGCAATCAGCTGATCAAGCTGGCGCTCAAGTTCCGGCATAAATTGAGAAGATTGGACTGGATTTGTCATGACGATTCTTTCGAATTGGATTTGCAGAGTTGAATGTCAGCATCTGGTTCGCTAGGATAGTTTTGCCAGAGCGCGGGCCGCAAAGTAGCCGGCCGTACTGGCGCTGGCGCTGACGAAAGCACCCCACGCGATATCGACCAGACTGAGATACAACGACCATCCCTTCAAGGTAGCAAGGTTGCTCAGGTCATAGGTGGCGTAGGCGATCAATCCCAATAATGCACCCAAGCCGATGGCAATCGAAAAATTCTGCGCCTGCAAGGCAGGAATCATGGCAAACATCAATAAACCGAACAGATACAAGACATAAAACACGGCGGCAGCGTTCAGCTTTGGCTCGGCCAACATGAGGCTTCCAATTTGGCTCTGGTAAAAATCCTTGGCCAATACGGTTAGCCAGATAAAATCCAAGAGGCAAAATACCAAGCCGGCAGCAAGATAAGCCACCAGGTAGATGCTCATTTTTGGTCGCCCGCGCTCCGCCAGTTTTGGAATATGCAAGGGCTTTTGCGGATCGTTCGGGAGGTCAAAACGACCGATAATTTCAGGTGGGACAGACATGAGACAAGATCGCCCTGTTTAGCTAAATTGGATTTTTGCATGCTCGCCCACGCCTTTGGGACGATCGCCGGTCAGCACCGCTTTTGCCAAGGCAAATAGCTGCGTCATCCGATTGGTTTCCGAATCCCAATATTCAGCGGAATGGATACGCAATTTGATCAGTGATAAATGCGGATCATCGATGCCGAGCGGGAACCAGGCAGCAACCAAGGGATTCCATAATTGCTGTGCCTTATCCCGATCTTTCACTAATTCGGCATCACCCGATACTGCCACGTACACGCTATCGGCCGGATTGGCAAAACTGACGTTAATCTGTGGATGACGAATCAAGTCATAGGCCAACTGGCAATCGTCCGAGGTAAAAAACCACATCGTCCCATCCGATTCAGTGGCCTGTTCGGTCATCGGCCGACTCGACACGCTGTCATCATCGTTGACAGTGGCCATCATGCAAAAACGGATATGTTCAATTTTTGAGCATAGATTCTTGATGGAATTGCTTGAGTTCTCGTTCAGCATTTTTGATCCTTCCAGGAGGAAATGAACATTATCATGAGAGCAAATATGCTTTCGCCGCAGCCGGTAGCTGATTCGCCACCGCTATTTCCAATCGCCGCTACTCATACTTTAGGCCGAAATACACGAGACGTCTGTGCGTTAACGCACGCGTAATGCATGCTTATGGCGATGTTTTCTGATGATTTTCAGGGTCTCAAATTGCTTTTCTATTCTGCATCCAGAATCGAGCGAGCCGCAGGCAAGGATATTGGGACTGAAGAAAAAATGGTTTGGCAGCGCAAAGCAAGAGGCAATAATCGACCAGTAAGAAAAACAAGGCTTGCAGGGCTTGAGAAAACTTACTTCTTAGTTCTTAATTCATTGCCTTTAATCAAAAACTAAAATATGGGGGGGTATAGGGGAAAATGCATTCATACCCGCAGGTATTTATTGCATCTTTTAAGATACTGCCACCTGTATTTTTAGATCTAAATCGACGTTTGAGCGGCCTGGACGCGTTCCAGCGCTTCGATCAAAAGGGTCGGATCGCCCTTCGCCAGCTTCTTCGAATCGGATAAAGTCTGGCGAAAAGCGCGTGCCCCTTGCATACCCGCCATCAAGCCAAGCATATGGCGCGTGATGCTGTTGAGCTTCAAGCCTCCGCCAGCACTGGCACCAAACCGCGCCAGTTGCGCTCCAATGTACGGCAACATGGCGTGCAATACTTCAGCGCGTGATTTTTGTCCTGTATCGTCGGCATAGTAGCGCGCATCGAAGCTCGCCATCAGATAGGGATTGTGATAGGCCTCGCGACCCAGCATGACGCCGTCCACGTATTGCAAATGCAGATCGATTTCTTCTTGCAGCTTGATACCACCATTGATGATGATTTCCAATTGTGGAAAATCGCGTTTGAGCTGATATGCGAAATCGTATTTGAGTGGCGGAACTTCGCGGTTTTCCTTGGGACTCAGACCTTTCAAAATCGCGTTGCGTGCATGCACGATGAACGTGTTGCAACCGGCAGCGGCCACCGTACCCACAAAGTCGCGCACAAAAGCATATGACTCGGCCTGGTCAATACCGATCCGGTGCTTGACGGTCACATCAATCGAGACTGCATCACGCATGGCCTTGACGCAATCGCCCACCAGCGCCGGCTCGGCCATTAGACAGGCACCGAAAGCGCCTTTCTGGACGCGCTCCGATGGGCAGCCGCAATTGAGGTTGATTTCATCGTAACCCCATTGAGCGCCGAGCTTGGCGCTCTTGGCCAGGTCAGCCGGTTCACTGCCGCCTAACTGCAATGCGACCGGATGCTCTTCATCATTAAAGTCAAGATGGCGCGCGACGTCACCATAGAGCAAGGCTCCAGTCGTGACCATCTCGGTATACAACCATGTATGGCGCGTAATCTGGCGGTGAAACAGACGGCAATGGCGGTCGGTCCAATCCATCATGGGTGCTACCGAGAGACGTCTTTTGTTGTGATTCATTGATTCGATCATGATGCTTGCGATTTTGCTGATATAGGTGCTGGCGCTTGATGCACGCTAAGTGTAGAAAAAGGCCTGATTGCCAAGGGACGACAGTCTACCAGCAAGCCGATGGCAGTTGAAAAAAGAGGCGCACTCGATGCCCGCTGCCGTAAAATCTGAGAGAACCACATTCGACCAAACAGGAGCCTACGCCATGCCGACAACAATTAATAGCGAGCACTTATGGATGCCCTTCACGGCTAACCGCCAATTCAAGGCCAGACCGCGCATGCTGGTCGCTGCCAACGGGATGTATTACACGGCAGACGACGGCCGCAAGATCCTCGACGGCACCGCCGGTTTATGGTGCGTCAATGCCGGCCACAACCATCCCAAGATTGTTGAAGCGATCCGGCAACAGGCGGTGACTATGGATTTCGCACCCATGTTTCAGATGGGGCACCCCAAGGCGTTTGAAGCCGCCACCGCCTTGGTGTCGATCGCGCCGGAAGGCTTGAATCGCGTGTTCTTTTGCAATGATGGTTCCGAAGCTGTTGACACCGCGCTGAAGATCGCACTGGCCTACCACCGCGTACGCGGCGATGGCATGCGACATCGCTTGATCGGACGCGAGCGCGGCTATCATGGTGTCGGTTTCGGCGGCATCGCGGTTGGCGGCATCGCCGGCAATCGTAAACACTTCGGCCCTGCCCTGTCAGCGGTCGATCATCTGCGGCACCCGCTCAATATTGCCAAAAATGCGTTCTCACGTGGCCAGCCTTTGGAGGGAGGTGAAATTGCAGAAGAATTCGAACTGCGCTTACTGGCCTTGCACGATCCCGCCACCGTGGCGGCGCTGATTGTGGAGCCGATTCAAGGCTCGACCGGCGTCATCATTCCACCGATCGGGTATTTGCAAAAACTGCGCGCCACTTGCGACAAATACGGCATTTTGCTCATTTTCGATGAAGTCATTACCGGCTTCGGACGCCTCGGCGCTCCCTTTGCCGCCGATTATTTTGGCGTCATGCCAGACATGATCGTGTGCGCCAAGGGGCTGACCAATGCCAGCGTGCCGATGGGCGCGGTATTGGTCAAGCAACAGATCCACGATGCCTTCATGAGTGCTGCGCCCGACAATAGCATCGAATTTTTCCACGGCTACACTTACAGCGGCCATCCTCTGGCATCGGCCGCCGCAGTCGCCACCATCGGCGTGTACAAAAATGAGGAAATATTTGAACGCGCCGCCAACATGGAGGCGTATTTCGAAGATGCTGCGCATGACCTTAAAAGCTTGCCTTACGTTAAAGATGTGCGCAATCTGGGACTGGTATGCGGGATTGAACTAGACAGCCTGCCGGGCAAAGTCGGTGCCAGGGCTTATGATGTTTTCGTTAAATGTTTCGAACAAAAAAATCTGCTGATACGTACCACTGGCGACATCATCGCCCTATCGCCTCCGCTGATCATTGAAAAAGCCCATGTAGATCAACTCTTTGGAACGATTTCCGCTGTATTGCAATCGCTTTAATTGTCTTAATGTCGGAAAAATGGGCAGCAGTGAACACTTTTTAACGAAAAAATACTGGGTACTGTATTATTTTTTACGCTTGTAATACCTGCGAGAGAGGCACTATTTATCAATATACCCCCTATTATTGTGATAACAGGCATTAAAAAAACCCGTTGACCTGAATCAGGTGCAACGGGTTTTTTATCAGACATGATGCGTAAGACGCATCACACCAAATTATGCTGCTTCGCGTGACGACTTTTTACGCTCATGCTCTTTCAGATAGCGCTTACGCAAACGGATGCTCTTCGGTGTGACTTCGACCAATTCATCGTCGTCAATAAACTCAACCGCGTATTCGAGCGACATCAGAATTGGCGGCACCAGGCGCACCGCTTCATCAGTACCGGATGAACGCACATTGGTCAGTTGCTTACCCTTGATCGGATTAACAACCAGGTCGTTATCGCGTGAGTGAATGCCGATAATCATGCCTTCATACACTGGATCGTTATGGCTGACGAACATACGGCCGCGATCTTGCAACTTCCAGATGGCGTAGGCCACTGCAGCGCCATCATCTTGCGAAATCAATACGCCGCTACGACGACCGCCGAGCTCACCCTTGGTGTTATCGACCGGCGCGTATTCATCAAACACATGGCTCATCAAGCCGGTACCGCGTGTCAATGTCATGAACTCGCCTTGGAAACCGATCAAACCACGTGCTGGAATACGGTATTCGAGACGCACACGACCTTTGCCGTCCGGTTCCATGTTTTGCAGATCGCCACGACGGCGACCGAGTTCTTCCATGACGCCGCCTTGATTGGCTTCTTCAACGTCAACGGTCAAGTTTTCGTACGGCTCCTGGCGTACGCCATCCACCATTTTAAAGACGACGCGCGGACGGGAAACAGCCAATTCGAAACCTTCTCGACGCATGTTTTCAATCAAAATCGTCAGATGCAATTCGCCGCGACCGGATACTTCATAGGTGGAATCGTCATTTTCGGCTTGCACCATGCGCAAGGCCATATTGCCTTTGAGCTCGCGCTCCAGACGGTCACGGATTTGGCGCGTTGTCACGAATTTACCTTCTCGACCAGCCAATGGCGAATTATTGACCATGAAATTCATAGTCAATGTCGGCTCATCGACTTTCAACATTGGCAGGCCCAATGGTGTTTCCGGCGCGCAAATGGTTGTACCGATACCGATTTCCTCGATACCGTTGATCAACACGATGTCGCCAGCCAGTGCCTCGTCGACCAGTACGCGATCCAAGCCCTTGAATGTCAGCACCTGATTGATACGCGCCTTGGTCGGCTTGTCGTCCGGGCCGTTCATCCAAACTACATCTTGCAGCGCACGAACGCGACCGCTCAAAATACGGCCGACGCCGATCTTACCAACGTAGGACGAGTATTCGAGAGAAGTAATTTGTAATTGCAAAGGACCGTCTGGATCATCTTCGCGAGCTGGAACGTGTTCCAGGATGGCGTCGAACAGGGGATCCATATTGCCTTCACGCACAGAATCAACCAGGCCAGCATAGCCTTTGAATCCTGATGCGTAGATGATTGGGAAATCCAATTGCTCGTCGGTGGCGCCGAGCTTGTCAAACAATTCAAACGTCGCGTTCACAGCCTTCTGCGGGTCTGCATTTTCGCGGTCGATCTTATTGACGACAACGATAGGCTTCAAACCGAGGGCCAAGGCTTTACGTGTTACAAAACGCGTTTGTGGCATCGGGCCTTCTTGCGCATCGACCAGCAACAAAACGCTGTCAACCATCGACAATACACGTTCAACTTCGCCACCGAAATCGGCATGACCTGGCGTATCGACGATGTTGATGTGTGTGCCTTTATACTCAACCGCGCAGTTCTTCGACAAAATCGTGATGCCGCGTTCCTTTTCGATATCGTTTGAATCCATGACGCGGGCATCAACCTGCTGATTGTCACGGAAGGTACCGGATTGGCGCAGCAATTGATCAACCAGCGTTGTTTTGCCGTGATCAACGTGGGCGATAATGGCGATGTTGCGTATAGCGCGTTTTGTATTTGACATGATGGAGTTTTACGTGATTCGGATTAGCCGAAGATTATAACATGTTGCGCTGCATGAACTGAAAAAGCGAATAGTTTCAACGAGTTGCTGTGATTTTTCGCAGCATACGGATCGTTCAAGATAGTGACCCACTATGAATTTCTGCAATAGGAAAAGCGTCAAACAGGCGCTGCATTGCTTAAAAATAAGCCCCAAAAAGCTAAGGATTGTGTGTCGCGATCAAACGTTCCGGTGCCAACACACCGAATTCCTTGATCAAACCAGAACCTAGCAAGCTACGGTCAATTTCTCGATATACGCGGACACGACCATCCTCATTTGCGATTGCAATGCCTTCTTTTCCCATGGATAGACGTTGCCCCTGCAAGAAACGCTTTGACAATTCTTCCGGCAAAAATATAGCAGGGAAAGATGACAGCAATGTGTCCGTCGGCGCCAGCGAAGATATCCGCTCTGACTCCGCGATTGCAGCAACAGCGTCGAGGGTGATGGCATCTGCAATGCTGAGCATACCCACTTGCGTGCGGCGCAAGGCTTGCAAGTGAGCGCCGCAGCCGAGTGCCACACCGATTTCTTCGCCCAACACACGAATATAAGTACCTTTGCTGCAGCACACGCGCAAGGTCAAATACGGCGCCTGATAATCGAGAAACTCAAGTAAGTGAATCGTCACGTTGCGCGCTTCTCGCTCCAAGGTAATGCCGGCGCGGGCATATTCGTAGAGTGGCTTGCCATCTCGTTTAAGCGCGGAATACATTGGCGGAACTTGTTCGATTGGCCCGCGAAACTTTTGAAGTGCAGCTTCGATTTCGGCTAACCTTACCTCGACTTCCTTACGTTCAACGACCTCGCCTTCGGTATCGCCTGTGGTCGTTGTGACGCCAAGATGTACTACCGTTTCATAAGTCTTATCGGCCTCTAGTAAATCTTGCGAAAACTTAGTGGCTTCACCGAAGCACAATGGCAAAAGCCCGCTAGCGAACGGATCGAGGGTTCCGGTATGTCCGGCTTTTTTTGCATTGAGTAAACGCTTGGTCTTGATCAATGCATCGTTACTGGAAAAGCCGACGGGCTTATCCAGTAACAAAACGCCGTGAACCGGCACGCGAATTTTCTTGGGAAGAGTGGGGGTGATTTTCACAATTTCATTTCACAAAATAAGCATTGACGCCTGACTACACAGCCAAATCAAAAATCAAGTTGAAACCAAGCAGGGGCTTGGCATAGGTTTTCCATACCCGGCGTCATAATTTAGTAAAAATAGTGGGGTATATGACAAAAACCATGCTTATCCGCACGTTTCTAAAGCGTTAAATTTAATACAGGTGGCAGTATTATTTAGGCGTAATTTGCTCTTTGACAAACAAAAACCATAAATGAAAGACAAACGGCAAATTAAGGCTGACGAATTGTAAAGCCGGCAGCACTGATCAAACCATCCCTAACTTGCAACTATCGAATCAGTTTTCGTCAGCGTCTTTGGCACGTACCGCATTGGCTTGATCGATCAGGTTCGACAAGGCCATGCCGCGTGAAATGGAAGTATCATGAACAAAATGCAATTGAGGAAGTGTATGGATCGTCAGACGGCGACCCAATTGGCCACGTATAAAACCGCAAGCTTTGGTCAAGCCTTCTACCGTGTTTTTTACCGATTCTTCATCATCCTTGAGCATGGTGAAGAATATCTTGGCGTGGGCGTAATCAGGTGTGACCTGTACTTCGGTAATCGTGATCATGCCGACCCGCGGGTCTTTTAATTCGTAGGCGATAATTTCCGACAAATCGCGCTGAATTTGATCGGCAACGCGTAAGCCGCGCCCCGGCATTGTTTTGCTATGTTTAGCCATGTAAATGAAAATCCAGTACTGTAAAGACGATGGCTTCAGGCCGTATCACACGAGCTGAAGCCATGTATTTTACAAAGTACGTGCGATTTCTTGAACCTCAAATACTTCCAGTTGATCACCTTCTTTAACGTCATTGAAGTTTTTCAACGTCAAGCCGCATTCGAAACCCGATTTAACTTCTTTTACGTCATCCTTGAAACGTTTCAAGGAATCAATTTCGCCTGTCCATACCACGACATTGTCGCGCAACAGGCGTACTGACGAGCCGCGTTTGACCAGACCGTCGAGCACGAAACAACCGGCAATCGCGCCGACCTTGCTGACCAGAATAACTTGGCGAATTTCCACCATACCCAAAGCATGTTCGCGTTTTTCCGGTGACAACATACCCGACATCGCCGCTTTTACTTCATCGATGGCATCGTAAATGATGTTGTAGTAACGGATATCCACGCCATTGGCTTCAGCCAACTTACGCGCCGACGCATCTGCACGGGTATTAAAGCCAATGATGACGGCTTTTGATGCAACGGCAAGATTGACATCCGACTCGGTAATTCCGCCCACTGCGGCATGCACCACTTGCACACGCACTTCGCTGGTCGACAGTTTTTGCATCGAATGCACCAAGGCTTCTTGCGAACCCTGCACATCGGTCTTGATGATCATTGGCAGATTTTTGACTTCGCCTTCAGCCATTTGCTCGAACATGTTCTCGAGTTTTGCGGCTTGTTGCTTAGCGAGCTTCACATCACGGAACTTACCTTGACGGAACAAGCCGATTTCACGCGCTTTACGCTCGTCAGCCATGACCATGACTTCTTCACCGGCAACCGGCACCTCAGTCAGACCTTGAATTTCTACCGGAATCGATGGACCTGCTTCAGTAATGCTCTTGCCGTTTTCATCCAGCATTGCACGAACACGGCCATAGGATGACCCGGCCAATACGACATCGCCACGGCGCAAAGTGCCTGACTGCACCAAAATTGTTGCCACCGGTCCGCGACCTTTATCCAGGCGCGCTTCGACCACCAGTCCACGCGCTGGGGAATCTTTCGGCGCGGTCAATTCCAGCACTTCGGCTTGCAACAATACTTGCTCTAGCAAATCATCGATCCCTTGACCAGTTTTGGCCGATACAGGGACGAACGGCGATTCGCCACCGTATTCTTCTGGCACGACTTGCTCGGCAACCAGTTCTTGCTTAACGCGATCAAGATTTGCACCAGGTTTATCGATCTTATTGATCGCCACCACCAGCGGCACTCCGGCAGCTTTCGCATGCGCGATCGCTTCCTTCGTTTGCGGCATAACGCCATCGTCTGACGCCACCACCAAAATAACGATATCGGTCGCCTTTGCACCACGGGCGCGCATCGCTGTAAATGCCTCATGGCCTGGCGTGTCGAGGAATGTAATCATCCCGCGCGGAGTTTCTACGTGATAAGCGCCGATATGCTGAGTGATGCCGCCGGCCTCGCCTGACGCCACTTTTGCGCGGCGAATATAGTCGAGCAAAGATGTTTTCCCGTGATCGACGTGTCCCATGACTGTGACGACTGGTGCACGTGGCACCAATTCAAAATCGGCGTGCTCGCCACCGTCGGCCAACAAGGCTTCTGGATCGTCAAGTTTCGCAGCAAATGCTTTGTGTCCCATTTCTTCCACAAGAATCATTGCGGTTTCTTGGTCCAGCACTTGATTGATGGTGCACATTTGACCGAGCTTCATCAAATGCTTAATAACTTCTGAAGCCTTGACCGACATTTTATGTGCCAACTCAGCGACCGTAATTGTCTCAGGCACGTGAACGTCTTTGATTACCGCTTCAGTTGGTGCTTGGAAATTTGTTTCGCGGTCATCGACATGTGAATTAGAGCGACGACCTTTTCCGCCGCTACGCCATGCATCGCGGCCACCAGCAGTATTTCCACGTGGTTTGATGCCGCCACCTGGCGCACCACGCTTCTTGGCATCATCTTGCCAAGTCGACGAGACATTGGCCGATTTGATCGATTTCTTATCAGCAACTACCGGTTTTTTCTCTTCTTTTTTCTCGGTCGGCTTTTTATCTGCAGGCTTATGCAAAGTACCTTCTGGCGCTTTTGCAACCACAGGAGCAGGCACCGGCTCTGGCGCTTTGACGGCCCGACGCGGTGCGCTCATCATGGCCTTGATCTGCGCCACTTCATCCGCCACCACTTTGCGCGCGCGCTCAGTAGCTGCAGCTTTCTCCGCAGTATCTTTCGCTACTTCGGCTGCTTTTTTCTTTGCTTCTTCAGCAACAACGCGCCTATTTTCATCAGCCGAAGGATCGGTTGCGGCGACAACTGGCGGCGCAGAAGCGACCTTCTTGGCCTCAATTTCAGCATCGATTTGTGCCTGCCGCTCAGCTTTTTGCGCTGCAAGCGCTTGCGCTTCCTTCTCTGCATCCAGCTTTGCCAAACGTTCTTGCTTTTCTCGCAGATCTGCTTCCTGACGTGCGATGAGTTCAGCTTGGCGACGCGCGTCATCTTCGCGACGTACACGTTCCGCATCATCAAGAACGACAGGAACAGTAGCAGCTACCGGCTCGTCGGCTGCAGCGTCATCGCGCTTCACAAATGTCCGTTTCTTACGCACTTCGACTTGAATTGTGCGCGATTTGCCAGTGGCGTCAGCCTGCTTAATTTCAGTAGTTTCCTTGCGCGTCAGAGTGATTTTCTTCTTCTCTGCATCCGGCATAGTGCCGTGAGATCGACGCAGATGATCAAGAAGCTTATCCTTATCGTCTTTCGAAAGCATGTCTGACGTCGACAACTTCTCGACACCAGCAGAACGCAACTGCGTAAGCAGTAAATCAGCTGGCATTTTCAGCTCAGTGGCAAATTGGGCTACATTATTACTCGCCATTCAGTCCTCTTTTCTATGTAACTCGACGGTTGATCGGAATGAAGTTATTGACATCAATTCGCTTCAGCAAGGCTCCATGCCTTCGCTTGCAAAGCCTTAGCATGATCGTCGTACTTCGAATCAATCAACTTCATTTCATCGTCGCTTACATCTTTAAATTCATCTGCAATCAGTTGACGGGCACGATCCGCCGACAATGCCAAAATCGCGCCAAACTCGTCATAAGCCAAACCCGAAAAATCGGCAACGGTCTTAATCCCCGCCAAACCCAGCTTGCCGGCAGTAATACGATCCATGCCCTCCAACCCAACCAATTCTTCAGCCATGCCTTCCAATCCTTCCTCGGACGCAATAGCTTCAGTAACCAAGGCATCACGAGCGCGATTTCGCAATTCGTTAACGGTACCTTCGTCAAACGATTCAATTTCCAACATTTCGCTAATCGGAACGTAGGCAATTTCCTCAAGACTTGCAAAACCTTCATCCACCAAAATATCGGCCACTTCTTGATCGACATCCAGCTTTTCCATGAAAAGTGCCCTGATAGCGGCAGTTTCCAAAGCTGATTTATCCGCAGACTCTTCTGCAGTCATAATGTTGATTTTCCAACCAGTAAGCTCGGATGCAAGACGGACATTTTGACCACTACGTCCAATTGCGATGGCCAGATTCTCCTCATCCACGACCACATCCATGGCATGTTTTTCTTCATCAACCATGATCGAAGAAACATTTGCCGGCGCAAGCGCACCAATAACAAATTGCGCTGGGTCTTCCGACCACAGAACAATATCAACCCGCTCGCCACCCAATTCGCCAGTCACTGCCTGCACGCGCGAACCACGCATACCGACACACGTTCCAATTGGATCTATTCGCTTATCTGCCGTGTAAACAGCGATCTTGGCGCGCACTCCCGCATCACGCGAAGCAGATTTAATTTCAAGAAAACCTTGTTCTATTTCCGGCACTTCCAACTCAAATAGCTTCATGATGAATTGCGGCGCAGTTCGGGAAAGAATGACCTGCGGTCCACGCACATTGCGGTCGATACGAAGTATGTATGCGCGTACCCGATCACCAATACGCAAATTTTCCTTTGGAATTGTTTGATCGCGCGGCAGACGCGCCTCAATCTTGCCCGACTCAACGATGGCGTCACCACGCTCCATACGTTTGATGGTACCTGTCACCAACGAATCGCCGCGCTCAAGAAAGTCGATCAGAATTTGTTCGCGTTCAGCATCACGAATCCGCTGCAAAACCACTTGCTTGGTATCTTGCGCAAATCTACGACCAAAATCGACAGACTCTATCGGCTCTTCGATGTGATCATCGACTTCGATATCTGCGATTTGCTCCTGAGCCTCAAAATGCAAAATCTCTTGATCCGGCAATTGCAAGCCAGCCTCATCTGGCACTACATGCCAGCGCCGAAAAGATTCAAATTCACCTGTTTCACGATCAATTGCGACACGAATATCGACATCGCCCTGATAACGTTTTTTTGTCGCCTGCGCGAGCGCATGCTCAAGCGCGCCAAAAACCACATCTTTATCAACGTTCTTTTCACGCGCCAACGCGTCAACCAACAATAAAACTTCGCGACTCATGCTTTGCGACTCCTAAAATCCACATGCGGCACCAAATGTGCCTTATCCACATCAGCGAGCGTAAAATCAAGCAGCGCCGGACCATCCTTACCTTCAAACTCCAACTTCAGATTTTCCCCATCGGGAGCGTGCAAAACGCCTTGAAATGATTTGCGATTGTGCGTACCGGGCATCGGAATACGCAATTTGATCAATGCCTCCTGCCCAGCAAAACGAACAAAATCCGACAATTTTCTCAATGGACGATCAAGACCCGGCGAGGAAACCTCAAGTCGTTCGTAATTGATATTTTCCACTGTGAAAACATGGGACAGTTGATGACTGACTTTTTCGCAATCTTCGACCGTTATGCTTCCCTTATCGCCACCAAGCGAATCAAAGTCAATGTAGACACGCAGCAAACCCCGCTCAGCGCGCTCCAAATCAACCAATTCATAACCCAGCCCTACGACTGTTTTTTCAATTAAAGCCAACAACTGCAAGAGAATTCTCCGTTTGATTTGAGCCGTGACGCAAGAAACACGCACATTTAAATCGGTTTAGCAAAAAAAAAATGGGCATCTGCCCATCTTAATTTACTCAAGTAGTAGAACGTATCAAATATCGCCAGACGCAATCAACTCTACATTACTAGATCGATGATTATAAACGATTAATCTTTCAGTCGCAATCAAGCCAAACGATATCCGAGCATATAAAGCCTATTCGGTCGAAAAGTGATTAAATTAACTTCAAAAGCGCTGCCGAATATGACAAATACAAGCTCACCTACAGCTTTCTGAAAATTTATTCGATTTAAAGTCGATTACGACTATGCCTTGACTCGACGCCTAGGCACAGATTGCGATCCGCTGATGGCTCTGGGCTGGCCCGAACTTCGACGACCTTGCCCGTTATTTGCGAAGCCGAATATCGTCTGCAACGGATCTGGCTGCCGAGTGCGCGCAGCACCCGGCTTGCTTTCCCTGGCTGGAACGCCTTTTTGTACACGCCCCGGCCCCTTTTCGGCGCCCTTTGCAGCAATATTTACGTTGCCATGCGTATTGGCGTTGATCCGATTTCCGTTCACTTTTCTATCTGGAAAATCACCACGCGCTTTGGGCGCAGGACTTTGCCCCAATGACTTGTCGAGCCCACAAGCACCCAACAAATCGCGAACCGCATTTTCCTCAAGTTCCTCCCAACGCCCTCGCTTCAAACCATGTGGCAAGGTCATTGCACCGTATCTCGTCCGTATCAAGCGAGATACGGTTAAGCCGATAGCTTCAAACATTCGGCGAACTTCGCGATTACGTCCTTCCCCTATTATTACTCGATACCACTTATTAACGCCCTCGCCCCCGCCATCTGCGATTTTGGAAAAGTGTGCTGGACCATCGCCCAACTCTACGCCATTAAGCAACTTTTGGCGCATACCCTCTTCCAACTCACCCAAGGTACGTACCGCGTATTCACGATCAATCCCGTACCGTGGATGCATCAAGCGGTTTGCCAAATCGCCGGAGGTCGTAAACAAAAGTAAACCTTCGGTATTGAAATCCAAACGCCCAACTGCAAGCCATTTTGCGGCTTTCATAGTTGGCAATCTATCGAAAACAGACGGACGGCCGTCGGGGTCGTTATGACTAACGATCTCACCCGCCGGCTTGTGATAAACCAAAACGCGTGGCGGTCGCTTACTAACTTTACGTTGAATCAATTTCCCATTAATTCTGACGTGATCCGTAGGTAAAATGCGCTGGCCTATATGGGCAGGCTCACCGTTTACAGAAACGCGACCAGCAACAATTAACTCCTCCATATCGCGCCTGGACCCAAGTCCAGCTTCAGCGAGTACTTTATGCAGTTTTGGCGCATCATCGTCAGCAGTCAGATCACGCCTTACATTTTTCCCGCGGCCATCTTTGGATGCTTTGCCTCCAGATACAGCAACGTCAACGTCTGTAGCGTCAAACGCGTCTGATGTTACGAAGGAAAACACGTCTTCTGCATTATCCAACTTCACATTGGATCGCGGTAATTTAGGGCTAGCACTGCCCAAAGGCGGCTTAGCTCTGTTTCGATCATTGGGCTTGGCACCAACACGACGCAGCCGCCCATTTTTGACGGCCTCTTTATCGAACGGTGCTGCATGCGACGGCAAATCAGAACTTTCCAACACCTCAGCGTGCGAAGAGCCCGTCACCCCTGCTACCAATTCGGGCTTCAGTTCATCGTCAATGGACGCGGAAGGTTTGTTTAATATACGTGGAGCTCGCGGTCCGCGCGCTGGACGCCTCACTAATTCGACGTCTCCAGTCGTTCCGTTTTTAGTTGTCGGCTTAGTACGCGAGCGAGTTTTTTTTATCTCCGCTGCTGGAGGCGAAACACGATCCGACACATCATCTATCGGCGCGTCATTGGAATTTGATGGATTCATTATTGGCATCTAAATTTTGCTTAATACCCCAGCATCAAGTTTTTTGGCGCCGGGTCGTTAGAAAGAACTTCACTTAAGGAAGTAAAAATAAAACATAGTCGCTGATATCATTCGTAGTTGCATCAGGCGCATTTATATTACTTAATTACATCCTGTACTGAAAAATCAATAGACTCTTGTTTGATATCTGAAGCAGATTCCATTTCGACCAATTTCATAGTGACCGAAGTTTTATCTTGTAGAAGCTGATGCAATGGCGGCAATTGGGCCAGCGAAGCGATCGCCATGTCATCAAGGAAATTTTTGGTAGTGGCAAACAAAGCAGGACGTCCAGGCACGTCTCTATGTCCGATTGCATCGATCCATCCTCGATCTTCCAACATTCTTATTGTTTGCGAAGCTACTGCGACGCCGCGAATTTCTTCAATATCACCCCGAGTGACAGGCTGGCGATAAGCAATGATGGCAAGCGTCTCTAACGTTGCTCGCGAGTATTTTGGCGGCTTTTCAGGATTGAGCCGATCCAAATATTTTTTCATTTCCGGTCGACTTTGAAATCGCCATCCATTTGATAGACTCACTATCTCTATCCCTTTATCACACCAATCTAGACGCAACTCGTCGAGCATTACCTTAATGTCACTATCAGCTATCACAACGGCAACATCGTCGTCTTCACAGTAAAGCTTACGCATGGCTGGCAAAGATAGTGGCTCGTGAGCGCACAAAAGGGCTACTTCAAGGATTCTTTTTGCCTCGGCAATATCCATCTTAGATAACTTTTGCAGTACTAACTATTCTTGCGATTATTGAGGATTGACCTAAAGAAAATCCAATGGCACCTCAAGCAAATATTCTAGCTCAGGCTGATATCACGACCAAGTGATACAAAATAGGACGGAAATAATTTGATTCGATGAAGTGACTATATAACTGTAGCCTGAAACGGGCAAAGACAACAAACCATTGAAAAACGGTCTTCGAAGTCAGTCGCGCGCTGAAACTCCGGAAAATCTCATGCAAAAAATAGCAAACAAATTGTACATTAAACCGAGAAAAGCCACGAATTTTCAAAGGTGGGATACGTAAATAGCATTCCACATTAGTAATGCGGGAACTAATCTCGCTTGATTTCCAATCGATCGATGTTCGCTAATGATGCATCAACGCGCGTCTAATTCGTCTGTCAATATTGCAGAAACGCCCAAAAATGCGGGGTATTCTGCCGTAATGACGAAAGTCGGTATTTGAGCAAGATAGTTAGTAAAGCGTCCTTTCGTCTCGAACCGCTTCCGGAAAATAGATTTTTCAAATCTACCGCCTAATCTTGGAACAATGCCGCCACCAATATAAATCCCCCCCAACGTCCCCAACGTTACGGCAATATTTCCTGCGACATTTCCCAGTACGCCACAAAAAGACTCTATGGTCTCATCACATATAGGGCATTCTCGGGCGAGCGCACGACGTGAAATTTCCGGCGCGGCCAATGGCGATGGCGGCATCCCCGCACGATCCAGTAACGCTCGATATATCAACTCAAGCCCGGCGCCTGACAATAAACGCTCGGCAGAAACATGCTCAAACTCATTCCAAGCGAACCTAAGAATAGCAATTTCCCGCTCATCCGAAGGTGCAAAAGTCACGTGCCCACCTTCGCTGTTCAACGCATTCCAGTGGCCTCCAGCGGGAATGATTCCTGACACTCCCAAACCGGTTCCCGCACCCAGTAAACCAATAGCGCAGTTTGGCCGGCTCTCGCCTCTGCCAACCTGCCTCTTCTGATCTACCGCCAAATGTGGCAAGGACATGGCGAGAGCGGTGAAATCATTGACGACTAATAACGTTTCAAAATTAAGCGCATCGCGAACAGCATCAATAGAAAATTCCCAATGATGGTTAGTCATTTTGATGTAATCGCCATTGACAGGATTGGCAATGGCGATAGCAGCATGTCTAACCTGTAGAACTGCCATTTGTGCTTGCACCTGTGACTCATTGAGATATGCGCGAATCGCGTCAACCAAATTTAAGTACTGATTACAGGGCAACACTGATACAGCAACTATCTGTCCTTGCGCAACTTCTAAGCAAAATCGCGCATTAGTTCCACCGACATCGGCCAACAGCCTTGGCCCATCGATGAACGGCGCGGAATGTAGATCTAAGGTTGTTGCAGGAACCGATTTAAACTGCTCTGTCATGATATTTATTTATAGATAAATGCAAAAACGAAAGGATATGTGTTTTATTAACCGACCGCCACCTTGCATTGCGATCTTTTGGCATTTATCCAATCCCCAAGTAGTATTACGACAAATTCTGTTGCAATTCAAACGTAGTATGACTACCATATGCCAACCGGTTTTTTAGATCGGCTAAATTTTGGACAAATTCACCGATACAGGCGAAGCAAAATTTTATTAGTATAGTTGCCCTTGCGCACCGAAATCCCCTTGACTGTAAATAATTTAAATAGGAGTTTGGAGATGAAACTGAAACAAATCGTGTTGGTCACTGGTTTGGCACTTGCAGGTAGCGCTTATGCAACAGACGTAGAAGTCTTGCATTATTGGACGTCCGGCGGCGAGGCAAAATCCGTTGCAGAACTGAAAAAAATCATGGAAGCCAAGGGCTTTGGTTGGAAAGATTTTGCTGTTTCCGGTGGCGCTGGTGAAAACGCAACGACAGCACTGAAAGCACGTGTAATCTCAGGTAACGCACCAACCGCCGCACAAATCAAAGGCCCATCGATACAAGAATGGGGCAATGAAAATGCGCTCGCCAACATCGACGAAGCAGCGAAAGCCGGCAAATGGGAAACGCTTTTGCCTAAAGTTGTTTCAGATGTTATGAAATTTAAAGGTCATTATGTTGCTGCTCCAGTAAACGTTCACCGCGTAAACTGGGTTTGGGCCAATCCTGAAGTACTGAAAAAAGCTGGTGTTACCGGCGTTCCAGCAACTTGGGATGCGTTTCTTGCTGCCGCAGAAAAAATCAAGGCATCTGGCGCGATTGCAATCGCCCATGGCGGTCAACCTTGGCAAGATGCAACTGTATTTGAGTCGGTTGCTTTAGGTGTTGGCGGTTCAGATTTCTACAAAAAAGCACTCGTTCAATTAGATCAGGGCGCGTTGACAAGCCCAACGATGACTAAAGTTTTCGATACTTTGGGCAAGGTTAAGGGCTATATCGACAAAGATGCAGCAGGCCGTGACTGGAATTTAGCGACGGCAATGGTTATCAATGGCAAAGCTGGCTTCCAATTCATGGGTGACTGGGCAAAAGGCGAGTTCACGGCTGCTGGGAAAGTTCCCGGTAAAGATTTCCTCTGCGCTCCTGCACCGGGCACAGAAAAATCCTACACCTTTAACATTGACTCATTTGCAATGTTCACCCAAAAAGCTGCCGATTCACAAAAAGGCCAGCTTGCTTTGGCAACTGCAATCATGAGCCCAGAATTTCAGGAAATTTTCAACCTGAACAAAGGCTCGATTCCAGTACGTCCAGACATCTCACGCACGAAATTTGACTCATGCGCGACTAAATCAATGGACGATTTCGCGTCAAGCGGCAAATCAGGCGGGTTGGTTCCATCCATGGCACATGGCATGGCAATCTCTTCAGCCGCTCAAGGTGCGATCGTTGACGTTATCGCCAAGTTCATGAACTCAAGCATGAGCTCAGCGGATGCGGTTGCTGCGTTGGCTAAGGCTGCAAAAACGAAGTAAGCAATATGACAAGTCATCTCCGATTTTAGTCATCTGGTCGGAGATGATTTTCATCTCACGCTTTGCTACGTAGGCTCCGGTTTAATACCGGAGCTTCCCGTTTTTAAATCCTTCATTTATGTCTTTAATGTCCCTACGCTCCCAATTTGACAAATGGATACCGCAGCTTGTGCTAAGCCCAACGCTCGCAGCAAGTTTGGTATTCGTTTATGGTTTTATTCTTCTAACGGGCTATCTGTCATTTTCAGAATCCCGCCTTATGCCCAACTTCGAATTTGCTGGTCTAGCCCAATATGAGGCTTTATTTGACAGCGACCGTTGGTGGACATCACTAAAAAATCTCGGCATTTTCGGCTCTCTATTCATCGGTTGCAGCGTGGCAATTGGCCTGTTTATTGCGATATTGCTTGATCAAAAAATCCGAGCCGAAGGTGCGCTGCGCGCCATTTATCTGTATCCAATGGCACTATCTTTTATAGTGACAGGTACTGCTTGGAAATGGATGCTTAATCCTGGCCTCGGACTTGAAAAGCTGATGCACGACTGGGGATGGTCAAGTTTCCAATTTGATTGGCTTGTAAATTCTGATATGGCGATCTACACCGTCGTAATCGCAGGTGTCTGGCAATCTTCCGGCTTTGTGATGGCTCTTTTCCTCGCTGGCTTGCGAGGTATTGATGACGAAATAATCAAGGCAGCACAAGTTGACGGTGCCTCGTTGCCGACAATCTATCGCCGTATTGTGATTCCCGCGATGCGTCCTGTGTTTTTCAGCGTATTGCTGATTCTGTCACATATCGCAATCAAGAGTTTCGATCTGGTCATGGCGTTGACCGCAGGTGGTCCTGGGACTTCCTCGTCAGTTCCGGCTATTTTTATGTATCAATTTTCCTTTACTCGTGGACAGTTAGGCCTTGGGTCGGCGTCAGCAATGATGATGTTGGCGACGATTGTGGCTGTGCTTGTGCCACTCATGTATTTGGAAACCCGTAGCGCAAAGGCGATGAGATGAGTGCGAATATTCAAAACAAACTCGCGCCAGGACGGGTAGTACTTTATGTGCTGCTCGTTCTATTCGCGCTGTATTACATCGCTCCGCTGTATGTGATGTTATCGACGTCTTTCAAATCGCTCGATGAGATCCGCAGTGGCAATCTCTTATCTTTGCCGCATGCATGGAGCACTGCTTCGTGGGAGAAGGCATGGTCTTCCGCCTGTACCGGCGTTACATGCCAAGGTCTACAACCATTTTTCTGGAATTCCATAAAGATGGTGGTACCAGCAGTATTGATCTCGACATTCGTAGGTGCATTTAACGGTTACGTTTTTGCACATTGGCGTTTTCGTGGTTCAGAAGTATTGTTCACTGCCTTACTGGTCGGATGCTTCATTCCGTTTCAAGTCGTGATCTTGC
>JAZKIX010000216.1:0-303 GCA_040384645.1 Pseudomonadota bacterium | reverse complement strand
TACAGCTTTCACGACCTTATTTTTCCGGAATTACTACATCAGCGTGCCTGAAGAATTGATTAAAGCAGCGCGCATCGACGGTGCTGGCTTTTTCCTTATATTCAGAAAAATTGTGTTGCCAATTTCAGGCCCCATCTTTGTGGTTTGCATCATCTGGCAATTCACACAGATTTGGAACGACTTCCTGTTCGGTATCGTATTTGCCAGCGGCCAATCGCAACCAATCACAGTCGGACTAAACAATCTGGTCAACACGTCCACCGGCGTAAAGGAATACAACGTGGACATGGCTGCAGCCATCAT
>JAZKIX010000215.1:34142-35120 GCA_040384645.1 Pseudomonadota bacterium | reverse complement strand
CGGATAGTGAAGGTTGTAATGCTAAGCATGGCCCACCATTCGTCATTTGCGGCGTCCATGCTACATTTGCTAGAACGCCAGATGCAGTCACAACATTATGAGCTAAGCCATCATCAGAAAAGCATAAACGCCGATACGGGCAGGACCAAATTTACGCGGACGTTTGTTTAATATAGGTTTTGTCGGCGTACTCATTTCTCACCTTTCCTGCTTGCACTACGACTACGGGCATACACATACGGTGCCAAGAGCGCGAGCACTGTAAGTAACATCACAATCGAACCTGCCGATGCCAAAGCAATGTTCGCTCGGCCCGACAAATGTTCCATAATGAACTTGGTCGGTACTTCACTGGCAATGCCAGGGCCGCCTTGCGTCATTGCAACAACGGAGTCGTACAATTTAATGACACCAGTCGCAAGTAAGATAAACACGGTTCCTACCGATGGCCCCAGCATAGGCAAGACGATTGACATGTATACGCGCCAAGTTGGAATGCCGTCTATGCGTGCTGCCTTCCATATTTCTTCGTCGATACCGCGCAGGCCAGCCAACAACATTGCCATTACTAAACCTGACGCTTGCCAAACTGTGGCAATCACGATGGTGTAAATCACTTTGTCTTGATCGATAATCCAATCGAATGTGAAATCGGGATATCCGAGTTGCCGCACTGCTTCTTGAATACCCAGGCCAGGGTTGAGCATCCATTGCCATACCAGACCGGTTGCAACAAACGACATCGCGTAGGGATACAGGAACACTGTGCGCAAAACGCCTTCGCCTGCGACTTTTTGATCGATGAAAACAGCCAGTAAGAAGCCGATAATCATGCAAGCAAGAATGAATAAAATGCCGTAAATCACTAAATTTTGTAGCGATAACAGCCAGCGGTCGTTTGTAAACAAGCGCTCGTATTGCATGAGCCCGACAAAATTGTTGTCAGGGAAAGTACGGGAAGTACTAGTAGATATTCTT
>JAZKIX010000215.1:33339-34132 GCA_040384645.1 Pseudomonadota bacterium | reverse complement strand
TGTAGGCGATGATTACCGTGAGTGCCATTGGTAACAACGCTGCATATAGAGCAAACTGACGGCGCAGTTGGCGAGGTTTGGTCCTCATTATTTCTCCGTGATTGAGATAAAACGTAAGGGCAGCGCTGCTAGGCGGCGCTGCCCTTAAATCGATCAACGATGTTCGATAAACATCGCTAACCGGTCATGCTAAGCATTTTTGCAATTATTTTTTCAATGCGGCAGCGATGTCTTTCTGTACTTTTTCAACAGGAACGTTGTTATTCCAGAAAGCGGTCAAGATGTCGGTCAATGCACCGTTTTGATCTGGTGACAGGTAAACGTCGATATTGCCGATTTGACGTGACTTGTCTTTCATTGCAGTCAAGCCTTGTTGCGCGCAGATATCCATCTTGCTCGAATCGACGTCAGTGCGGATTGGGATAGAACCCTTTTTGTTGTTGAAAGTAACTTGAGTCGCTGGCGATGTCATGACAGTTGCCAACAATTTTTGCGCCTTGACTGCGTCGGCATCGTCAGTTTTAGGAAATACAAAAACGTCGCCTTGGATAATGTAAGGTGCTTTGCCAAAGCCTGGGAAACAACCAAAATCCTTACCGGCTGTCATCTTGGCAACTGCGAATTCGCCTTTAGCCCAATCGCCCATAATTTGAACGCCGCCTGTGCCTTTAATCAACATTGCTGTCGCGTCGTTCCAGTTACGTCCTGGGGATGCTTTGTCAACATACGATTGCAGACGTTTGAATGTGGTCAGGACTTTCTTGAATGCATCGGAATTGATTGCAGCAGGATC
>JAZKIX010000215.1:24887-33329 GCA_040384645.1 Pseudomonadota bacterium | reverse complement strand
TACGTCCGCCGAAGAAGAACATCCCGCAGACCAAGCAGGATCGCGATCACGTGCAACTTTCAAATACAACTCAGGTCCGCCTTGATTCGCCAGAACCGATGTAAATACAATGCCTTCTTGCCAAGCTTGACCGCCGTGTGCCAGAGGAGTGATGCCGGCTGCTTTCAGCTTGTCGAAAGCTGCAAACAATTCGTCATATGATTTAGGCTCGCTAGCGATACCAGCTTTTTTGAACGCTTCTTTTGAATACCAGAACCAGATTGGGTTATGGATATTTACTGGAACTGCGTAGAAGTGGCCTTTAACTTTGATAACACTCAAAGTTGCTTCTGGCAAAATCTTGTCCCAGCCTTCTTTGGCAGCAACGTCATCGACGTTGTTGAGCAAACCTTGCTCGATCAAATCCAGAAACTGCTTAGAAGTGTTGAATTGTGCTGCGGTTGGTGGGTTGCCACCGATCATGCGATTGATTGCGACTGAGCGGGCTTGATCACCACCAGCGATCGCTGTATCTACCCATACGCCGCCAGCTGCAGTGTAGCCGTCTTTGATTTCTTTGATAGCGGCTGACTCGCCGCCTGATGTCCACCAGTGAATGACTTCTGCTTTAGGTCCTGCTGCGTGTGCGGAAAAACTGGCTGACAGTGCGAATGCCAATGCGGCAACTAATTTTTTTTGTGTAAACAA
Source organism: Pseudomonadota bacterium (assembly GCA_040384645.1). GTDB lineage: Bacteria > Pseudomonadota > Gammaproteobacteria > Burkholderiales > Burkholderiaceae_D > JAZKIX01. The sequence goes on along the minus strand of JAZKIX010000215.1, from coordinate 32,642 downwards.
CATCTCATATCTCCTGTTGATTGAGCCTCTGGCCCGGTTGCCTTAAAAATTGCTTTTTTTGCGAGTTTTTTTGCAAGCTCGTCAGTTCGTGTGAGAATTCAAGTTGTAATTAACTTGTTAAAAATACGAACAGACGAATCCTATAACATATTGCAAAGGGAAACTAAATTATCTTCAATCAGTAAAGCATCTAATTTTCAACTAAATAGTACGGGTTCTTTTGGAAACGTTGCCAATTGAACTTTTGGGACTGTAACATCCAAATATTTTCGATGTCAACAGGAATCGGTTTGTTTTTTTTGGAAATATTTCCACTTGATTATTGCAGCAACAAAAGTGTTTATTCGTTGCTTTTTGAAAATTATTGTTTGGACATAAATACTGTCACAACTGATAGATTATTTGTTGGTCTTTGCCCACAAAAATCGAATATTTCATGACGAATGTCTAGTTTGGGCAATTCTTTGCCTGAAGACTCCTAAGCGAGTGGCGAATTGGCGAGTAAATCGATCAGGCAAATAAGCCCCACGATCACACAGAAACCCATCAGTTCAGCCAATGAGCTCATCAGAAAAACTTGAAGTGGCCTCAGAACTGTGCCAATAACCCTCTAGAACCTACAACCGCGCACTCTAGCGGCGAAACTATCTGTACTACACCTGCACGGCAATCAAACCTTAGCGAAGCAGACAAGTCGCCTGCGTGTCTGAGATAGGCTGTTGCGGCTCATGCAAGACGTGCCATATTTCGTCCACGCTTTCCTTTAACTTCGCAAATGTGGAGGCTGTAGCGACAAAATGCTAACAATTGGCAGAATGTTGCACCACTTCCTGCATCGTTACCTCAAATCAACCCGGCAACAGCGATCGTTAGTAAAAGAATCGGTTTCATTGAAAAGGGTGTAAGAAGCCAACGCGGAACCTCTGCCATAGTGACGGTGCGTAAACCACAGACAGTTCCATTTTCCCTAGGCGGCCATTCTTTGGTCTGCTTAGTTGCAGAAGGCCGACGTAAACTGTCCATTTAAACGTAAAAAAGGGACGCGATTAGCATCCCTTTTTTCGTATCAATCACAGCCTATTTGGCTGGAAGCGTTTTGCTCGCATTAATTATTTAATGCGCCGTTCAATCGTAATTTCGCTTACCTCAACCCTGCGATTTGGTTCTAGACATTCAATCAAATCGGCACGTTTTTTGTTGTCACATACGACTACTGGATCCGCTTCGCCCTTGCCTTCGGCGATCAAACGCGAGGCATTGATGCCTTTATTGACCAGATAATTTTTGACAGCCAGCGCACGTTTTTCCGAAAGCTTTAGATTGTATTTAGCTGAGCCGAGCCGATCTGCGTATCCTGTCACAACCACATTGGCGATCTGCATGTTCCCATTTAAGGCAGTAGCAATTTCATCCAGTTTCGGTTGCGCGGTTTGCAAATTTGCGCTATCGAAAGCAAATAACTCGGTCGCTGATAGCGTGTATTTCTCAAAGCGTGGCACTGGCGGTGGAGGCGGTGCTGGAGGCACTACATCGACCGGTTTTGGCTTGGGCATTGGAATAGGCTCGGGCGTTGGTTCAGGTGCGGGCTTGATTGCCTCACGTATCGGTTCAGGCAATGGCGTAATCAACGGCATAGGCGTCGCACTTTTTGCAAAAGCATAGGTCAAGCCAACCGTGAGGTAATTGTTGTTGCTATGGTTCATTCTGAATGCATCATCGCGCAGGTAGCCATGAACACGGCGGAAATCTGCCTGCATGCCAAAGCGGTCATTGAATGAGACCTGTACACCAATGCCGGCGTTTACATACGGCGATGTCTTGGTAAACTGTCCGAGGTTTGAATTTACCTTGTCACGTTCTACTCCGGCGCCAACCAACAGAAATGGCCTGATTGTCTTACGCGAAAACATATATAAACCGTCCACACCCAGTGTGTTTTGCTGGTAGCGCAAGCCATTTTCTTTGGCTCGTGCGTAAGTCGTACCTAGCTGGACATCCCACGAACGTGATACCGGCTTACCAATCCGCAAACCCAGACCTTCGCCGCGTTGATCAAGGCCGAAATCTGAATCCGGATCAATAATATTGACACTTGGCGCTAAATACCAAGACGGATTGACGTCGGGCGATTGCGCAAATAGTGCAGCGGAATGTCCGCAGCAGAGAATAGCAACAGCGGCGGAGATTATTTTTATTTGTGTCATGTTTAATTAGCCTTATTGGAGAGAAAGAAGAGCAGCGACGAATCTTGCCTAACTAATTTTTCGATGGAATGCGAAAAATCGGAAACAAGCTTCTGCGGGCACAGAAACGGCGAATAATTTTTGTACAAACTGCAGTACAAAGCTTCAGCGCGAATTTATGTTCGAACGCAATCGTGAAGATTGGCGCGGAAGATGTTATTGCCGGATTCCATGTTGGATTTGAGAATACAAGTGTGCGCAGATTCGCACCGTTCGTTAGCGAACACTGGTGGAGGTAATCACCGGCCCGTGGTTGTCGTGCGACAGAGTGGTTGCGTTTTGGCGGTAAGTAATGACGTCGGCGTACGGTTTCTTGTTATGTGCTTGAATAAATCTAGCCACCCCGGTCAAACATAGGGGCCAATTTCTAATGAGAAATTTAAAAAATAGGGGGAGTATACGAGATAACTGTGCCCTTCCCGCACGTTTTCATTGATACTTAAAAAATACACGCGGGAGTATTATTTAAGGCGGAGGGGCATCTCATGTTCATGCCATCGACGTAAGCACATGAAAATATTAAAAAACCTTTGCAGCAATGCTGCAAAGGTTTCATATCCATAGTTACATTGCGGTTTCAATATAGGTGTAGAGATAATTGGAGCCGCCGTTGACATTGCCAAGCAATTTCGACGAGCCGAAAATGCCAGAGCGATGGGAGGCGCCGAAACCAAAATAGGTTTCCTTTAATCGACGCGAGCCGATCAAATCGCCAACGCTGATATCGATGCTGGGATCAAGGTAGTTCAGTAATTTCGAGGTATTGCGATTGCGCCGGATCTGGTCCTGCTGCTCGACATACGGCACACGTTGTGCCAGCGACAATCCCATCCCGAAACCAAGGCGGGTGCGAATTCGCTCAGCCCACGGAAAGCCGTAATAGAAGGCTTTGACATAAGCATCGAGTTGCAGGGAATTGGATTGATAGTGATTCTCAGCATGCTGCAAAACGCCGATGTATCCGACAAAATCAAGCGGCCAGTCGTTGGCTTTTTCGATCAATGTTTTACCGATATGGACGCCAGCAATTGAGGTATTGCTGTCGGTATGCGTGTCGGTGCAACGCAACGTCATCACCGGCAGCAAATTGCAATCGGACGCGTTGCCATAAAGCAACTTTGCATGAAGCGGTTGTGCGGCTTCGATCTTGTGCTGGCTATCGCCAAAATCATATACGGCGCCCAGCGATACAGTGGTTTGGCGATTGCTGGCAACAATGGGACTATCGGCGATATTTTTGTCGAGCAGATTGATGCCGACCCCGCCCAACAAACGCCAGCGCGCCGTCAAATCATATGCAGCATGTAAGTTGAGGGAAAGCTGTTTGGCAACGCCTGGCATATAGTGAGCGCGGCCTGCGCTGACTTCATCGGCTTGGACACCGTAGTAGTAATTATTGAGTTTGGCATCGCGTAATGACAGGCTCACGCTTGGACGAAAATGCCATCGTCCCGATTGCCAGTCATTAGCGTATGCCAGCCGTACTTCCGATCCTTTACTGGTGTCGCTGACATCATGCAATAACGCAGTTTCCAGCTGACCCCAACTATTGCTGTACCGGTACGATAGACCCAGATCGGTACCGCCATTGCGTGCATGCAAGCCAAGCAGGGGGGGCGGAATTGGACCGTCAGCGAAGCCTTCAAAACGGTGATCAAGTAATAATTTGATTTGATGTTGCGGTTCGTCTAGCAGCTTCAGACCGAGCCGGCTACCATGCAAAAAAAAATGCTTGTTTTCATACAGATAGGCCGGCTCGATGTCGTGCCGGGTTTCTTCCCCTTTATACAATGAATGTTCGGCCTGGCCGATGACACCAAGCCCGATGCTGCCCGGTTCAGCAATCAAGTCAAGCAGTGCTTGTGTATTGGCATATGAGAGGCTGCTTGACGATAAAGTTGCCGCCAGAGTTATGAAAGAAATGGAGCGGATGAGGGACGCAATGTGGGTGGCCATAAAAGGTCATTTTGTACAACGGGATGGCAAGGCCAAATCCGGTTGGTGTTGGATACGAAAACCCAAGACGGCTGTTTGTAATAGTACATTTCTAGTCTGGCGCGCATTATAACAAGCCAGATTTGGCGTTGCTTTCGCAATATTGGCAGTGCAATTATGCAGTTACGATGTCAGGCAATGTGCTTCAGACCAGATCTGCATTTGATCAATAGTGATGCCCCACTGTATATTCGCGGACGCCCCATCCAAGTGAGGGAGCGTTTAATCAATTTTCTTAAGTTACAAAAGGCCCAGCAATCGATATGACGAAAAAATTGACGATAGAAACGGGCTTGAATCCCGACAACAAACGGATCGTATTGGTGTTGCAAGGTGGCGGAGCACTGGGCGCCTATCAGGCTGGGGTTTATCACGCGCTACATGAACATGATCTGACACCTGATTGGGTGGTGGGCACTTCGATTGGGGCAATCAATGCAGCCATTATCGCGGGTAACTCCAGCGAGAACCGGGTATCGAAATTAAGAGAATTCTGGGATCGGATGTCGCACTCGGACCCGATTGACTTGAGCAAAATTCCCGACGGCGTGCGGCGTTTCAATATTGCCTTATCTACTGCCGATACGATGCTAAGAGGTGTACCCGGTTTTTTTTCGCCGCGCTATTTCAGCCTCTTTGCTGCGGGCTTTGAGGTCGATCCGGAAGCGGCAAGTTTTTACGACACCAGTGCTTTAGGAAAGACACTGAATGCATTAGTTGATTTTGACTATTTGAATGCCGAGGGCGGCACTCGCCTGACTGTGAATGCAATGAAGGTAACGACCGGAGAATTGGTCAGTTTCGACAATCGCAAGCAAACCATCCGGGCCGAACATATCATGGCCAGTGGCGCATTACCGCCGGGCTTCCCACCAGTACGTCTGGATGGAGACTTGTATTGGGATGGCGGGTTATATTCCAATACGCCATTGGAGACCGTGCTGGATGATCAGTCCCAGGTAGATACGCTCAGTTTCATGGTTGACCTTTGGAGTGCGCACGGCGCAGAGCCGACCACTTTGGGCGGCGTCCAAACGCGGCAAAAAGATGTCATGTTCGCGTCGCGTTCCAGCCGTCATATCGAGGCGTATATTAAAACGCACAAACTGCAACATAGCCTGCGTGAATTGGCAGGTCATTTGACCCCCGAACAAAAAAAATTACTGGATCCGGAATTACTGAATTCGATGGGCGCTGACAGCACAATACATATTGTGCGTCTAGCTTATGCCGGTCGCGATTGGAATATGCCTTCAAAGGATGTAAATTTTTCAGCAGGCTCTACCAACTGGCGCTGGAACCAAGGGTATCGAGACGCTTCGCGGGCGATTGAAGGCGCCGATTGGTTGACCACAGTGTCTGAAGATACTGCGTTGGTAGTACACGAATTACTACCGTATTGACTACTTAACTGTTGTACTGCTTTTCCCAGCAGGAATCAGATACTAAAAAATCTGACGCCACTTGGGTCGACGCCAGATTATCCAAATTAAAAAATAGCCGAAACCGACTGCATCACATTTAGATGCGTCCCATTAGTAGTAAAACTATTAGAACGACCACGATTAGTCCGGTGATGCCACTAGGGCCATATCCCCAGCTACGGCTATGCGGCCACGAAGGCAATACGCCAATTAACGCCAGAATTAGAACCACCAATAGTATTGTGCCAATGCCCATTTGAATCTCCCGGTTTTTACTGCATTAATTTTTGAGCTGAGATCAGGTCAAAAATATTTTTGTTGAAAAAATGCCTTGCTAAGAGCACTGATATTTTTATGGAAATGGCTCCATACTTCCTCTTACGTCAAAATTAATCACGCATTTTTGATGGGGTAATCCCAACTACATGTACGATTTATTTTGAAATAAACGTCGTCTCGATAACCGTCATCGTGCTGGGGCCTTATACGGACGCCCGGAAGCGCGTCAGAAGCGCACACAGCATCTGATTATTGCGGGCTATCTTCCTATCTCGTTACTTGCAAAGCTGCTTTTTTAAAAGACTTGATGTGGCGAGTGTCAATAATAGAATTTTTCTTGATCGCTTAATCTCCTCTTGATCAGTACGAAATCAATACGTATTGCGCCTCGAGCAATAAAGTGGATAGTAGCGACAATTAAACGATTTTTTTGTTCGCTGGCGCACCAACGAAGCATGCATATTAAATTTTTATGCACAGCGATAGTCACTAATCATCGTCTGGCACGATTCGGTTCAAGCGGCAATTGCTTGCTGTTTTCAATCCCTATTTTCATCGTGTCGTGCCAATTAAGTTCTATTGATATTCCAGACCACTACGTTCCTGAAAGAAAAAATTTATTGAGTGTTCGCTAACGTACAGATGCGACTTCTCGTGTGGCGTAAAACGTACTTCACGAGATGACGTAGTGTAAATGTTGTAGAGATAGTCAAACATTTGCTCGCCAGAATCGCTGTCTTAAATTTTATGGAAGGAGTTGCTATGAACTGGGATGTAATCGAAGGTAATTGGAAGCAATATGTGGGATCAGTCAAACAGCAATGGGGCAAACTGACCGACGATCATTTACAAGTTATCGCAGGCAAACGCGATAGTTTGTCTGGGAAGATCCAGGAAGCTTACGGGATCGGAAAAGACGAAGCTGAAAAACAGATTAAGGCTTTTGAAGCAAGTCAAAAAAGCTAGAAATCGAAAGTCGCTTGGTTAATTTCTGCCGCAATATCTAAATTAAATTTGAAGGAAACGATGATGAAAAAAATATTCTCTACAGTAGTGATATCCACAGCAGTTTTAGTTTTTTCTACCAACGCATTTTCCGCAACTACCGAATTGAAAGCAACGTACAACGCTGCTGTCGATTCTGCAAAGGCGGAATATAAGTTGGCGCGCGCTAAATGCGACACCTTGACCGGTAATCCAAAAGACGTTTGTGTCGAGGAAGCAAAGGCATCGCGAACTCATACCGAAGCTGAAGCGAAAGCACAGTACAAAAATACCGTGGGAGCCCGCACCGATGCTCGCAAAGCAATTGCCTCTGCCGATTACGACGTTGCGAAAGCAAAGTGCGGCGCCTTGGCCGGAAATGAAAAGGATATCTGTTTGAAGGAAGCAAAATCGGCAAAAATTGCTGCTACTTCAGATGCAAACGCCGATAAAAAAGTAGTAGAAGCGCGTACTGATGCCCGCTCGGATAAACATACTGCCGAATACAAAGTGGCGATAGAAAAATGTGATGCCTTGGCAGGTGCTGCAAAAGATACATGCGTAGCAGATGCGAAAGCGAAATTTGGTAAATAAATATTTAACATGCCTTCTCAACTAATGCAAATAGTTTGGCTTGGGGAGCGTGTTCACGCAGTTTTTTGGTACTTCAATCATTAATGAAAAAAGGAAAAAATCATGAAAACTATTACACAACGTATTGTTATTGCATTCTTCTCGGCATCGTTGCTGGCAATGGCTGGTTGCGCTTCGTCGCCTACGAAGGAGGGTACGGGAGAGTATGTTGACGATACCGTTATTACCGCCAAAGT
>JAZKIX010000215.1:15608-24877 GCA_040384645.1 Pseudomonadota bacterium | reverse complement strand
GGTCGACGACCCCGAGCTCAAGGCTACCGAGATCAATGTCGAAACGTTCAAGGGAACTGTTCAATTGAGCGGCTTCGTGTCGTCTCAAGAAGATGTTAATAAAGCAGTGCAACTTACACGTAATATCAAAGGTGTGTCGTCAGTCAAAAATGATATGCGCGTCAAATAAATTGTCTGCTGATGGATGATGCGTTCTTAGGCATATCTTCTATCAACTAAAAATTGATCCCGACATGCTCTTGCCACAAGAGCGGGTCGGGATTTGTAGTTTATAGCTTGGGAAGATTTTTACGTTGTCCTTAGTTCAAGGGATATACTGACCTTGCGTGTAGTCCTTCTTTAACAATTCCGCCCACTCGCATTGTGGCGTCGCGCTCAACAACCGATCCTTTACGCCATGAATGTAACTGAAGTAGTGTCAGATGTAGCCCGTGATACCGTGCTGCCGCCAGAATTGCCAGCGCAATCGCCAGCGATTGAGACAATAGATTTACCGCCAACGGATCGTTTGCCGCTACACGTCGACGCACGTGGACTGGCGCTGGGCATATTGGCGACGGTGGCTTCTGTGTATACCTTGTATTGGGCGCAGAAATTTTTTATTCCACTGCTATTTGGTATTTTTATTGCCTATACCTTGAATCCGTTAGTGGCAGGTTTGCAGCGACTGAAAATCCCCCGGTTGTTTGGAACCACTATCGTGATGTTGACGATTCTGGGTGGTATTGCCACTGCAGGAAATACACTCAATGACGAATTTTTATCGATACTCGATGATTTGCCTGCATCGGCGCATAAATTATCGCGTGCCTTGAGCAAGGCGCAAAACGGCCAGCCAAGTAAAATCCAACAGATGCAAGCGGCGGCGACAGAAATCGAGCAAGCTACCAATCAGGCGGCGGGGATTAAGCCGGCGCCCAAAAAAATCTTCGTACCCGAACAACCGCGCTTTAAAGTCAACGAGTGGCTTTGGGCCGGATCGATGGGCGCTTTAGGTTTGTTCGGGCAGGCTGTGATGGTGATTTTCCTGGTGTTTTTTTTATTGTTGTCAGGTGATACTTTCAAGCGGAAGTTGGTCAAGCTGGCTGGGCCTTCTCTTTCAAGAAAAAAAATTGCTGTTCATATTTTGGACGATATCAACAAGTCGATTCAAAGTTATATGTTTATGTTGCTGGTAACCAATGTGTTGCTGGGATTTTTGATGTGGATTGCTTTACGCGCCATTGGTCTGGAAAACGCAGGTGCCTGGGCGGTAGCGGCAGGCTTCTTACATATCATTCCATATTTCGGCCCTTTGCTCATTACTGCGGCGACTGGTCTGACGGCCTTCATGCAATTTGAATCGTTTTCGATGGTGTTACTGGTGGCCGGCGCTTCGCTCACTATCGCTACTTTGGTTGGCACTTTTGTAACGACTTGGATGACTGGCCGTATTGCAAAAATGAATGCCGTAGCAGTTTTTGTATCGTTGCTGTTTTGGGGCTGGCTCTGGGGTATATGGGGAATGCTGCTGGGTGTGCCTGTAATCGTTATCATCAAAGTAGTATCAGAGCACCTTGAGAATATGGGGTTTGTTACTGAGTTGCTGGGTGAATAAGCTGCCTGTGGCATTTTTTCAAGAATTACTCAACGCATTCGACAGTAATTTAGCGGTGATATCGACAATGGGTATCACACGTTCGTAAGCCATTCTGGTCGGTCCAATCACCCCGAGCGTGCCAACAATCCGGCCATTGACTTCATAGGGCGCGGTAACCACGCTCATTTCATCGAGTGGAACCAGATTCGATTCGCCGCCGATAAATATCTGCACGCCTGTCGCTTTGCTGGAAACATCCAGCAATTGCATCAAGCCGGTTTTTTGTTCAAACATATCAAATAATTTACGCAGCGAAGTCATGTTCGATGACAGGTCGCTGACACTCAATAAATTGCGCTCTCCTGAAATGACGACGTCGTCCGAATTGTCGGTCATCGCTTCACTACCGGCTTCGACTGCCGCTTGCATTAAGCGAGTCATATCGTCACGCAGTTGGCGGACTTCACCTTTCAAGCGGAGGTGTACTTCGTCAAAATTAAGGCCGCCATAATGTTGATTGATGTAATTGGCCGCCTGCACCAATTGCGCAGGCGAATAATCGACATCGGTAAGCAACATGCGATTTTGTACGTCGCCGTTGGGGCTGACAATCACCAGCAAAATACGTTTTTCCGACAGCCTTAGAAATTCGATGTGCTGGAAAATGGATTCACGTCGCGGCGACAAGACCACGCCTGCAAATTGCGACAGTGAGGACAGCATTTGCGCTGCGTTGGCAATGATTTTTTGCGGTTGGTTAGTGTGTAGTCGCGATTGCAAGCGTGCCTCGACCGCGTGTTCGTCAATATGTTGCACGGTCAGTAAGGTATCGACAAAAACCCGATAGCCGCGCGGTGTCGGTACCCGGCCGGCGGATGTGTGCGGGCTGGCGACGAAGCCCATTTCTTCCAAGTCCGCCATGATGTTGCGTATCGTTGCAGGCGATAATTCAAGCCCTGATATCTTGGACAGCGCGCGCGATCCTACCGGCTGGCCGTCGGCGATGTATCGCTCGACCAGGGCCTTGAGCAGAGTTTGTGCGCGGGGTTCAAGCACCATATCGATGTGTCGGAAATGAAATGTAGAGTTGTTTATTATGCGCCATCGCACTGCCACTGATCCAGTATCTGCTCCAGCTCGACCAGATCGGCGCATACGGCGTCGGGAATCACGTGAGGATGTAGCGTTTCGACGGATGCTGACAATCCCCGATTCATCCAGACTGCGCGCATGCCGGCTTGTTGTGCCGCCTCGACATCCAGCAATAAATCATCGCCGACATAAACCGCTTCATGCGGTGTAATGCCCATCGCTTCGCAGGCGCTATGAAAAATTCCGATTGCCGGTTTGGCATGGCCAAATTGATAGGCTGCCAAAGAGAATTGAAAATGCTGTGCCAAGCCGATGATCGCTAAGTCGGCCGTGCCATTGGTGATCGTGCCTAAAGCCAGCTTTTTGCCAAGCCGATGCAAAGCGGGCACCACATCGGGGAATGCCGTGACCGCATTGCGTGCGTCGGCAAACAGGCTGATCGCCGCATCGACCTTGCCGATATCTTCGCCGCATTGTTGGAATACCTCGATCATCGCGAGCTGTCGCAAATTGAGCATATTGATATGCAAATGGGGTTGCGCCAGCAATAGCGCATTGCGTTGTTCGCGCATCGACTCAATCGTATAGCGTTGTGTGACCTTGGGCGCATGTTGCGCCAGCCAGGCGAATACTTGGTCTTCCGCTTTGGCCAGCACTGGCGCCAGCGGCCAGAGCGTATCGTCAAGGTCGAATAGGACCGCTTTGATAGCAGGTTTATGGGACTGTGGCGTCATCGGTATCTTGGCTAATGTCATATTTCTTGCTTATTCGGATCTGGGATGCATTCAATCTTGGCCAAATACGTTCTTTCCAGACTTATCGCAAAGCAATCGCCCAGGTCTCATTGATGTAGTCCGTCAGAGTATGGTTTAATCTGCAGCATCTTGCGGCCCTTGCTGAAATTCAAACGAATTTTCAAGTAGTTTTTGAGCCCTATTTCAACCGCTTTCCGGAATTTTTCATGTCAAAAACGATTGCTCTCGTCGGCAAGCAAAACGCCGGTGGCATTGCAAATTCACTTGCTGAAATCGCCACTTTTTTGACCGGTGCCGGCTTTAGCGTCGTGCTCGAGGCCGAAACCGCGCAAGTCGTGGCGCTTGAAGGTATCGTTTCGATGTCACTCAATCAAATTGGGCAGCATGCCGATGTAGCGGTGGTGCTGGGCGGCGATGGCACCATGTTGGGCATCGCCCGCCAACTGGCGCCGTTTAACGTGCCATTGATCGGCATCAATCAAGGCCGCCTTGGCTTCATGACCGATATTCCAATCGAGCGAATGATACCTGTTCTGGCCGATATTTTGGCTGGCAAATGCATCTCTGAGTGTCGATGGCCATTTCATGTACAACCAGCGCTCCGACGGATTGATCATTGCGACGCCGACTGGCTCTACCGCGTATGCCTTGTCGGCTGGCGGGCCTTTGCTGCACCCAAGTTTGAATGGCATCGTGCTGGTGCCGATTGCGCCGCATGCTTTGTCGAACCGTCCTATCGTAGTGCCCGACAGTAGCGAAATAGTGATTGAAATCATGGGCGGGCGCGATATCAGCATCAATTTCGATATGCAAACCTTTGCCAGCTTGCAGCATCGCGACCGGATTGTGATCAAGCGATCTGCCCATACTATTACCTTCATGCATCCGGGCGGCTGGAGTTATTACGATACCCTGCGCGAAAAATTACATTGGAATGAATACCCCTCGGTTGAAGGCCGGCTCAATTAGGCAGGTGTAAGCCCTGGCCGAATTAATCGATCTGATCTCAATTTCAACTCATTTTCAAGCCCTTCATCAGAAGCGCCCACCATCCTATGCTCCGCACCTTGTCCATTCGTGATTTTGTCATTGTCGATTCCATCGAGCTGGAATTCACACCCGGCTTTTCCGTTTTTACCGGCGAGACGGGTGCCGGAAAATCGATCCTGATCGATGCGCTGACATTGGCCCTGGGTGGCCGCGGCGATGCCAGCGTGGTGCGTGATGGCGCTGCCAAGGCCGATATCACGGCCGATTTTGCCGCCAATGCGGTGGCGCAAGAATGGCTGGCCGCGCACGAGTTTTCCGACGATGACGGCGGCATCTTATTGCGGCGCGTGATTGACAACGCCGGCCGCTCCAAGGCTTTTATCAATGGCATTGCCGCCACCGCAGCGCAGTTGCGCGAACTGGGCGATATGCTGGTCGATATCCATGGCCAGCATGCGCATCAATCCCTATTGAAGGCCGAGGCGCAGCGCGTTTTACTCGACGGTCAAGCCGGTCTGCTGGACGAAACCAAAGCGGTAGCTACGGCTTATAAAGCATGGCGTGCATTAGCAAAGCAACGCGAGGAATTTGAAACCAATACCAAAAATGTCTTGCTGGAACGCGAACGGCTGGAGTGGCAAGTCGGCGAGTTGCAAAAACTAGCGGTCAAACCGGGCGAATGGAGCGACATCAGCAATGAGCACAGCCGCCTGTCACACGCTGCCAGCCTAATCGAAGGCGCGCAAGATGCCTTGAACCTGATCTCGGAAGCGGATAGTCCAATCCTGTCGCAATTGTCGTCCCTGAATCAACGCCTGATCAAGCTGGCCGCCATCGATAGCAGCCTCTCGCCGGTACTGGAATTTATCGAGCCGGCGCGGATTCAATTGCAGGAGGCGGTGTACGTGCTCAATGACTATCTGAGCCGGGTCGAGCTTGATCCAGAACGGCTGCGCACGGTCGAGGCGCGGCTCGATGCGATTCATTCCACAGCGCGAAAATTCCGCGTCACGCCGGACGATCTGCCGGCCGAATACGCCGCCCTGTCGCAGCAATTGCAGCAAATAGCCGACGCCAGCGATCTCGATGCACTGCGTGTGCAAGAAGAAAAAGTCAAAGCGGCCTATATGGCTGTGGCCGGCAAGCTATCGACTGCGCGTGCGAAAGCTGCCAAAACCCTGAGCGATGCCGTGACCGCCGCGATGCAGGAACTGAGCATGAGCGGCGGCCGTTTCGCCATCGGTTTGCTGCCCAGCGAACCGGCGGCGTATGGGTTGGAACAAGTCGAATTCCTGGTCGCCGGCCATGCCGGAACCGAGCCGCGGCCATTGGCAAAAGTGGCTTCGGGCGGCGAGTTGGCGCGCATTGCGCTGGCGATATCGGTCATTACATCGAGTGCCACCACCACGCCAACCTTGATTTTTGATGAAGTCGATAGCGGGATCGGTGGCGGTGTGGCGGAAGTAGTTGGACGCTTGCTAAAACGGCTGGGGCAAGAGCGTCAAGTCTTGTGCGTGACACATTTGCCGCAGGTGGCTAGTCAGGCGCATCAGCATTTTCAAGTTGCCAAAGCCACCATCGACAGTGGCAAGACTGTGTCGCGGATTGAACCGCTGGACGCCAAAGCGCGGGTGGAAGAAATCGCCCGCATGCTGGGCGGACTGGAAATTACCGCCATCACACGTAAACATGCGCGGGAGTTGCTGGCATTGTAGTGGTATAGGGGGGTATGTCATGAAAATGGCATCATCCCGCATGTGGAATGCGGTGCGGATTTAATACTGGTACTAGTATATTTTAAGTTAAATCGCTGCTTTTGCGCCCTTTTTTCCATTCCTTCTGAATTGTCTTACTTGCCAAGAGCGCTATCTACATGACCTTCCGCAAAGAACCGTCGCAAACCCACGGCCAGCTCGATAAAACCGCCGTCGTCCTGGTCAATCTGGGCACGCCGGACGCGCCAACTGCGGCTGCGGTGCGGCGCTATTTAAAACAATTCCTGTCCGATCCGCGGGTGGTTGAAATTCCCCGTCTGGTTTGGTGGTGCATTTTGTACGGCATTATTTTGCCCTTGCGCAGCAGCAAATCGGCGGCTAAATACGCCTCGATCTGGACCAAGGATGGTTCGCCGCTCAAGTTGCACACGCAAAAACAGACCTCTTTGCTGCGTGGTTTTTTGGGCCAGCGTGGGCATAAGCTGGAATTGGCCTACGCCATGAGCTACGGCAATCCATCGTTGCCGCAAGTGCTGGATCAACTGAAAGCCGACGGTTGTGAGCGCATTTTGATTTTGCCAGCGTACCCGCAATATTCCGGTACCACGACCGCTTCGATATCGGATGCGGTATTTCGCCATTATGCCAAGGTGCGCAACCTGCCGGAACTGCGTTTCATCAAGCATTATCACGACCACGAAGGCTATATTCATGCGCTCAAGGATTCTGTATTAGCGCATTGGCAAAGCACTGGCCGTCCCGACAAGCTGGTGATGAGTTTCCACGGCGTGCCAAAACGTACCTTGCTGCTGGGCGATCCCTATCATTGCGAATGTCATAAGACCGCGCGCTTGCTGGCGCTGCAACTGGGGCTGACTACCGATCAATACCTGGTGACGTTTCAATCGCGTTTCGGCAAGGCAGAATGGCTACAGCCTTACACCGTGCCCACCTTGCAAAAATTGGCAAAAGCGGGCGTCAAACGGGTCGACGTCATGTGTCCCGGTTTCATTAGCGATTGTCTCGAAACATTGGAAGAAATTGCGATGGAAGCAAAACACGACTTCTTAACTGCCGGGGGCAAAGAGTTTTATTACATCCCTTGCCTGAACGAATCGAATCCATGGATCGCCGCCTTGAGCGATATCGCCGAGCAGCATCTGGCTGGATGGCCAACCAAACTGTCATCGGCAGCAATTGAAGCGAAAAAAGCCGACGCATTACATACTCTGAACGCAGCGAAAAAGCTCGGCGCAACGCAATAGAATTGCTTGTAAGAAGAAAATATACTGGTGTATGTATTTTTGAAGCGTCAATAAACGCCTGCGGGATAAGGGGTAAATAAGCCTATACCCCCTATTAAATTCAAGTTTGAAGAATCAGTAGCCGCAAAAAAAACGAGTTGGAAAATTAGTGCTGCTAAAATAGCGCGCCGAATTTAAGCTAGGCTAGCACTCGCGCTAGCCCCACCTTAGAGCCAAGCGGTCAGCGGCGTCAAAATTAAGCGGAGACGCCGTGGCTATTGTCGAGATGAGCCGCATCAACCGGCATTCAATTGAGAACTCAATTGTGAATAGCAAATCCAGGCTACCGCCAAGATGGTGTACACGACAACGGTCAGTGAGATAAGAGGCAATTTCATAGCAACTCCATGTTTGATGAAATTTCACCAGTCTTGGTAATTAAATGCAAGAATGACAACCCGTGAAATTCATATTACTGCACGCGCAGCAAAATGCTATTTCTCATGCTGTAAATTTTGTAACAAAAGTTATCTGAGATATATCCAAAATTTTTTGGTGTATTTAGCATGTGATCGCGAATCGCGCTTGAAATAAGTCGGGATAACCCCATTTGTAGTAAGTGTTTTCGTTAAGGCAATATTTGGAAGGCGAGCCGGCTTATTAAGTCGGCGTTCGTCGCTTTTTTTGGACGTTTCCTTACGTCATTGATTGTTGGAGGTTTTTTGATGCAAGACCCGAATATCCCGGTAGAAAAAATGGAACAAACAAATGGGGCAGAAGGAGCCGAAGCGGAAGCTTTAACGCCAGTAGCCGATGTGGCAAGCCTGGAAGCCGCCTTGATCGCCGCCGAATCGCGCGCGGTAGAAATGCATGACGCTTTCATGCGCGCCAAAGCCGAAGGCGAAAACATTCGCCGTCGTGCTCAGGAAGATATCGCCAAAGCGTATAAATTTGCCATCGAAGGCTTCGCCGAGGCAATGGTTCCCGTCAAGGACAGCCTAGAAATGGCACTGAAGGTAGAAACGCCATCAGTGCAATCCTTGAAAGAAGGCGTTGAAATGACGCTGAAACAATTGTCGGCTGCATTCGAGAAAAACAAGTTGATTGAAGTCTTGCCTGCAGCCGGCGACAAGCTCGACCCGATGAAGCATCAAGCGGTATCGATGGTGCCTTCCGAGCAAGAAGCCAATACGGTCGTTACCGTACTGCAAAAAGGTTACATGATTTCAGACCGCCTGTTGCGCCCGGCGATTGTGACGGTAGCGCAAGCAAAATAAAAATAAAAAGATGCGGATTTCATGATTTTTGAATCAAAAACATCTTGAAACCGCCTATTTTTTCCACACATTAGAATTATCTGAGCAGTAAGAGCTCTGTTAAACAAAAGGAAAATATCATGGGTAGAATTATCGGCATCGATCTGGGAACAACCAACTCCTGCGTCTCCATTATGGAAGGTGGCCAACCTAAGGTAATCGAGAACTCGGAAGGCGCGCGTACCACGCCATCGATCATCGCTTATCAAGAAGATGGCGAAATTCTGGTAGGCGCACCGGCCAAGCGCCAAGCGGTGACCAATCCTAAAAATACGCTGTACGCAGTCAAGCGCCTGATCGGCCGCAAGTTTGAAGAAAAAGCCGTGCAAAAGGATATCGGCCTGATGCCATATTCGATCGTCAAGGCAGACAATGGCGATGCATGGGTGTCGGTACGCGACAAAAAGCTGGCGCCACCGCAAATTTCCGCAGAAGTGTTGCGCAAAATGAAAAAAACCGCTGAAGATTACCTCGGCGAAGAAGTCACCGAAGCTGTAATCACGGTGCCGGCGTATTTCAATGATGCACAGCGTCAAGCCACCAAGGATGCCGGCCGGATTGCCGGTCTGGATGTCAAG
>JAZKIX010000215.1:4565-15598 GCA_040384645.1 Pseudomonadota bacterium | reverse complement strand
ATGACTTGGGCGGCGGAACCTTCGACGTCTCCATTATTGAAATCGCTGATGTCGATGGCGAAAAACAATTTGAAGTGTTGTCGACCAATGGCGATACCTTCCTCGGCGGTGAAGATTTTGACCAACGCATCATCGATTTCATCATTGATGAATTCAAGAAGATCAATGGCCTCGACCTGAAAAAAGATCCAATCGCTTTGCAGCGTATCAAGGCTTCAGCCGAGCGCGCTAAGATCGAATTGTCATCCTCGCAGCAAACCGAAATCAACGAGCCCTACATTGCGATGGCCAATGGCGCGCCAGTGCATTTGAACTTGAAAATGACCCGCGCCAAGCTGGAGTCGCTGGTCGAAGATTTGATCGCGCAAACCATCGAGCCGTGCAAGATCGCGATCAAGGACGCTGGTGTTAAGGTATCCGAAATCGACGATATCATCCTGGTCGGCGGTATGACCCGTATGCCAAAGGTGCAAGAAAAAGTACGCGAATTCTTCGGCAAAGATCCACGCAAGGATGTCAATCCGGATGAAGCGGTCGCAGTGGGTGCGGCGATCCAGGGTTCAGTTTTGTCCGGTGAGCGCAAGGATCTGTTGTTGCTCGACGTGACACCGTTGTCCTTGGGGATTGAGACCTTGGGTGGCGTGATGACCAAGATGATTCACAAAAATACTACGATCCCGACCAAGTTTAGCCAAGTATTTTCGACTGCCGACGACAACCAGCCTGCGGTAACGATCAAGGTATTCCAGGGTGAGCGCGAAATCGCGGCCGGCAATAAAGGCTTGGGCGAATTCAATCTGGAAGGCATTCCGCCATCGGCACGTGGCACACCGCAAATTGAAGTGACGTTCGACATCGACGCCAACGGTATCTTGCATGTTGGTGCCAAGGACAAGGCCACCGGCAAGGAAAACAAGATCACGATCAAGGCCAATTCCGGTTTGACCGAGGCTGAAATCCAAAAGATGGTGAAGGATGCCGAGCTCAATGCAGAAGAAGATCACAAGCTGAAGGAACTGGCTGAATCGCGCAATCAAGCCGATGCGCTGGTGCATTCGACCCGCAAGTCCTTGACTGAATACGGCGACAAGCTGGAAGCCGGCGAAAAAGAAAAAATCGAGGCAGCGATTGCCGACTTGGAAGGCGCGCAAAAGGCTGGTGACAAGGCCGAGATCGACGCCAAGATCGCAGCGCTCTCGACCGTTTCGCAAAAGCTGGGTGAGAAGATGTACGCAGACATGCAAGCGCAACAAGCGGCTGGTGCTTCTGCCGAAGCTGCGGGTGCTGACGCGTCAGAATCCAAGCCAAAGGAAGACGATGTCGTTGATGCTGATTTTAAAGAAGTAAAAGACAAGTAATAAAACTAGTAAGGCTGACTGTCGCGCGACGCTGTGTTTCACTTGCATGCAGCGCCGCGATGACGCGCCGAGTGAATGCGGTCGTGCGAGCGATGCATTACTCGGCGTTTTCGTTTAGATAAATGTGGACATACGATGGCGAAGCGTGATTATTACGAGACACTTGGTGTCGCAAAGAATGCAACCGACGACGAGATCAAGAAGTCGTATCGCAAGCTCGCGATGAAATACCATCCGGATCGCAACCCGGATAGCAAGGAATCGGAAGATAAATTCAAAGAGGCTAAAGAAGCCTACGAGATGTTGACCAATCCCGAAAAGCGCGAAGCTTATGATCGCTACGGCCATGCCGGCGTCGATCCGAATATGGGTGGCGGCGGTGGTTTTGGCGGCGGCAATGGCGGCGGTTTTGCCGATTCGTTTGGCGATATTTTTGGCGATATTTTCGGTGGCGGCGCAGCGCGTGGTGGCCGTGGCGCCGGGCCGCAAGTGTATCGCGGCGCAGATTTGCGCTACAACCTTGAGATCACGCTAGAACAGGCCGCTCACGGATTTGACACCACGATTCGTGTACCGTCCTGGGATAAATGCGAAACCTGTAATGGTTCCGGCGCCAAGCCTGGCACTTCACCAGTGACCTGTACCACGTGCGCTGGTCACGGCCAAGTACGGATGCAGCAAGGTTTCTTCAGTATTCAACAAACCTGTCCTAAGTGCCATGGCACCGGCAAAATGATTACCGACCCGTGCGCACCGTGCGGCGGAGCAGGGCGGATCAAACGCAATAAGACGTTAGAAGTCAAGATTCCGTCCGGGATCGACGATGGCATGCGCATCCGTTCATCCGGCAACGGCGAGCCAGGTACCAACGGTGGGCCGCCAGGCGATCTGTATGTCGAAATTCATATCAAGCCACATGCGGTATTTCAGCGCGAAGGCGACGATATGCATTGTGAAATGCCGATCTCATTCTCCAAGGCGGCCTTGGGCGGCGAAATCGAAGTGCCAACCTTGAGCGGCAAGGCATCTTTCACGATTCCTGAAGGTACCCAATCGGGCAAGACGTTCCGCCTGCGCGGCAAAGGGATCAAGGGTGTGCGGTCGGGTTACGCGGGCGATTTGTTTTGCCACGTCGTGATCGAGACACCGGTTAAATTAACAGATCGGCAAAAGGATTTATTGCGCGATTTTGAGAAATTGACCGTCGAAGGTGGTGCCAAACACAATCCGCAAAGCAAATCTTGGATGGATAAAGTCAAGGCGTTTTTCGACTGATTGAAATCTGAACTGAACATGAAGTACTCAAAAAAAACCGTTGCCCCTCATGGGGTAGCGGTTTTTTTGGTTTTACAAACAACTTTTTACGATAGCATTTTCGCATAAAAGTACGTTCGTGCTATATTGGCCGGCCATGCGATGGCGCATGCGTATATTTGGGAGGCCTTATGACTGGTGGCATTCGCATCAAATGGTTTATCGCGATGTTTGGGGTGTTACTTGGTTTAAGCCAAAGCGTGCGTGCGGTCGAAGTCAATGGCATCAAACTGGACAATACCGCGAGCGTTGCCGATCAAGAGTTGGTGTTGAACGGCGCTGGCGTACGTACCAAAGTTTTCTTTAAGGTCTATGTAGCCGGCCTTTATTTGAGCAGCAAAAAGGCCAGTGTTCCCGAAGTGCTGGCTGCGCCCGGTCCCAAGCGGGTGACTTTGGTGATGTTGCGCGAAGTTAGCGCAGAGCAGTTCGGCCAAGGTTTTTTAGACGGTATCAGCAACAATTCGACTAAAGCTGAGAAATCGAAATTTGTGGCCCAGATGCTGAAATTTGGCGAAATGTTTTCTAAAATTCCGGAATTGAAAAAAGGCGATTTGATTACCGTCGATTGGATCCCCGGCACCGGCACTTCAATTCAATTGAATGGTAAAAAACTATCGGAAAATTTCCCCGATGAAGATTTTTACAATGCACTGCTAAAAATCTGGCTGGGCGACAAGCCGGTGGACAATATCCTCAAGCGGCAATTGCTGGCGGAAAAATCGGAATGAAAATTGAACCTCGAGTTGGTCGCACACCTCGCCACATAGAATTGCCAGAATAGCTGACGAAATAAAGAAGCAGCCCCTTCGGACTGCTTCTTTGCTCCAAATCATGGTTGACGTTCATCATCCGCCGCTTGCGAAACCGACAGGCGAATGGTTCGTCAAACCAATATTTTATTGATCGTACAAGGCAAGACTGCTTGCCAGCTTCGGCGCCAATTCTTCCGGCTTGCTGATGGTCATGCCCAAGTCGCGCAACAGTCCATCGTGCAGCCCGTAGATCCAGCCATGTACGGTCAAGTCTTGCCCACGCTCCCAGGCGTCCTGCACGATTGTGGTCTGGCAAACATTGACCACCTGCTCGATCACATTGAGTTCGCACAGACGATCTTGCCGCACCCGACCAGGTAAGGCGTCACCAAGATATTTCTCATGCTTCTGGTGTACATCTTGTACATGTCGCAGCCAGTTGTCGGCCAGGCCAACCCGCTTGCGTGCCAAGGCAGCATGCACGCCGGAACAGCCATAGTGGCCAGACACGATCACGTGTTTCACATTCAAAACTTCGATTGCGAATTGCAATACCGATAGGCAATTTAAATCGCTATGGACTACCACATTGGCGATATTGCGATGGACGAACAATTCGCCCGGCGCCAAATCGACGATTTCGTTGGCTGGCACCCGACTGTCGGAACAACCGATCCATAGATATTCGGGCGTTTGTTGCGCGGCAAGGTTTTTGAAAAAATTGCTGTCAGTGGCAACCATCGAGGCTGCCCACGCACGATTCTTGTTGAGTAGTTGTTCGAGTGCGAGATTGTCTTTAATCGGTTCGGTCATAGTGTCTTCATTGCCAAGTAAAGGATTTTGCGGCGCGGCCGAAGTACCTCCGGCGTTGATTCGGTCAGCATTCTATCTTGCTTACTATCTGGCTAACTCACCACTAATCTGATTTGATTAGCAAAAAATGAGCCAAGTAGTGTCGGGACGAGATGATAGCTGGTTTGCGCGCTGTTGTAATCCTATACTTTCCATAAGAACACGGCATCCACCGATAAAGTGCTCTTATCGTGGCTTTAAGCTACAAGGCGAGCTGCGTGCTTCACGTTGCAAAATTGTGCTGTGATACGCTCAAATTAAGCTGATCCAGCCTATTTTTGATTGACCGCAAACGCAAACTCCCATGTTGCTCCATGCTGAATTGTCATCAATCTATTTCCATTGGGACTGCACTCATATGAACACGGAGCCAAGTCGATTCATTGAAGTACCCGCTGTTATCTCCAAGCGTCTGGCGGCATGGATGGTGCAGATGATTGTCGTGGCGGCTTGTTCGGCGTGTGGCGGCGGCTCCGGTGGTGCTGTCACGACGACGCCGGTTGTGCGTGATACGCCAGCAGCGGCTGCGACGGTTCGCACGCGGGTACAAGTGCCGGATGCGCTGACTGCTGTCGCACCATTCAATACGCCACGATTCCTGACGATTCCACCGGGCTTTGGCATCAAATTATGGGCGCGGGTCGATGGCGCCCGTTTTATGGCGCGCGCACCGAATGGTGACATCCTGGTGTCGAACCCCGGCGCTGGCAAAATCACCTTATTGCGCGACACCGGCGCTGCGGTACCGACGAGTTTTAATTTTGCGACCGGTCTTAACTTGCCGCACGACATGGTGTTTCACCAGATTGGCAATCAGATTTATCTTTATCTGGCAGAAACAAACCGGGTCACCAGATCGGTTTATAACCTCGGCGATACCCAGACCGGACAGCGCACGGTGGTGGTCGATAATTTGCCGAACGTATCCTTACCTGAATTAAAGGGAGCGTACTCACATCAGTTGAAAAACATTGCGCTATCGGCCGATCACAGGCTGTACGTATCGATTGCTTCCACCTGCAATGCGTGTATTGAAGATACCAGCAGCAATCCACTACGCGGCGCAATCTATGAGTTTAATGCCGACGGCAGCGGTCAACGTTTGTATGCAAGAGGTGTGCGCAATGCCGAAGGCCTCGATTTTCGGCCTGGCAGCAATGAGTTATGGGTTGCCGTCAATAGTCGCGACCAGATGTTATATCCCTTCGACAATGACTTCGATGGCGATGGACAAAGCGATTACGGCAAATTGTTGCCAGCGTTTGTAAATCAAAATCCTCCTGATTTGTTTACCCGGGTTCGCGATGGCGGCAATTATGGCTGGCCATTTTGCAATTCCCTGCCGAATCCGCAAATGAGTGCACTTGGGCTGGTGCGGGATTTTGCCTTGAATAAAGATGGGACAAAACTCGATTGCGCTACGGTCGACCGCGCATCGAAAGGAATTCGTGCCCATTCGGCTGCTTTGGGTATGAGTTTTTTGACGGGCACCAACGTGCCTGCGGCTTATCGCCACGGTGCGGTGCTGGCCTTGCATGGTTGCTGGAACTGCACCCGGCTCGATGCAGGTTACAAAGTCATTTACATCCCCGTGACTGATACCGGCACGGCTGGGGTTGAAATAGACTTGATCACCGGTTTTGTCATCGACCCGGATCAGCGCACCGTGTGGGGACGTCCGGTCGATGCCATCGTCGATGCAAAAGGCAATATTCTTGTTTCCGATGATTATGCGGGCGCTATCTATCAAATGTTTCCGTCGCCCCGATGAAGTTCATTCAGCAATGTTGAAACTAAGCTCAGCTGGCAGAAATCAGTATTTTTTCAGTTTGAAATCGTGCGTATGTACCGTGCTGCTTGAATCGATCAAGCTACTCAGGCCGAGCACGAATTGCGTCAATGCCTCCGCAGGAAGAATCCATATTTGACTTTGTGGATCGGCGATCCCGGTAGCGGCCGTAATTGCCGGCGTGACCCATTGCGCGTCTGGCATGACGTCCAGCAGAACTTCGCCCTCGGACGTGGTATGCATGTAGATCTCGCCACCAGCAACCATGGTGAAACAGATGCCATAACCGGCCTCGATCTTGTTGTCGAGCGAACGTTGCAGATGCCGATTGTAATGATCAATCCAGGCTTCTACGTCGAAGGTGGTTTTCAAATGATTCCACGGCCTGCTGTCGAACTGCTCAGGCATGTCTGGTTCATCTCGAAGCATGGCGTTTCCTATTGTTGGCGCGATGTTGGGCCGTTGCCATCAGTTATAGATTCCAAATGGCATATCAAAAACAATGTTCAATTGCCGGGAAAGTCTTTTCCTTGACCGCCAGGACGTAGGATTTGACCGCTGCCTCGATACTGCTTTGGCCTTCCATGAAATTTTTGACGAAGCGCGCCTTGCGGCCGGGAAATACGCCAAGCAAATCGTGCATCACCAGCACCTGGCCGGAACAATCGACACCAGCGCCGATGCCGATGGTTGGGATTGCCAGCAACTCGGTCACTTCTTTGCCCAAGGTGGCAGGAATGGCTTCCAGCACCAGCAACGCGGCACCGGCAGCTTGCAGCGCAAGCGCATCGGCTTTCAAATGATCGGCGCTTTCCAGCGATTTACCCTGCACTTTATAACCGCCCAATTGATGCACCGATTGCGGCGTCAGGCCAAGGTGAGCGCACACTGGCACGGCACGTTCGGTTAAAAATCGGATCGTATCGGCCAGCCAGTCGCCGCCTTCCAGCTTGACCATTTGCGCACCTGCTTGCATCAGCAGAACGGCGTTGGCAAAGGCCGACTCGGGCGTGGCGTAACTACCGAACGGCATGTCAGCTACCACTAGCGCGTTTTTATTGCCGCGTGCCACGCTGGCTGTGTGATAGGCCACTTCGGCCACCGTCACCGGCAAGGTCGAGCTGTGCCCTTGGCATACCATGCCAAGCGAGTCGCCGATCAGCAAGATTTCTACGCCGCAGCGATCCATCAGGGACGCAAAACTGGCGTCGTAGCAGGTCAGCATGGCAATTTTTTGCCCATTGGCGCGCAGCGTCAGCAGCGAAGGCACGGTAATCGATTTGGGCAGCGCTACGCTAATTGGCGCGGGCGCTTCAGGTTGTTGTAAATAGCCAGCCATGATTATTCTCCGAGGTTAAAAAAGGCGCGTTTGCCGCGCATGTCCTTGATATGGGTCAGCAGCAGATTGAAATCGTCTTCGCGCTCGATCGGGTTGAAATGTTCGGCATTGACGATCAGCAGCGGCGCGTTTTCGTAATCGTGAAAGAAGCGGCTGTAGGCTTCGCATAACCGGCTTAGATACATCTCAGAGATGCCGTCTTCCATTGCCACGCCGCGTTTTTTCAGGCGCTCGATCAGGGTATCAGGGCCGGCTTGCAGATAAATGACCAAGTCAGGGCGCGGCGCTTGCAAATGCAGGTGGTTCAGCATTTGCAAGTAGAGATTGAACTCGTCATCGCCCATTGTCAGCCGGGCAAAAATCGGGTCCTTGTCGATCAGAAAGTCGGACACCACACGTGTCTGCTGTAAATCGATCTGCGCCAGATCGCGTAATTGGCTCATGCGCTGGAACAGGAAAGACATCTGGGTCGGCAGCGCATAACGGGCCGAATCGCGATAAAACTTTTCCAGGAAGGGGTTTTCTTTCGGTTGCTCCAGCAAGCCTTGCGCCTGGAGGGCGCCGGCCAGTTTCAGCGCCAGCGTGGTTTTGCCCACCCCGATGGGTCCTTCAACAACAAAGTAGTGCGTTTGATCTAAATTCATTGTGGCAAGTGACTCAGTAAATGGGTTGGATATTCAAACGAAAAATCAACTGCGAAAAATAAAGTAGACCGCACCCACCAGACAGAGCGCCGCCCAAATGTAATCAAGCTTGAACGGCTGGCTCATGTAAATCATGGCAAACGGCACGAACACCGCGAGTGTAATCGCTTCTTGCATGATTTTCAGCTGAGCCAGGCTGAACTGGGTATAGCCGATGCGGTTGGCCGGTACTTGCAGCAGGTATTCAAACAGGGCAATACCCCAACTCGCCAAGGCAGCGATCCACCACGCTTTGCCGGAAAAGTTTTTTAAGTGACCATACCAGGCGATGGTCATGAATATATTAGACAGCGTCAGCAAGCCGACGGTTTGGACAATGATGGGAATTTGCATGCGGGAATATTGAAATAGTAAGAATAAACGGGAGTATATGGCAAAACAATGCCATATCCGCACGATTTTATTGGCTCTAAATTAATACTGGTGGTAGTATTAAAAAGGCTGGGAGCACTATTTTAGCCCGTGCCAAGATCCCGATGCGTCTCAGTTTCCAAGTTTAAATAAGCGGTGTGTACATGCTAAACTTGCAAGCTCGCAGCTTAATGGAATCCTCTAATACTCGCCATGTCGATCACTGTGACCCAGACCCGTACCGCGCTGCGGCTTGTTTTCTTCATTCTGTTACTGGATGTGATCGGTATCAGTATTTTGTGGCCGGTAGCGGCTTTTATCGTCCGGCAATATAGTAACAATGCCTTGATGCTGACGATTCTTACTGCCTTATATTCTTGTGCGCAGTTTTTTGCCGCACCCTTGATGGGCAAGTTGGGCGATATCTATGGCCGGCGGCCGGTGCTGGTTATCAGCTTGTTCGGTTCAGCGCTCGGTTATGTCTTGTTTGGAATAGGCGGCGCGCTCTGGGTATTGTTGTTATCGCGGCTAATCGATGGTATTACGGCGGGCAATCAATCGGTTGCAGCAGCCTATATTTCAGACGTGTCGACCCCGGAAACGCGCTCCCGCAATTTCTCCTTATTTGGCATCGCCTGGGGGCTAGGCCTGGTTATCGGCCCAGCGTTGGGTGCTGCTTTAGGGCAAATTAATCTGGCCGCGCCGGCTTATTTTGCGGCAGCTTTGTCGCTGGGGGCAGCCTTGATGAGTATCTTTATCTTGCCTGAATCGTTACCGTCCGAGCGGCGCAGCAAGGCTGCCTTGCGCGCCGCCGATCTGAACCCATTCCGTTCCATCTGGCTCATCGTACGGCGACCTGCGCTTGGGCAACTCCTGTTGGTGTTGTGCCTGTTCAATTTTGTTTTCAATGGTTTCAACAGTACCGAGTCGCTGTTTTTGCTGGACAAATTCAAGGCCGAACCGTGGCAAATTGGCAGCATGGTTGCGTTGGCTGGTTTAGCGTTGGTCGGGATGCAAAAAGTGTTGCCTGGCTTGATAGAACGTTTTGGCCAGCAAAAATTTGGCACCCTATGCCTTTACCTGCTGGCGCTGGCTTCGCTGGCTACCTACATCGTGCCGCAATTCGGCTGGTTGTATGGCGTGGTGGCGGTTCGTACCGTGGCTGCCGGTTTCTTGTTCCCGACCTTGGGTTCGCTCATGTCGTCGTATGTAGAGCCGCGTGAACAAGGCGTTTTGATGGGCGTCAACACCGCACTCACCAGCGCCATGTGCGTATTCGGGCCGCTTTGGGCCGGAGTGATGTATGACTATGTGGTGCCCAGTTCACCCTATTGGATGGGGGCGGCAATCTTGATGGCGACCGCGTTTTATTTGAGCCAGATGGTACTGCAACGCCCGGCAGCCTAAGCTGGTGCCCGATCAAAAATTGCTGCAATTGTTGTGGGCAGGTGTACGGTTTTGCTGACGCGGGTGGTCAATCGAGGGCAGTTGCTGCCCAGCTCAATCGGCTCAGGCATTAGCAAAGTTACTTATTCTCTTGCCCTTTGCTCAAATCGACATAGTCCGGCCGCTATCAAGCATCGGCATATTGGCCAATCTCAGCGGCCAGCGCACCATCCATATCGATGAATTCCAGACCGGCTTTATAACGGCCATCAGTGCTTTTTTCGCAATAAATAATCAGCGCGCTGGCCGTGATGCGGTGATTGCCCTGTTGCAGCGGCAGTTCGAACACGATGCCGCATTGCTGGTTTTTTGCCAATTTTTTAGAGGTCAAAAGTCCGATGCCAGTGGTGGAAATATCAATCGTTTGCGCTTCCAGTACCTGGCCTTTTTCCAGGCTTAGATCAGCCCGTACCGTGAGTAGTTTACGCGGCAAGACACGCTGATCGAGTTTGAACATGCCAATCGCTTTGGTCAGCGCCGTGGCACGGCTTTGTAGAGAAATTGCGGCGCCGGCGGTTTGCTCGACCAAGGTACGATTTTGCTGGGTTGTCTGATCGATCTGTCCGATGGATTGGTTGATTTGTTCGATGCCAACCCGTTGCTGGTCGCTGGCGGTGGCAATTTCACCAAGGATATCGGTAACGTGTTTTACACTTGCGACGATTTCGTTCATGGTCGATCCGGCTTGATCCACCAGGTGGCTGCCAAGATTGACTTTTTCGACCGAATCGCCGATCAGGAACTTAATTTCTTTGGCTGCCGCAGCCGAACGCTGCGCCAGCCCACGTACTTCGGCCGCCACCACAGCAAAACCGCGTCCCTGCTCACCGGCGCGGGCCGCTTCTACGGCGGCATTGAGTGCCAGGATATTGGTTTGAAAAGCAATGCTGTCGATGACGCTGATGATATCGACGATTTTTTTAGCCGAGGCGTTGATCGAGTTCATGGTGGCCACCACTTGCGAGACCGCGGTCCCGCCTTTGACTGCAACCTCGGAGGCGCAGGCCGCCAAAGCCAAGGGATCGACCCCTTCGGTGACCATCAGGACCACCGAGTACGGAATTCCGAGGATCCTCGCCGACAACTGGAAGGGAATCGGATACGGATACGGCTACTCGATAGCCAAGG
>JAZKIX010000215.1:0-4555 GCA_040384645.1 Pseudomonadota bacterium | reverse complement strand
GGCCTGGTAAGCGTTGTCCGCATTTTGTTTGACGGTGCCGGTGATTTTTTTCATCGCATCGGCGGTTTCTTCGAGCGAGATCGCTTGTTCCTCGGTGCGGGTTTTCAACTCCTTATTGTCTTGCGCGATTTCGTCCGATTCGCTGGCGATGGTGGACGCGGTTTGCTGCACCAGTTCAATCGTGCCATGCAGATGCTTCACCATTGATCCCAGCGAACGCACCATATCGCCCAATTCGTCGGCGCGTTGGCTTTCCAGTTTAATGTTGAGGTGACCCGATGCGATGGCACGGGTCGCTTGCGCGCTGACGCCCAGATCGCTGACCACGCGCCGTTGGATGATCCAGGCAAAGCCGATCGAGAGAATCCCGGATAACAGCGCCAGCATCCCAACCCGGAGTCGCTGTTGTTCGGTGCTGGATTCAAATTTCTTGATGTCCTCCGCCGCGTCCAGCTTGATCAGGGCAATGATGCTGGACAGGGTTTTATCCATTTCCGCAAAATTGGCGTCGGCCGTTTGCATCGCGGCGATACCGGTATTGGGATCGATGGTGGACATATCGATCGCCATATCGGCCGATTTATTGTATTGCAGGGCTGCGTCAGTGAAATAGCGGGCGATCTTTTTGATTTTTTCGTCGGAGTCTGCCTGACTCTGTTTATCGACACTGTTCGACAGACTCGATAACAACTGCATGCGCTGGTCGCGCAATTGCTTGAGCGCTTTTTCATCGAGTGAGCCGCTGATCGCCACCGTCCGGTACAGGCCGGCATGTTGTTGCGCCAGCTTGACGTGCACTTCGGAAATACTGGAAAAATTGGCCAACAATTCTTCATGGCGGGCCTGGCTTTGCGTCTTGTAACTTTGAAACACCCACAACAGCGCCCCAAAGGACAGCGCCTGCATCGTGAGGATGAAAACCGGCACGACCATCAATTTTTTTTGCAGCTTCATTTTCTTCCTTCAGGATGCGCAAAAAATTCCGCCTGATGCAAATAGTGCATTTTTACATCAGGCCGATTGCGTAAATCCGTATACAGAACAGTACAACAGGGTACTTACCAGCGTTGCTGGGCGAAAACCGTGATCGGGCGCGGCTTTTAATTTGAAAATCATGCAGGGCTATTTGTAAATCCCGCCACAGACAACGAAATCCTCTAGCTTTTCGCAATACATGCTTTTAGGCTCAATTTTTTTTGTAGTGGGATTGGTGAATTTGTAGTCTTGCCAGAACGAATCCTTTTGCTTTGCCATCTCGACCCGTTCCTTGACGAATGCTTTGCCGTCAACGTCCTTGAGTTCGATCAGGTTCTTGCCCACCATTTTTTCATTGGCGCCATGTGCCCGAACTGTGCCATCCAATCCATACACGGTCAGGTAAAGATCGCTGACATTGAATTGCCCCTGCTTATTTGTCACTTCGGCGTAGCCCTTGTCTTTGCCATTGCTCTTGATGAAAGCAACGCCCTTTTTGACCATCGCTATCGCTTCTTCTTTAGTCGCCTGTTCGCCTGCTTGCACGTGGCCGATATTGGCGGCAAAAACAACAAGGACGGCGAGTGCGGATGTACCAAAAATGTTTGACATTTTGTTCCCCTTAGCGAAGTGAAGTTTGATCCTAAGCGGCAATTGCAGTGCCGCGCAAGCGCTTTTTGCATGGGGTCAATTTGTTGCGACAACTGATCGACGGCCATGGGAAACTCAATGGGAAATTACCTGCTCAGCGCGATGTAACTAGCTGGTAAGCAGCATTGCCATCCATTTTTGTTGGTGACCGTGGACTAAAAACCAGGCAATCTTTGGCAGCTTTGACGGCCATTTCCAGGCTGCTGTGTCACCAGACAGCGTTTGGTAAGGAAGGAGAATTCAGAAAAAATTCAGAAATATTTAAATAAATGCTTTTAAAATCAGTGGCTTATTGATCCACATAATTTCCTCTCGCTTTCATGCGGCGGCCGAGCGCAAACTGCGATGTCAAAAGGTGAGCGGTAGCGCTTCGTAAAATGGCTCGCCAGTGCTCTGTCCTTGTTGCTTAATGCTATTTTTGAAATTTCTTCAGGCGATTTCGCGAAGCAATACGCTTGACCCTCATCTTTTAAAAGTCTGGTGGCGCGCATGCCACGTGCTGCAATACTCGCCTTCGACCCGTCGACATCATCCTTTTGCACTGTAATCAGGTAGCAAGTGAGTTGTTCGGATGCGATGCGTCTGCACGACTTGCACTAAAAGTAGCGAATTTTTACACCCTTTTGGAGGCCGAGTATGAAATCAACGACGTTGACACAGCGTGTTTGCGTGTTCCTAAGCTTGCTCAGTATGTCTGTGATTACGTTGGCCTCGGCGGCACCCGAGATGCCTGCTTCACGCGTGCCGGCCGCCATCGCGACTGACGCGATTGCCGTTGATACGGCGGCGTTGCCAGACATTTCCAAGAGTCTGAAAAAGAATAGTTTTCCTGTCAGCATATGGATGATGTTGCTGGGCGATAGCGCATCCTCGGCGTCGGTACCGGCAACCCCTGCAAGCTTGTCACCGGGCGGCTCGGTTGCCACGGTCAACCCGACTTATAGCTGGCATGCTTCTGCCGGCGCTACCTCTTATTTGTTGTGGGTCGGTGTCGGCTCGTCGGCATGGCTGGCGGTAACATTTTCAGCGACTGAACTGGGTTGCGCCTCGGGCAGCGGGACTTGTTCCGTCACGCCAGCGACCGCCTTGACGTCGGGCGTGACTTATTCGTGGAATGTCAAAGCAATCAATAGCAACGGCGGCAGCGTGGTCAGCGCGTCGCAATCCATCACTCCCAATCCTGTGGCGGCTGGCACAGCACTGGCGCCGCTGGCGTTTGACGACCAACCGTTCGGTGCCCTAGAACTGATACAGACCATCGATACCGCAACGACCCTGCCGGACCAACAATTGCCGCTCGGCGTCAGCACGGTGCAAACTTTGTTACAGCAGGGCGCACGTACTTTGCCGCCGGGACCGCAAGCGCGTTATTTCACCTATCGGGTCGGTGCCGGCAAAGGCTTGGTAGCAAAGCAAGCCTATGTACTGGATATCGAATATCCTGACGACCAGTCGCGCTCCATGTTTATTGCCAATCGCGGTGCCGATTTCATCCGTGGCTTTTCGACCGGCAAGGCGATTGGCGATGCGCGCCGCGCCTATTCGACCGGACCGCTGGAATCGCTCAATTATCCGCAAAGTCAAAGCTGGAAGCACCATCGCAGCTTATTTTTCTTGCACGAACGATTCAACGCCAAGGTCCAGCGCTACGCCAATTGTGCGGATCGTTCGATGCTGCCGGCCGGCGGATTCGATGTCACCGTATTCCAGACGCGTGAAATCAACGATCCCTTTTCCAAAGGTGCTGCAGTTGGCAAAATCAGGCTCTATAAAGTCACCAATAGCGCCAGTCTGCCCGCAGCCATCAACTATCCCGGCAACTTGCCCAGACGGCATACCTTCTGGCGTGAAGAAATGGCAGACGAAGCGATCGGCAGTAGCGATCCAGCCAAGCGCGGCGTCACTAATGTCATCGATTGGTATGGTTTCAAAATGGATTTGGGCAAAGCACTTGGCTTTAATACGGTCGGCAAAGACCTGATGGAATTCGGTTTCAACCAAGGGTTCGACAGTGGGAACCCAAACTGGATTTCGAATGCGCAGCCCCCACTGTTCAATATATGGGCCGACATCGTCAGCGCTGCAAGCAGCCGCAATCTGTACCTGCTACCGTATTTGGAATACGGTGGATCGCAAGGGATGAATTGTATGAACGGCCAAACCTGCGACAAGACGCCAGGCAATTACTTCAGCCTCGGGTATCAGCATCGGCCCAAAAAGCTATTTGACGGCATCTATGGACCGGGCATGGACGCAAGTGACACTGTCAGTTTTAAACATAATTATTCCGGTACCTGGTGGACCGAAAATCTGGCGACGGATGTGACCGATCCCGACACTCGTACCGATCTACATCATTTGATCGACACGATTTTAGGTAAATACAAGGGCAGCGCTAATTTTGCCGGACTTTGGTTCCGTACCCGCCAGACCAAATTGCCAATCAGTTTCGCGCCTGAAACAATTGCCCGGTATAACGCCGCCAATCCAGGCAACACCCGCACGCTGGCGCAATTGCAAAACAACGAGGCCGCACGCCAGCCGTATTACACCTGGTGGTTTGCCCAACGTGCGGCCCTGCTGGAAAACACGCGCGACTATGCCCGCACTGCGATGGGTGATAACAAATTACAGGTGTTGTTTACCGCTTACGCCAACGAGCCGATCCCTTATCCGATGTATTCCTCGACGGCGGCAAACGGGCCGAATCTGATTACCGACGATCAGCAAGCCTGGAGCGATTACGTCAATTCTTCCAGCATCAATGCCACTACTGATCCTCATGGATGGTATCGCTGGGCGTGGAACAGCGCTTCGGTACAGGAGGCGCTGACAGCGCGCATGCATAAAGCCGGGCTACAAAAGGTGTATCCCTTTGTCGACTGGAGCAGGGACGGTGTTAGAAATATGGAAGAGCCGTATCATTCCA
>JAZKIX010000214.1:0-4194 GCA_040384645.1 Pseudomonadota bacterium | reverse complement strand
TATGGCTTGATCGCCATTCTTTCGGGCAATGCCATAATGGAATATAGATTGACCTTGACCAAAATAGGTGTTGGTTGCGCTGCCAGGTTACATTTCAGTACCTGCCGGTACCTACAGGTGATTGAAAATCGATGGTTTGGCGAAAGGGCATTGAATGAATATTGACTTAGAAAAAAATTGGCGCGCTATTTTGGCATGGTTGATCCTCAGCACAGTATTTTTCGGGATGCCTACCGCCTATGGTGCAATGGCCAATTTGGCAGATCTGAATGTGAAAGATTTCGGTGCAATCGGGAATGGGATTGCAGACGATACCGATGCGATCAATCGCGCACTTGCCGCTGTGGCAACGCAGAAAAAAAGCCTCTACATTCCACCCGGCATTTATCGGTGCGACAAAATGGACGCAAATAACCATATGCTGTCACTCAATGGCGGCGGACTCGACAACATCACCATTTATGGCGATGGGGAATCGAGCCACATCACCACCAGTGTCAGTAATTCTTCTACCTTATTGTATGTCTGGGCTTACGCCAAGAATCACAACTTCAGCATCAGCGGACTAAAATTCAGTAGCACGCACGCGCCAGCGACCCAGGTCTATCAAAATGGGCTTTTCCTGCAAGGAACCGGGGGTGCTAATTTCGAAACCGCGGCGATCCGCGATAACGTTTTTTCCGGCTTCGGTAATACGATTGGCGCGCAAGGGGTCAACGGTTTTCAGATTAGCGACAATACGTTTCTATCGCCGCGAGGCCACGATGATTCCCAAGGCAGCACCGCACCGGCGGTATATATCTGGATGCATGACAATGCCAACGGCCTGTGCCGCAATGTAAGCATCCTCAATAATGTTGCGACCGGTTATTCAGGATCGGCCAAGATCGGTTCACTTGTGACCAAGCGCCCGATGGATGGATTTGTATATGGTGTCGCCTATGGTATTACGATCTCTGGAAATTCCACGACCAATTTCTCTGAAGAACACTACGCTTTGGCGGCGCCAATTACTTATCCGGCATCGACTGCGCCCGTCCTGATCGCCGATAACATCATTAATGGCGTCATCCCGACAGGTTCTTTCGCCCAGGACGGGAGTGCCAAGTTATCCAATTACGGCATTCGGTCGGAGGCCAGTTACGTCACGATCAACAACAATACGATGACGAACATGACCCTCGGCATCTTGGTCAGAACCTTTGACCAACCGCTGATTAAAGCTCGCTCAATCAAAATATTGAATAACACCATCGATATGGCCAAAGACTCGCTTAACTATGCGGTCACATCAGGTATCTATGTGATCGGCAGTCCAGCCAACAATGTCGACTCTGTCCAAGTTAGCGGCAATACAATCAACGCATACTTTAAAAGCCCAACCAACTACAACGCGGTCAGACTCATCTACACCAATGGCGCCACCGTCACCGACAACACAGTGCAACTGCTGGAAACACCGATAGGGATGATCGCAAGTGGCAAGGCGTTCAACTACCAATTTACCAAACGTGTTATCCATCGCAACAACACAGTGATCGGGCCACTAATCGCTGTTACTGGATTGTCGCCGCCGGTCGTACCGCCCGGCATTTTGGGTTTGCTCTTGTTATAGGCGGTCGAAAAAGGCAGGCTAATCCCGACTACTGTTACCTGCAACTCTCAACCTATTAGTGGACCAACAGCACAACCATGACGGCTGAGGCCGATAGTGGTAGTTGCCGTAAGGTCTGATTGACCGGCTGCAAAGCAATGAGTGTGATCGGGCACGCGTGTCGCATACAGCGCGGCCGAATCGAAAACCGATTGTTTTGCCGGCAAGTCCTTGACGCCTGTAGCAGTAAGCACTTTTAAGCCCAGCCCAACTTCATGATGGCGTCCAGCAAGCTCTCTGCCGCATCCGCAATCCGATCCAGACTTTGCTCCCGTAATGCAGGCAAATCCACTTTTTTCTCGCTTTTCATACCAGCCCAATCTAGTAGTGCCGCACAAGCATCCGGCGTATCAAACAGCCCGTGCAGATACGTGCCCATGACTTGGGCATCATCCGAACGCGCTCCTTCAGGCCGACCATCGATGATAAAAACCGGATTGTCCAAGGCTGCACCTTGCGACTGCCCCATGTGGATTTCATATCCTGTCACCGCCGCATCGTCGAAAGCAAAGCGGCCCGTTACTTGCGCCAATTTTTTATCTTGCGTCAGCGTGGTGTCAATATCGAGCAAGCCCAGCGCTGCAGTTATGCCTGGCGCGCCTTCCACGCCATGCGGATCGGCCACGCTGTGACCGAGCATTTGATAACCGCCGCAAATCCCAAGAACCTTGCCGCCATAGCGTAAGTGCTTTTTCAAGGCGGTATCCCAGCCTTGCGATTTGAGCCAATCCAGATCGGCGCGGGTGTTTTTACTGCCGGGCAGGATGATCAAGTCGGCCGCAGGAACCTCTAGCCCAGGTGCGACAAAAATAAGGTCGACGTCGGGATGTGCACGCAGGGCGTCGAAGTCGGTATGGTTGCTGATACGTGGCAATACCGGCACCGCGATGCGGAATTTTCCGCCTTTGGCCTGGCTGATCTGTATTGCATCTTCAGCGTCGAGAAACAGGCCATGCAAATACGGTAAAACAGCCAACACCGGCTTGCCGGTTTCTTTTTCCAGCCAATCCAGACCCGGTTCCAATAAGCTGATATCGCCGCGAAAGCGGTTGATGACAAAGCCGACGATGCGGTCGCGCTCGCTTTGCGACAGGCATGCCAGCGTGCCGACAAAATGGGCGAATACGCCGCCACGGTCGATATCGGCCACCAAAATCACGGGGCAATCGACCGCTTCGGCGAAACCCATATTAGCGATGTCGCGGTCGCGCAAGTTGATTTCGGCCGGGCTACCGGCGCCTTCGACAATCACGGCATCGTATTGCGCCAGCAAACGCTGATGCGATTCCAGCACAGCCGCCATCGCAATGGTTTTGTATTGATGGTAGTCGCGCGCATTCATGTCGGCGCGTACCTTGCCGTGGATGATGACTTGGGCGCCGGTATCGCTGGAGGGTTTCAATAGCACCGGATTCATGTCGGTGTGCGGCGCCAGTCCCGCCGCTTGCGCTTGCAAAGCCTGCGCCCGGCCGATCTCGCCGCCGTCGCTGGTCACGGCACTATTCAAAGCCATATTCTGCGGCTTGAAGGGCACAACCTTTATGCCACGGCGCGCCAGCAAGCGGCACAGCGCCGCGACCACGGTGCTTTTGCCAGCGTCTGAAGTGGTGCCTTGCACCATCAGGGTTCGGAACGGAAACGCGGTTTTGCCTTGGTTCGAACTAGTTGCCCAATTTGAATTTGTATCTTCTGATTTTGTGGAAATCATGTACGTTCTCGATCCGATTTTGAGAGGTTTTCGAGGACGGAACGATACACCATGCGCGGCGCATTGACGTAGAAGAAACACAACGGCGCCCACAGCCGATATGGCCAATGCGTGCCACCCTAAAATGAAAAACGGGAGTGCAGGAAAAAAGCCTGTACTCCCGTTTTCGTATTACTGCCTTAGCACCGCTGCTGTATTACCAGCGTTGACCCAACAGAGCCGCTACAAAATTACTCAGCATTACCGACATTCATTTTTTGGTCATTTAACAAACCGGCTTGGTTTTGCGTTGCGTTCTTGATGGTCACATTGGACTTGCCACCGTTCGCTGCATTGCCTACTGCCATCGCTTGCTTGTTCAACAGACCAGCTTGGTTTTGCTTGATATTCGAAGCATTGACTTTCGATTCGCTGCCCTTGCCGCTGGCGTTACCGAGTTCCATCTTTTGATCGTTCAACAAGCCAGCTTGGTTTTGGGTGATGTCTTTGGCTGTAACGTTTGATTTGCCGCCGTCTTTTGCATCGCCGATCGCCATTTTTTGCTTGTTCAGCAGACCAGCTTGGTTTTGCTTGATGTTCGATGCATTAACCTTTGATTCGCTGCCCTTGCCGGTGGCATTGCCGATCGACAGTTGTTGGTCATTTAACAGGCCAGCCTGGTTTTGCGTCACGCCTTTGACTGTCACGTTTGACTTGCCGCCGTTTTTGGCATTGCCCAGATCCATGCTTTGCTTGTTTAACAAACCAGCTTGGTTTTGGTTCAGGTCTTGCGCGTTCACTTTGGATTCTGAACCAGCTGCGAAAGCGGAGCTGGCGAACATGGCGACAACGG
>JAZKIX010000213.1:6590-11940 GCA_040384645.1 Pseudomonadota bacterium | reverse complement strand
CCAATACGCCACCGATGCAGTCAAATCAGCTGTGGTCAATCTGGATGCACGTCCGGCGCCGGCTGGCCCGATGACCATTGTGCTCGGACCGGGCTGGCCCGGCGTGCTATTGCACGAAGCGATTGGTCACGGGCTGGAAGGCGATTTCAACCGTAAGGGTTCCAGCGCATTTTCTGGTCGGATCGGCCAGCGCGTCGCGGCCAAGGGCGTCACCGTAGTGGATGACGGCACCATCGCCGACCGCCGCGGTTCGCTCAATATCGACGACGAAGGTAATCCGACCCAGTGCACCACCCTGATCGAAGACGGCATCTTGAAAGGCTACATCCAGGACACCATGAATGCGCGCCTGATGAAGATGCCCGTGACCGGCAACGCCCGGCGCGAATCCTTCGCCCATCTGCCAATGCCACGCATGACCAATACCTATATGTTGGCCGGCGACAAAGACCCGGCCGAAATTCTGGCTTCAGTCAAGAATGGTTTGTATGCAGTCAATTTCGGCGGCGGTCAGGTCGATATCACCAACGGCAAATTCGTGTTTTCGGCCAGTGAAGCCTATATGATCGAGGACGGCAAAGTGACCTATCCAGTCAAAGGCGCCACCCTGATCGGCAACGGTCCGGACGTATTGAATCGCGTTTCCATGATCGGCAACGACATGCGGCTCGATTCCGGCGTCGGCGTCTGCGGCAAAGAAGGCCAGAGCGTCCCGGTCGGCGTCGGACAGCCAACTTTGCGGATTGACGGCGTGACAGTAGGCGGGACAGCGTGATTGTTGTTAAGCAAAACCAATATCGCAATTGAAATTCAGAGCCGAAAACAAAGCGCTTGCCAAGCGCTAGGCTCCTTGTTATAGTCGACCGAACTTAATTGGGGTTTCGAAATGTTTCCATCGCATTTTAGCTTTTACTTTTACTTTAGCTATTCCAGCCCAACGGCGGTGGAGAAGCGGTAAGTTTACGTAAAAGCAAAAAATACGAAACCAGACCAAATTCCTAAAAACCGCCAGCGATGGCGGTTTTTTTTATCAATTTTTTATTCAGGAGAGAACCATGCCGCGCACAGATGATTTACGGATACGAGAAATGAAAGAATTAACTCCACCATCCCACCTGATCCGCGAATTCGGTTGTTCAGACAAGGCTGCCACCACCGCAGCCGACGCGCGTATCGCCTTGCACCGCATTTTGCACGGCCAGGACGACCGCTTAATGGTCGTGATCGGACCTTGCTCAATCCACGACACCAAAGCAGCAATGGAATACGCCAATCGCTTGGTCAAAGAGCGCGCCCGTTTTGCCGGCGAGCTGGAGATCGTGATGCGGGTCTATTTCGAAAAACCGCGCACCACGGTCGGCTGGAAAGGTTTGATCAACGATCCGTACATGGACAATAGCTTCCGCATCAACGACGGCTTGCGCATGGCACGTGAACTACTTCTCAATATCAATGAACTTGGCCTGCCTGCCGGTACAGAATTCCTCGACGTCATCAGTCCGCAATACGTGGCCGACCTGATCAGCTGGGGCGCTATCGGCGCCCGCACCACCGAATCGCAAATCCACCGTGAACTGGCATCCGGCCTGTCTTGCCCGGTCGGCTTCAAGAACGGCACCGACGGCAATATCAAGATCGCAGCCGAGGCCATCAAGGCGGCTTCTCAATCGCATCACTTCCTGTCCGTAACTAAAGGCGGGCATTCCGCCATTGTGTCGACCAACGGCAATGAAGATTGCCACATCATCCTGCGCGGCGGTAAAGCACCAAACTACGATGCTGCCAGCGTAGACGAAGCATGCAAGGATATCGCCAAACTCGGTCTGGCAGCACGTCTGATGATCGACGCCTCGCATGCCAACAGTTCCAAGAAACCTGAAAACCAAATCCCGGTCTGCGCCGATATCGCGAGTCAAGTGGCCGGTGGCGATACCCGCATCGTCGGTGTCATGGTTGAATCGCATCTGGTGGCTGGCCGCCAGGATCTGGTGCCAGGCAAAGAGCTGACCTACGGTCAATCGGTCACCGACGGTTGCATCAATTGGGAAGAAAGTCTGGCCGTGCTGGAAGGTTTGGCTGAATCGGTCAAGCAACGTCGGTTGAAGAACAGCAATAGCTAAGTAGCTGTTTGGTCTGCCGTAAAAAAGAAAAGGGCGCTTGCAAGCGAGCCGTTCAAACAAGTTGTGGAAAGCCGTAAAGTTCTCTAAATGCGATATTTATGGATTTTCCCTCCTTTAAACAGGCAATGGCATCATCTATTGCAGTATGTGGCGACATTCCATGCGGCGCAATACGCTTCGCTATTAGCGCCCTACGGTTTACAACTTACTGCCTTGCCATTCCTGCATTCACCGATCAGGTTTCGCGAGGAGGCTTTGGAATGCAGTAATGTTAGAACTGACCCCAGCTTTTATGCGCCTAATTAAAGTTAGGCGGCTATTGCCATCGGAACCCCATTGAAAATTTTCTTGGCGATTGTCTGTCTCATCTCATCGTGGATAGCCTGGTATCAGTTGCTGTCACGCGTGATGTTCCGCTCTCGGCTCAAACCTTGGAAGTATCAAGAAGATATGATTAATGAAGGAAGTCAAACCAGTATCATCTTGCTTCTGAGCGGC
Organism: Pseudomonadota bacterium; assembly: GCA_040384645.1. Taxonomy (GTDB): domain Bacteria; phylum Pseudomonadota; class Gammaproteobacteria; order Burkholderiales; family Burkholderiaceae_D; genus JAZKIX01. The sequence continues at coordinate 9,322 of JAZKIX010000213.1, read as the reverse complement.
GTTCTTAGTTTGGTCACTTTCCCATTTCTTATGCTTGGCTGCGTCTGGTTGATTGACCAAGTTTTATGAATGGGTGGCACGGCAAGCAGGGCAGCAGTCAACACCAGTACAACGCTGTAAAGCAGTGAAGATGGAGGGCGAAGATGTTGTATATAGAGCGCTCGAAGTATAGTAGCCCGCGCGGGTCGCCTAACCCGGCAGTCGAGCGGGACCGCCAAAAGCTGCGCTTTTGGTTGCCTACGCTTCGATTCGGCTGCCACTCACTTCTACGTTAGACGCTTCAAGGAACTGTTTATGTATCTTTGTCCGCACTGTAACAAACCAGGCATATCGACCTTACGCCGCTCATGGCTTGGACCGGCGCTTCCGGCCACATGCACTGTCTGCGGGAGCCAAATCGGTGTGCCTTATGGGAAGTCAATGCTCGCCCTGACACCTTTATTTCTGGGGATAGTGCTGGCTTCACTGGTACGCGATATTTCGTTCGCTGCCTCGGTATCGATCTGGCTTGTAGGCATTGGTGCGATGTTCTGGATGTTTTTCAAATTCGTGCCTCTCATCAAAAGATGAAGATCATTTCCGCCAGTATCGTATCCAAGCAGAAGAGAAAGATGCATACCGGCGAAACTGGTGCCAACCTTCCAGATCAGCCAAAGCGTTTTGACTTCAAAGACACTTACTTTTAGGGGGGGCGGATGGGCAATGCATCTAACATGGCAGTCGAGAGGGACGGCCACAAGCTGCGCTTGTGGTTCCCTACGCTTCGCTCCGGCCGCCCCTCACTTCTACGTTAGACGTCATGGACAATAGTGACATCCTCAGCCACCCCCGCTATGGCAAGGACCCAATGTTCCTTTTCGTGGAGCTGCTTGTCGTTGACACAGTCGAGGGGCTCTCAAGCGAGACGGCAAACTGGATTGCGCAGACCATACGGGCCGACCTTGCAGAGTGGCGGAAGAAGGTTAAGGCGATCTCCAATCTCTCACCAACGTTCGAAGTCGCAGTGCTAGACCTATGGTTTAGAAACTCTCGCATCGCCGCAGACCGTGGTGATCTACTGACGGCGCGAGACTTCTCAATTCTGTTCGTGGACAAATACTATGAGGAGAGTAGTCACGTTGACGTCTGGGGCCCGGGAGCGCTGGCCCAGGCCCGTGAACGAATAGCTTCTGAACAGCGGAGCCGCAGCCAATGACGTCTAACTTGTCCTCCAACACGGACGCCTTGCTGCGTCCGCGCGCTGAGCGCGCTTCTGGTGCAAGTCGCCGGTTAACTCTTCGTTAGGCATCGGTATGGACATTCTCCGCACAATGACGGTACTCATTGAACATCCGTTTCTGGCGCTTGCGCCAGCCGTGCTGTTTACCGTTTTGTTCGCAATATCGAAAAGTCGCCTCGTCCTGACTGCGGGGCTTCTTTGGCTTGCATATTTTCCTTACGAGTACGGAATGAAACTTCGCATCCTCTGTTCCGGCGAATGTAATATCCGGATTGACTTACTCGTGTTGTACCCGGTATTGATGTTGGTTTCTTTAGCTGGCCTGGTCATGTTTGCAGTTGCAGTTTGGAGGAAAGGCCATGCCTAACATTGCGGTCAGAAAAAATGAAGTCAGTTCTAACATTATTACATTCTCCGATGAAGTATCACGAGGCGGCTTTGGAATGCAGGAATGCCAAAACTGACCGCACTTTTTTTTCGTGCCCCACGAAAAGCACGAAAAACAGCATCTCCAGCTCAAACCAATGTCGAAACAAGCCAGGAAAAAATTTACTGTAGGTTGGGCTTGAACCCCATAGCCAGCGCCGGTAAATGAAGCTGAGGCCCAACCTACAAAGGCCCTGCTGGATTGCAAACGCGCTGCCAATATTCGCTTTATCCCGGGTACCGGCTCGCCAAATATCAGACGGGTAATTCAAAATTTATTGCGTCAATACCGTTTGGTCAACACCATCAAATCGCCTTCGCGCCGCATATCCGTGCGGTTCAGGAACGACATGCCGAGTAACGCAAATGGCAAGCCGGCTTCTTGTACCAGCGCTTCAACTTGATTCAATTCGATATCGCCAATTTTGATCGTATTCAAAACCACTTTGTATGCTGGCGCCGTGCCGTTGGCAGTACTGACGTAACCGAGCGAGCCTTTCTTGTAGTTGATACCTAGGCGTGTGGCGTCGGCGGCAGAAAAAGCGATCAAAGTGGCGCCGGTATCGACCAGAAAATGCATGTTGCCACCGTTGATTTGGCCATCCGCCGAAAAATGGCCGCGGCCATCTGCCCTGAGTGTCACGGTAGCCGCGCCAGTCGGGATTGACCTGCTAACGGTCTGGCCGATAGTAAGAACCTGGCGTTTGCCACCAATTTCGATGGTGGCGGTCGAATCGTCCGCCGCCACCAATTTGATGCCGCTGGCAATGGTGCTGCCGACCGCATATGTCTTGGGATTGCCGCCGTCGATCACCAATAAAGCTTTACCGGGAAACAGTCCCACCACACCGACATCGGCTGCGCTGGCGATATTGCTGGCAAAACCGGTAAAACAGGACAACAAAAGGCTTGCCAAGAAAGTCAGGCGCATGAAGTGAATCCAATTTAATTAGTAAAAAAGCATCGTAAGATGCTATCGTTAATACGACGGCAGGGGATAAATATCCTGATGCATCGATAGTAACAGGCTGATTTCATCCCAGGCATCGGCTGGGAAACCCTTGCGCCCGCCGCGTTTATCGACCGA
>JAZKIX010000213.1:0-6580 GCA_040384645.1 Pseudomonadota bacterium | reverse complement strand
CCTGATATCCCCACATTGCCATGACCGCATGCAGCACATGCGGGAAACGCGTCTCCAGTACTGTCGGGTACACGTCCGCCGGGTGCTGTCGCTTGCTGTCTGCGCCAGTGTGTGCGAGGGGCGATTCGGGTGCCGGTGCTGGAAACTTATAGCGTGTCATGGCAAATCCATTAGTCTCGAAAGTTATTGAATTCGAGCGGCAAGTCGGCCACGTCTTTGCGCAGGAGCGCCATGGCCGCTTGCAGATCGTCTCGTTTGGCGCCGGTCACCCGCACCGATTCGCCCTGGATACTGGCTTGCACTTTCATCTTGCTATCTTTAAGGACGCGCACGATTTTTTTTGCGGCCTCGGTTTCGATACCATTCTTGATCTTGATGACTTGCTTGACTTTGTCGCCGCCGATTTTTTCGATCTTGCCGATATCGAGAAAACGGACATCGACTGTGCGCTTGACCAGTTTATTGGTCAATACATCGCGCACCTGGCTCAATTGAAAATCCGAATCGGCAAAAGCGGTCAAATCGCGCTCTTTTTGTTCAACCCTGGCATCGCTGCCTTTGAAGTCGAAACGGGTAGAAATTTCTTTATTCGATTGTTCAAGGGCATTTTTTACTTCAACCATATTGGCTTCTGATACGACATCAAACGACGGCATGTTTATTCCTGGTAAAGATGAAAAATGAGACGCATCTGCGTGATACATCAATGTGAAGAGATGGGACTTGAGACTCCTCGCTGCGTTCAATTGCAACCTTGGCAATTGATTAATTATGTAATCATTCTAGCGGACAAAAAACCAGAATACTACCGCTTCTTGCGACTATAATCGGCGCGCTATGACCGTTGAGCCTTTACTCCAATTTGACCATTCCCTGCGCCAACACAATACCTTCGGTATCGATGTTCGGGCGCATGCGTATCTGCCGATTTTTTCCGTGGCCGATTTGTGCAGCGCGGCTCAAAATCCTACCTTGGCCAGCTTGCCCAGACTGATTCTCGGCGGCGGCAGCAATATCCTGTTGCAGGCGGATTTCCCCGGTCTGGTGCTGCATATGTGCAACCGCGGCATCGAATGCACCGGTGAAGATGAGCGCGCCATGGTTGTTCGCGCCGCCGCTGGCGAATCGTGGCATCAATTGGTCTTATGGACTTTGTCGCAAGGCTGGGGCGGGCTGGAAAATCTCTCGCTGATTCCTGGCAGCGTCGGTGCGGCACCGATCCAGAATATAGGCGCCTATGGTGCCGAATTACAGGATTGCTTCCATAGCTTGACTGCATTCGATATGCAGACTGGCGAAATTTTCACCCTCGATAAAGCGGCCTGCCAATTCGCTTACCGCGACAGCGTGTTCAAACATGCCTTGCGCGACAGGGCAGTCATCCTCGACGTCAGCTTCGCCTTGCCTAAACACTGGCAAGCGAATTTGCGTTATGCAGAATTGCGGCAGGCTGTCGAACAGCAAGGTTTGCAGTCACCGACTCCGCAAGAAATTAGCGCCGCCGTGATTGCCATCCGCTCGCGCAAATTGCCCGACCCAGCCGTGATCGGCAACGCGGGTAGTTTTTTTAAAAATCCCGTGATCGCGGCGGCGCAGCATGCACAATTGCTGGTGATGTTTCCAAATTTAGTTAGTTATCCGCAAAACGATGGCAGTTTTAAACTGGCCGCTGGCTGGTTGATCGACCAATGCGGCTGGAAAGGTAAAACTCTCGGCCGCGCTGGTGTTTATCCCAAACAAGCCTTGGTTTTGACCAATCTGGGCGGCGCCAGCGGTGCCGAGATTGCCCAACTGGCGGCTGCGATTCAAGCCGATGTGGAACAGCGATTTGCCGTCAAGCTGGAACCGGAGCCGCTCTATATTGCCTAAAATATGGGTGGTATAGGTTTAAATCCTGCCGCAGCCGCAGGTATTTAGTGCAGATTTAAAAATACTCCCTACAGTGTCGGCGGAGCGTGGACTGTCTAAGCCAGCATTTCTTTGGCTTCCAGCCAGCTATTGATTCTCTGATAAGCAGATTCATGGACATTGCTTTCCGCAGTGAACAGAAATCCCTTGCCCTTAAAGGCGTCGATATGGCGGGCACTATCATCGATGAGATAGTCGCAATTCAACATGCCTTTGAATCCACAAAATATGTAATTCATTTCATTGATAAAAGGGAAATGCTTCTTTAGCCATTCATATTTTGCATTAAAAGATGAGGGGTATTCCATCGCTGCACTGGCGAAATAAATCTCATATTCTTTCGATAATTCATAAATTACTTCTACCGAATGTTCGATGGGATTTAAATTTCTGAAGAAATCAGGGTGGTGCGGAAAAGAGCGAACTTTATCCAGATGTTCTTTGGGCACGACATCGTATATTTTTTTCCCGCGAACTGACTCTCTGGCAATAGCGATGTCGAATTCATTTTTATACCAAGTTAAATGGCGATCCAATGTATCGGCGATGGTATCGTCCATATCAATGGCAATGCTTTTTTTCACGGCGAACGACTCCATTAAAGGGCAGCATTAAAAACAGCGTATTAGTTCGTACCAGCTACATCAGTTACTTGCATGCATCAATCATGCTTTGGCGAGAAACATGGGGGTATACGCCAAAAACATGCCTTACCCGCAGGCTTTTATAGGTGCTTTAAAGATACTGCAGGCAGTATTTTTAAAGCTTTGGGGCAGAACAATCAACCGAAATGGCAAACGTAGTCGAGTGTTTCCAGCGTCTCGATGTCGAACTTGGAATTGGCAGCGACTTCAAATTGCTGGCCGGCGCTATAGGTAGTCCATTCGGATTCGCCAGCCAGTTTGACTTGGCATTTGCCGCCGACGATTTCCATGATTTCTGGCGCGGCAGTGTTAAATACCAGGCTCGACGGGAAAATTACGCCAACTGTTTTTTTAGTGCCATCGGCTAACAGGACAGTGTGCGAAACGCATTTGCCATCGAAGTAAATATTGGATTTTTTGACGACGGCGACGTTATCGAATTGAGTGCTCATATTGCATCCTTTAATAGAAATTGACTGGGTGTGTTGAAGAGATAATTGATTAAAAAAAGCCCGCGTTGAACGGGCTTTTTTATCGCCAACTTATTGGCAAATCAACAGGTTTAACTGCCGCGCTTTTCGCGCGCAATCGCTGCAATCCGCATGCGCAGGGCGTTGAGCTTGATGAAACCGCCGGCGTCGGCTTGGTTGTAAGCGCCGCCATCTTCATCGAAAGTCGAGATTTTCATGTCGAACAGCGAATCGGTTTTGGAATCGCGCGAGACCACGATCACATTGCCTTTGTACAGTTTGATGCGAACCCAGCCGTTGACAGTCGCCTGCGTATGATCGATCAGGGTTTGCAGCGCGACGCGTTCCGGCGCCCACCAGTAGCCGTTGTAGATCATGGAAGCATAACGCGGCATCAAGTCGTCCTTCAAATGCGCCACTTCGCGGTCCAGCGTGATTGATTCGATGGCGCGGTGGGCGCGCAGCATGATGGTGCCGCCGGGGGTTTCGTAACAGCCGCGCGACTTCATGCCGACGTAGCGGTTTTCGACCAGATCAAGACGGCCGATGCCATGCTTGCCGCCCAGGCGATTGAGTTCAGCCAGCACCGATGCCGGCGACAGGCGTTTGCCATTTAGGGCAACGATATCGCCTTTTTCATATTCGATATCCAGGTATTCAGCTTGATCCGGCGCCGCTTCTGGACTGACGGTCCAGCGCCACATGGTTTCTTCGGCTTCCGAACTGGGGTTTTCCAGGTGACGGCCTTCGAAGCTGATGTGCAGCAGGTTGGCATCCATTGAGTAGGGCGCGCCGCCGTTTTTGTGCTTCATGTCGACTGCGATGCCGGCTTCTTCTGCATATTGCAGCAATTTTTCACGCGACAGTAAATCCCATTCGCGCCACGGTGCAATGATCTTCACATTGGGCATCAGTGCATACGCGCCAAGTTCAAAACGTACCTGGTCGTTACCCTTGCCGGTGGCGCCGTGAGAGATCGCATCGGCACCGGTTTCACGGGCGATTTCGATCAAACGCTTGGCGATCAGCGGGCGCGCAATCGAGGTGCCGAGCAGATATTCACCTTCGTACACGGTATTGGCGCGAAACATCGGGAAGACGAAATCGCGCACAAACTCTTCACGTACATCGTCGATGTAGATATTTTCTGGTTTGATGCCGAACTTGATTGCTTTGGCACGGGCCGGTTCCAGCTCTTCACCCTGGCCGAGATCGGCGGTGAAGGTGACGATTTCGCACTGGTAATTGTCTTGCAACCACTTCAGGATAACGGAAGTATCGAGTCCGCCGGAGTAGGCCAGAACCACTTTCTTGATATCTACTTTCTTGATGTCGCTCATGTTTCGCTTTCTACTATTTGAATCGGAATTATTCAGCCTGATGGCAGACCACTTCGATGTTGTGCCCGTCCGGGTCTAGCACAAAAGCGCCATAATAATTGGGGTGGTAATGCGGACGCAAGCCCGGCGCGCCGTTGTCTTGGCCACCGGCGGCGATAGCCGCCGTGTAATAAGCATCGACTTGCGCACGGTTGGCTGCGGCAAAAGCAAAATGCAAGGCGGGACTGTGCGCCGGTTTTGCCGGTGTCGCTTGTGACAGCCAGAAATCGGGTTTGTCAGGTTCGCCAAAACCGGCTACATCGGTGGTGCCTGTGATGGCCGCTGGAAATTCCATTAGCAAGGAATAATCAATCGGCGCCAGCGCTAGCTTGTAGTACGCTTTGCTGCGGGAAATATCGGATACGGTAAAGCCTGAATGATCGATCATGATTTTTCTCCTGTATTTATGGCATTTATTCGACGCGTCCCAGAACCAGATATTCCAGCAGCGCTTTTTGTACGTGCAAGCGATTTTCCGCTTCTTCCCACACGACCGATTGCGGCCCGTCAATGACTTCGGCTGCGACTTCTTCGCCACGATGGGCAGGCAGACAGTGCATGAACAAGGCATCCGGCGCGGCGCGGCTCATCTTGGCTTGATCGACGATCCAGCCGTCGAAGGCTTTCAGGCGCGCTGCGTTTTCCGCTTCGTAACCCATGCTGGTCCAGACATCGGTATTGACCAGATGCGCGCCGACGCAGGCATCGGATGGATGTGGGAAAAATGTATAGCGATTGTTATCGGCAGCGACTAATTTGGGGTCGATGTCGTAGCCCTTGGGAGTTGAAACATTGACGTGGAAACCGAACACTTGTGCCGCCTGCAACCACGAATACAGCATATTGTTGGCATCGCCGATCCACGCCACCGTTTTGTCTGCAATCGAGCCGCGATGCTCGATAAAGGTAAATACGTCGGCCAATACTTGGCAGGGATGGTGTTCATTGGTCAAACCATTGATCACCGGCACCCGCGAGTGTGCGGCGAAACGTTCGATGATATCTTGTCCAAAGGTGCGGATCATGATCACGTCGCACATGCGCGACATGACTTGTCCGGCGTCTTCCACTGGCTCGCCCCGTCCCAATTGGCTATCACGTGTGTTGAGATAAATTGCCGCACCACCCAATTGGTGCATGCCAGCTTCAAACGACAAACGGGTGCGGGTTGAGTTTTTTTCAAACACCATGACCAAGGTGCGGTCAATGAGCGAATGATGCGGCTCGTAATTTTTGAACTTGCGTTTGATGAGACGGGCACGTTCGATCACATACTCGAATTCAGTAAGCGAGAAATCGGAAAATTGCAGGAAGTGTTTGATAGCCATAAATAGAAACGGCGGGATCGAGCGCTGAAGGGCGCCTACCGCCGAAATGATGTAACCGTTTCAATTATAAGGGTTTTTTTGGCGAAAGATAATTTCAAGAAGGAGATAAATTGCCAATATGGGAAGTGGCGGCAGTTCAGCTAGCTAAGCAATAATGTGAAGGCATTTAATTTCGTCAATTAAATGAAAGCGCGACTGACAATAGGTCAATACAGGAGGAAATTCTAGTAGATCAACCATGTGAATTGATTGGATAAGATAAGTGGCTCACCTCGCGTACCAATTGGGCTGTAACGTTATCGGTACCCTACGGATTCAACTGGTTGATCTACTAGTTTAGCTTTGAATTGCTGAAATGAAACTCTAAAAGTCGCTGTGCAACTGCCGCATGCGATGTATATTCCTGCCTGAAAAATAGTTAAAAACCATTGATTAGGTTTATTTCATCTGGATTTATTTTACCTCCCGTATGCGACCAATTTCCCGAAATGAAACTTGTCCTTGCCTTAGCGGTAAACGTTATAAGCAATGTTGTGGTGCGATAGCGATTGCAACATCGACATCGGACGCGCCACAAATAGCAGCCCAAGCAGACTGGCGTAGCCTGATGCAACTGGCACTTGCGCAGCAATGCAAGGGCGATCTGGCGCAAGCCGAAATCCTCTACCGCGAAGTGTTGCGGATCAAGCCAGATGAGCCGGACACCATGCACATGCTGGGTGTCATCTGTTATCAATGCCACCGTAGCGCCGAGGCGCTGGAGCTAATTTATCGTGCCATCAAGTTGATTGGTGGACGTATCGAGCCCATGTACCGCAGGCCCTGTTTATAGTCCTGCCACGGCTTCACCA
>JAZKIX010000212.1:0-2152 GCA_040384645.1 Pseudomonadota bacterium | reverse complement strand
AGCTTGTATTGCTATTTCCAAACCGACAAAATCATCGTCAAATTCAAGTTTGAGATCGATATTTTTCAAACATCGCATGTAGCTCAGCAGGTATTTACAAAGGAAATCATATGAAATGGGAAGGTAATCGTGAAAGCGACAATGTAGAAGACCGACGTGGTGCTGGCGGCGGTGGTGGTTTTGGCGGTCGTTCGATAGGGATCGGCACCATCGTCATTGCATTGGCGGGCTCGTATTTTTTTGGGGTCAGCCCGGACACTATCATCAACATTTTGAATGGCGGCGGTGGCGTTCCCGACACTACGCAACAAATGCCAGCCAATAGCCCCCCTCAAAACGACCAGCCGTCCAAATTTGTATCGACCGTGCTGGCCGATACTGAAGATATTTGGACCGAACAATTCAGCGCGCTAGGATCTCGCTATGTAAAGCCTAAGTTAGTGCTGTTTTCCGGCAGCACCCCTACAGCCTGCGGCATGGGTCAGACTGCAGTGGGTCCATTTTATTGCCCAGGTGATCAAAAAATCTATATCGACCTGAGCTTTTATCGCCTGATGCGAGAGCGGTTCAAGGTGTCGGGCGAGTTTGCTGAAGCGTATGTCATTGCCCATGAAGTCGGCCACCACGTGCAAAACCTGATGGGCATTTCCGAAAAAGTAGAAAATGCAAAGCGCAGTGCCTCGGAAAAGCAATCGAATGCCTTGTCGGTAAGGCTGGAATTGCAGGCCGATTGTTTTGCCGGGGTATGGGCCTTCCACGCCAATCAAGCACGCAGCATTCTAGAAAAAGGCGATGTCGAGGCCGCGCTCAATGCCGCCAGTGCGATTGGCGACGATGCATTGCAAAAGCAAGCATCCGGTCATGTAGTGCCCGACTCTTTCACGCATGGGACTTCGGCGCAACGCGTCACCTGGTTTAATCGTGGCCTCGAAACCGGTGACATCAAGCAATGCGATACCTTTAAATCACGCGCTTTGTAGGCGAAAGCGATCCAGTCAGGCACAGGCAAACGCAGGCTGCACAGTTGATGCTGTACAGCCTGCGTGGGATGCCCAGTTCATCAGCGCCGAACTCTCCAGGGCTTGCAATACTTCCAACTAGGCGTTAAAGCCATTAACGCCACCGCCCTTCTCCCCGCATCTTCAAATTTTCTACTGTGGCGCCGGCGAACAAAATACTGCAGCTGGTACAACTTTTCATTGTTCCAGTTCCATCTGTCGTAGCATACTAGCCACAGATTGTGGCTAGGGCAAAGCGCGCCATAGGGCATTACGCTTGCCGTAAAGTTGGGGTCACTATTTTGATGAGTTAATCACACGGACTACTCAAGATGAAAATCGAAAATATCAAACTTGCACATCGTTTTATCGCCCTGCTCGTCATTCTTATTACCGGTTTCACCATTTACGGCATGTGGTCTTTCAGGGTATTGAACACGCTGAAGGTCAACGGTCCAATTTATAAAAAAATCATCCAAGGCAAAGACTTGATCGCCGACATTTTGCCGCCGCCCGAGTACATCATCGAATCGTATCTAGTGTCCTTGCAAGCCATGGACGCAACCGCGGCTGAACGCAAAGCCCTGATCGATGCGCTCAAAACATTAAAGGCCGACTACGACAGCCGTCATACCTTTTGGACAAAAGAAGACTTGGAAGTCGCATTGAAGGATCAGCTCTTGAAAGAAGTCGACCAGCCAGCGCAGGCGTTCTACCGCGTCGTCTTCAGCGAATTTATCCCCGCGCTGGAAAAAGACGACATGCCGGCGGCAAGCAGCGCGCTCAACCAAATGAAACAACACTATGGAATACATCGGATTGCAGTCAACAAACTGGTCGAGATGGCGACCAAGCGCAACCTGGCTGACGAACAAAACGCCAAGGCCGATATCGTGAAATCAAGTTGGATCATGCTGGCAATCTTGCTCTCAGCCATCGCCGTGGTAACCGTGTTTTTATTAAGTGTTAGCCGTCAGTTGCTGCGTCAACTGGGCGGCGAACCCAATTATGCGGCTGGCATTGCGCGCAAAATTGCGACCGGCGATCTGGCCGTCCATATCGATAGCAAGTCGCACGATCAAAGCAGTATGTTGTTTGCAATCAAGTCCATGCGCGACAGTTTTTCGGGCATCGTCGGCCAAGTGCGCTCAGGC
>JAZKIX010000211.1:0-10371 GCA_040384645.1 Pseudomonadota bacterium | reverse complement strand
ATCGATTACGGTTCGCGCTATTCCGAGTCGTACATGGATTCATTGCCTGACTTTAGCAAGCTGGCCGAGGCTTTCGGTCATGTCGGCATGAAGATTGAAAACCCTGCCGATGTCGATGGCGCCTTGAAAGAAGCGTTTGGCATGAAAGACCGTTTGGTATTCATGAATTTCATTACCGATCAATCCGAGAATGTCTGGCCGATGGTCAAGGCCGGCAAGGGTCTGAGCGAAATGTTACTCGGCTCGGAGGACCTTTAATATGCGCCATATCATTTCTGTTTTGCTGGAAAACGAAGCCGGTGCCTTGTCACGTGTTGTTGGCTTGTTTTCGGCGCGTGGCTACAACATTGAAACGCTGACCGTGGCACCGACCGAAGACGCTACGCTGTCGCGCATGACGATTGTCACCTCCGGTTCGGATGACGTGATCGAGCAAATCACCAAGCATTTAAATCGCCTGATCGAAGTGGTGAAAGTAGTCGACCTGACCGAAGGCGCGCACATTGAGCGGGAGCTGATGCTCATCAAAGTACGCGCCGTCGGCAAGGAACGTGAAGAAATGAAACGCACCGCGGATATTTTCCGTGGCCGCATAATCGACGTCACCGAAAAGACTTACACCATCGAATTGACGGGTAATAAAACCAAGCTCGATGCGTTCATCGATTCGATCGACCGCACTGCAATTCTCGAAACGGTTCGTACTGGCGGTTCAGGTATTGGCCGCGGCGAACGTATTCTTAAAGTTTGATGTAGTAGCGTTTTACTCATTCCCCTAACAACGATTCAACCCTATTTAGGAAAAATCATGAAAGTTTTTTACGATAAAGATTGCGACCTGTCCCTGATCAAAGGCAAAAACGTTGCCATCATCGGTTACGGTTCACAAGGTCATGCACATGCACAGAATTTGAACGATTCCGGCTGTAAAGTTACGGTTGGCCTGCGTAAAGACGGCGCATCGTGGAACAAGGTCAAAAACGCCGGCCTGAACGTGGCTGAAGTGAACGATGCAGTTAAAGCTGCTGACGTCATCATGATCTTGCTGCCAGATGAAAACATCGCGCAGGTTTACAACGAAAATATCGCACCGCACGCCAAGCAAGGCGCGGTACTGGCGTTTGCCCATGGCTTCAACGTACATTACGGCCAAGTCGTGCCACGCGCCGATCTGGACGTCATCATGATCGCGCCAAAAGCGCCAGGCCACACAGTGCGCGGTACCTATGCCCAAGGCGGCGGCGTGCCCCATCTGATCGCTGTATATCAAGATAAATCAGGCAATGCACGCAATATCGCCTTGTCGTATGCAATGGCTAACGGCGGTGGCCGTGCCGGCATCATCGAAACCAACTTCCGTGAAGAAACAGAAACAGATTTGTTCGGCGAACAAGCTGTACTGTGCGGTGGTGCGGTTGAACTGATCAAAGCGGGTTTTGAAACTTTGACCGAAGCTGGTTATGCGCCAGAAATGGCTTATTTCGAATGCCTGCACGAACTGAAATTGATCGTCGACCTGATCTATGAAGGCGGTATCGCCAACATGAATTATTCGATTTCCAACAATGCGGAATATGGCGAATACGTCACCGGCCCACGCATCGTGACCGAAGACACCAAAAACGCCATGCGTCAATGTCTGAAAGATATTCAAACCGGCGAATACGCAAAGAGCTTCATCCTGGAAAACAAGGCTGGCGCACCAACCCTGATTTCCCGTCGTCGTTTGACCGCCGAGCATCAAATCGAAGAAGTCGGCAGCAAGCTGCGCGCGATGATGCCTTGGATTGCGAAGAACAAGCTGGTTGATCAAAGCAAGAACTAAGATTTTCTTGTGTGATTAAGAATGGGGCGTACACAGTGTGTCGCCCCATTTTCTTTTGGAAGGCAGACGGCATGACGCCATTTTCGTTTTATAAAAATTCAAGCGGCATTGCGCGTATGTTGGCGGCGTCGGTGCTGCTAAGTTTGTCCGCGTGCAAACCAGCTGAACCGCCGCCTGTGCCACCTGATTTACTCAAGACACAACGCGAAGCTTTGGAGAAAGCCAAGGCGCTTGAAGGACAAATGAAACAGCAATTGAATGAGCGGATGAAATCGGTGGATGAAAACGAACAAAAATAGCGGCTTTAATACTGGTGGCAGTATTTTATTTTGCGCAATGAAAACGTGCGGGTAAGCACGTGTTTTGTCATATACCCCCTTAATTTGCGGTTCTAATCGAGTTGGTAAGGCAGGAATGCAATCCGGAATGTGTTCTTTCGCGGCGTTCAGGCATTCTTTTTACATACGTAGCAATAGCTTGACCCCTTACATCTAGCGCATCGAAACGGACTACGAATGGCTACTTTCCCGCGCCGCAAGGCAAAAAATAATGTGTCGCAGGCACCGAAGGTTTCGCGCTTCAAGCGCTTTACGCAGCGCCGGATGCGTGCTGCGAGTGACGCTTCGCCGATGCGAAAAACGTTTCAGCGGCGCGGTATTTATTTGCTGCCCAATGCGTTTACAACTGCTGCATTATTTTGCGGCTTTTACGCCATCGTGATGGCGATGAACCAGCGTTTCGAGCCTGCCGCAGTGGCAATTTTTATCGCCATGATTCTCGACGGACTGGATGGTCGTATCGCTCGCCTGACCAACACCCAGAGCGAATTTGGCGCGCAATACGATAGCCTGTCCGATATGGTTTCTTTTGGTGCGGCGCCGGCGCTGGTGGTGTATGAATGGTCGCTACGCGGCATGGATAAACTGGGCTGGCTGGCGGCGTTTGTCTATTGCGCCGGCGCGGCGCTGCGTTTGGCACGCTTTAATACCAATATCGAAGTAGTGGACAAACGCTATTTCCAAGGCTTGCCCAGTCCGGCGGCGGCGGCACTGGTAGCCGGTTTCGTCCTTTTGATGGAAGACTTGCGGATCGGCGGCACGGATCTGCGTTGGGTATCGTGGAGCATCACCTTGCTGGCGGGTTTGACGATGGTGACGAACGTGCCGTTTTATAGTTTTAAAGATATAAACTTTAAAAAGTCGGTGCCTTTCATCGCTGTATTTTTGATTGTGCTCGGCATTGTCGCGGTAGCTAGCGATGCGCCAAAAGTCTTATTCGGTTTGTTCGTTTTTTACGGCTTATCCGGTTACGCGATATTTTTATGGCGCATGTTAAAGGGCAAACCGGTCAGCATCGTCCAGACCACCGAAGACGACGATCACGATCATCTGGATTGATCATTTTTTAATATAAATTCTGATTTATATATACTTTTTGCGGAGCACACCATGATTGCAAACGATTCCTCCAAGCTCATCATTTTTGACACGACCTTGCGCGATGGCGAGCAATCGCCCGGTGCGTCGATGACCAAGGATGAAAAAATCCGCATCGCCAAGCAATTGGAGCGGATGCGAGTCGATGTGATCGAGGCTGGATTCGCCGCCGCTTCGCAAGGTGATTTTGAATCGATTAAGGCCATCGCCGGTATCGTCAAAGATTCCACGATCTGTTCCCTGTCGCGCGCCAATGACCGCGATATCGCACGTGCTGCCGAGGCTCTGGCGCCGGCTGTCCGCAAGCGGATTCACACCTTCATCGCGACCTCGCCCTTGCACATGGAAATGAAGCTGCGCATGTCGGCCGAACAAGTGTTGGAGCAAGCCAAACAGGCGGTGCGGTTCGCGCGACAATTTACTGACGATATTGAGTTTAGCCCGGAAGATGCGAGCCGCTCCGAGATCGATTTCCTGTGCCGCGTGATCGAGGGCGTGATTGCCGAAGGCGCGACCACCATCAATTTCCCTGATACGGTGGGCTATGCCGTGCCAGAAATGTTCGGTCAAATGATCAAAACCCTGCGTGAGCGTATTCCCAATTCGGATAAGGCGATTTGGTCGGTACATTGCCACAACGATCTGGGACTGGCGGTGGCTAATTCGCTGGCCGGGGTGATGATCGGCGGCGCGCGTCAGGTGGAATGCACCATCAATGGCTTGGGCGAACGAGCCGGTAATACGGCGCTGGAAGAAATCGTGATGGCGGTCAAGACCCGCAGCGCGTACTTCAATCTGGAAGTCGGAATCGACACCACGCAAATCGTGCCAACTTCCAAGCTGGTGTCGCAAATTACCGGCTTTGCTGTGCAGCCCAATAAGGCCGTGGTCGGCGCCAACGCATTTGCCCATGCTTCAGGGATTCACCAAGACGGTATTTTGAAGGCGCGTGAAACCTATGAAATCATGCGTGCCGAAGATGTTGGCTGGAGCGCTAACAAGATCGTGTTGGGCAAGCTGTCGGGCCGCAATGCCTTCAAACAGCGCCTGCATGAATTAGGGATTGATCTGGAATCCGAAACCGAAATCAATGCGGCGTTTTCTCGCTTTAAAGAATTGGCGGATCGCAAGTCGGATATTTTCGACGAAGACATCATGGCGCTGGTCTCGGACGAGCAGCATTCGCAAACCAATGAGTTTTATCGTTTCGTTTCGCTCTCGCAGCGCTCAGAGACTGGAGAGAAGCCCAGCGCCAACGTCGTGTTTTCCATCGACGGGCAAGAATTTCGCTGCGAAGGACAGGGCAATGGCCCGGTCGACGCGGTGGTGAATGCAATTGAAACCAAGGTGGCTAGCGGCGCGGAACTGGTTTTGTTTTCAGTCAACGCAATTACCACTGGCACCCAGTCGCAAGGCGAAGTGACGATGCGATTATCGAAAGCAGGGCGCATCGTCAATGGCGTCGGTTCCGACCTTGACATCGTGATGGCATCGGCCAAGGCATATTTGTCGGCATTGAACAAGCTGCATTCAAAAATTGAAAAACTGAACCCACAATTGTAGACACCACGCGTGTTTTGTTGCTGCCATGCACGCCGGGCAGGGCAATTGGGCTGAATCAGGTTTGGGCGATGCGCCAAACTTGAACCGGTAACGCGTTTCCGCTATAATCCGCGTCTGGCAATTTTTGCCGGTTCTTTAATCGTAGTTCACGGTGTGTAGGGTTAAGACTCTGAACACCGCATGTGAAAGGTAAGTCATGACATTAGAAAAATCCAACAAGGCCGCCATCGTTGCGGACAATGCACGTGGTCAAAACGACACAGGCTCCCCGGAAGTGCAAGTCGCATTGCTGACAGCACGTATCAACGACCTGAACGGTCACTTTAAAGCCCATGCCAAAGATCATCATTCCCGTCGCGGCTTGATCATGATGGTAAATCGCCGTAAGAGTTTGCTGTCTTACCTCAAAAGTAAAGATGCGACCCGTTACCGCGACCTGATCGCCAAGCTCGGTTTGCGCAAATAATTTTTGCACCATTGCATCAAGATTTACTGAAATGCCTGCGCCAGATTCTGACGCAGGCATTTTTGCATTTGTAGTTTGTTTGATTAGTTTGTTTCACGACGTTGCGTCCGGTCTGGCATTGGATAGCGCGGGCAATGGAGATGCAGTGAGGCGGCAAGTCATCGATAGTCTTTTGTAGAGGCTTATCACTGACGCGCTACCTGTAATGAGGTGAACGACAGCCCCTGAAAATCTGTCGGCAAAATAGAGAGGATCACCCATGTTTAATAAAGTCACCAAAACCTTCCAATACGGTCAGCATCAAGTCACTCTTGAGACCGGTGAAATTGCGCGCCAGGCGTCTGGCGCGGTCATGGTTTCAATTGAAGATACCGTTGTACTGGCAACCGTCGTGGCTCGCAAGGATGCCAAGCCAGGCCAGGATTTTTTTCCGTTGACAGTCGATTATGTTGAAAAAAGTTACGCTGCCGGTCGTATTCCCGGTGGTTTTTTCAAGCGTGAAGGACGTCCTTCAGAAAAAGAAACACTGACATCGCGCCTGATCGACCGCCCGATGCGCCCATTGTTCCCTGAAGGCTATTTGAACGAAGTTCAAATCATCATTCACGTGCTATCCGTTAATCCAGAGATCGATCCTGATATCGCCGCCATGATCGGCGCTTCCGCTGCTTTGTGCGTATCTGGTGTGCCATTCAATGGTCCTGTCGGCGCCGCACGCGTCGGTTATGTCAATGGTCAATACCTGCTCAATCCAACCACCACGCAGCTTAAGACATCGCAGATGGACCTGGTTGTGGCTGGTACCGAAACCGCAGTCTTGATGGTTGAATCCGAGGCGCAGCAATTGTCGGAAGAAGTCATGCTTGGCGCCGTGGTTTACGGTCACGATCAAATGAAGGCCGTGATCGACGCGATCCACGATCTGGTACGCGATGGTGGCAAGCCAGAAGTCGAATGGAGCCCGGCGCCGAAGAACGAGCCGCTGATCGCTGCCGTATCTGCTGTGGCCGAGCCTTTGCTGCGTGAAGCCTATCAAATCAAAGAAAAACAAGCACGTACCGCTAAGTTGAAAGACGCGTTTGCTGCGGTCTATTCGGCCTTGGCAACGCAGGCTGCTGCTGCCGGAACATCGGCACCGGACAATGCCGATGTCGGCAATGTCTTGTTCGATCTGGAATCGAAAATTGTCCGTTCGCAAATTCTCGATGGCGAACCGCGCATCGACGGCCGCGACACACGTACCGTGCGTCCGATCACGATCCGCACCAGCGTTTTGCCCCGTACCCACGGCTCGGCCCTGTTCACACGCGGCGAGACGCAAGCGCTGGTCATTGCTACCCTCGGTACTGCACGCGACAATCAAAAAATCGATGCGCTGATGGGCGAATACACCGACGGTTTCATGCTGCATTACAACATGCCACCGTTCGCCACTGGCGAAACCGGTCGCGTCGGCACACCGAAGCGTCGTGAGATTGGTCACGGCCGCTTGGCTAAGCGCGCCTTGTTGGCAGCCTTGCCAAATGCAGAAGATTTCAGCTATGCCGTGCGCTTGGTGTCGGAAATCACCGAATCGAACGGGTCGTCCTCGATGGCATCGGTGTGCGGCGGTTGCCTGGCATTGATGGATGCAGGCGTGCCGATGAAAGCGCACGTCGCTGGTATCGCTATGGGCTTGATCAAGGAAGGCGGCAAGTTTGCCGTGCTGACCGACATTCTGGGCGATGAAGATCACCTCGGCGATATGGATTTTAAAGTTGCTGGTACCGCAGCCGGGATTACCGCTTTGCAAATGGATATCAAAATCCAGGGTATTACCAAAGAAATCATGCAAGTCGCTTTGGCGCAAGCCAAGGAAGGACGTATTCATATCCTCGGCAAAATGCAAGAAGCCGTACCACATGTGAAGACCGAATTGTCCGACTTCGCGCCGCGCCTGATCACGATCAAGATCAATCCGGAAAAGATTCGCGACGTTATCGGCAAGGGCGGTGCAGTAATTCGCGCCCTGACCGAAGAGACTGGCACCCAGATCGATATCAGCGATGAGGGCGTCGTGACCATCGCATCGGTCGACGCAGCCGCTGGTCAGGAAGCCAAGCGCCGCATCGAAGAATTGACTGCCTCGGTTGAAGTGGGCAAGGTCTACGAAGGCACAGTCTTGAAATTGCTGGACTTCGGCGCCATTGTCCAAGTCATGCCAGGCAAGGACGGTTTGCTGCACATCAGCCAGATAGCCAATGAGCGTGTTAATGCAGTTGCCGACTACCTAAAAGAAGGTCAGCAAGTGCGGGTTAAAGTACTCGAAACCGATGATCGCGGTCGTTTGAAACTGTCGATGAAAGCGGCTTTAGAAAGCGAAGCAGCAGCACCAGAACAGCAATAATTTTTGGCTGTAAGCTGTAAAAGAAGCCGCCGGTGATGCAAATCCCGGCGGTTTTTTTGAAATTGACGATAAATATACTCCAGCATGTATTTTATTTTGCCCAATGAAATCGTGCGGGTGGAGCCATATTTCCATATATACCCCCATATTTATTGATGTGCGATTGATTTTTCGATGCTAACCCCTACCTTCTGCATAGTTTACTTCGACCTTGAGGAAATTGCTGATGCGTGCCATTGAAATTATTCATCCCGGCGCTCCCGATGTGTTGCAACTGTGCGAGCGCCCGATGCCACTGCTGCAAACGGGCGAAGTGCTGGTAAAAGTGCATGCTGCCGGCGTCAATCGCCCCGATGTATTGCAGCGGCTGGGGCGTTATCCGGTACCTTTGGGCGCATCCGATATTCCAGGGCTGGAAATCGCAGGTGAAATTGTCGGTGGCAATCTGGCTGGCAGCGACTTTGCGTTGGGCGACTTGGTCTGTGCCTTGGTGCAGGGCGGCGGCTATGCAGAATATTGTGCGATCCCGCTGGCGCAGTGTTTGCCATGTCCGGCAGGCTTGACTGCATTAGAAGCTGCATCGCTGCCCGAGACCTATTTTACGGTGTGGAGTAATGTGTTCGATCGCGCGAATCTAGCAGATGGCGAAAGCTTGCTCGTGCAGGGCGGTACCTCCGGCATCGGTGTGACGGCAATTCAACTGGCGCATGCGTTGGGGCGTCGGGTTTTCGCTACCGCGGGCAGTGACGATAAATGCCGCGCAGCGGAGCGTTTGGGTGCCGTGCGCAGCATCAATTACCGCAGTGAGGATTTCGTCGAGGTGGTCATGCAATTAACCGGCGGCAAAGGCGTCGACGTGATTCTTGATATGGTGGGCGGCGACTATATCGGGCGCGAGATACAGTGTCTGGCCGATGATGGCCGCTTGGCCTTGATAGCGTTGATGGGTGGCGCCAAGGCATCGGTCGATCTGGCGCAGTTGTTGACGCGTCGTTTAACTCTTACCGGCTCGACCTTGCGGCCGCGCTCAATAGAGTTTAAGGCGGCAATTGCCGCACAGTTAAAAGAACGGGTCTGGCCCTTGTTTGAGACGCAAAAAATTAAACCGGTCATCTACAAAATTTTCCCCCTTGATCGTGCATCGGACGCACATGCATTGATGGAGTCGGGTGCGCATATTGGGAAAATTGTGCTTGCTGTAGCGCAGTGATCTAATTTTTGGAAAGGGACTGGCGCGATTGTCATCACATATTTTCAGTTTCTAAGCAGGTATAGAGTGGCTAGCTAAAAGAAAAACTGATCCCGCGTTTGACCTCTATTGGGGTGACAAGCTAAAATGGCGGGTTATTGCAATTTTAGGCTGCTATGCGTTGCAAAATTGTTGCTGGCAACTGGAAGATGAATGGAAGCCTGGCGCTGAACTCACAGCTGTTGGCCGCACTCAAAGCAGCGGCTAAGCCGAAAAATTGCGAGTTGGTTGTATGTGTGCCAGCCCCATATTTTTGGCAGTGCCAGCAAGCGTTGATGGGCAGCGGTATTGGTTGGGGAGCACAAGACATTTCTGCGCACGAAGCCGGTGCTTATACCGGCGAAATTTCGGCTGCGATGTTGTCCGATTTTGCTTGTGAATATGTGATTGTCGGGCATTCAGAGCGTCGGGCTTGTCACGGTGAATCTAATGGATTGGTTGCAGCAAAAGCGGTGCGTGCTGTAACAAGTGGCTTGACGCCGATTGTGTGTGTGGGCGAAACGCTAGTCGAGCGCGAAGCTGGTCAGGCGGACGCAGTGGTTGGTCGGCAAATTGATGCGGTCGTCGATGCCGTTGATCCCAGTGATTTGTCGAAAATAATTATTGCCTATGAGCCGGTATGGGCAATCGGTACTGGCAAAGTTGCAACGCCCCAGATGGCGCAAGAAGTGCATGCCAAGTTGCGCAGCAGGATTGAGAAACGTAATTCGGCAGCAGCGGCTATCAGAATTATCTATGGTGGCAGTATGAAGCCTGATCATGCGAAAGAATTGATGGCGATGCCGGACATCGATGGCGGCTTAATCGGTGGTGCGGCCTTAAGTGTGGTGGATTTTTTGGCGATTGCCGAAGCTGTGAATTAATTAAAACAGAACTAACCTGAGACTGGAAATTTTGCAATGAGCACTTTGTTTACAATTATTATCGTTGTACAAGTATTGTCTGCCTTGACTATCATCGGCTTGGTATTGTTGCAGCATGGCAAAGGTGCTGACATGGGTGCGGCCTTCGGTTCGGGGGCGTCAGGTAGCTTGTTCGGTGCTACCGGTTCATCGAATTTTTTGTCTAAATCAACTGGGGGCGCTGCGGCGATTTTCTTTTTCGCCACATTGGCGCTTTCATTCTTGGTAAATAAGCAAGCACCTGTAGGTGGCGGTGTGATGGAAAATCTTCCGGCGGTGTCGGCTCCAGCAGCTGTCAGTGCAGCTACTTCCGCGCCGGCCGCATCAGTGGCTGCTAGTGCTGCAGCAAGTGCAGCATCTCCGGTGCAATCGAATCAGATTCCAAAGTGATAGTTGTAATTCGTGCAGGTGCATTTTTATTTAAGTCTTGTTTTGGTGCAATTGTGCATTGAACAAAACCCCTAAAACGGGTTACAATATTGACCTTATGCCGACGTGGTGAAATTGGTAGACACGCTATCTTGAGGGGGTAGTGGCGAAAGCT
>JAZKIX010000210.1:9599-23669 GCA_040384645.1 Pseudomonadota bacterium | reverse complement strand
CATCGTGGTCGAATGCCAGGACGACCGCAGCCAGCACAAAAACAAGGCCTCGGCCATGAAGGTGCTGGCGACTCGCATCATGGATGGCCAGTTACGCGAGCAGCAATCGAAGGAAGCCGCCACCCGCAAGAGCCTAATCGGCTCCGGCGACCGCAGCGAACGGATCCGAACTTATAATTTCCCGCAGGGTCGGATGACCGACCATCGCATCAATTTGACCTTGTACAAACTCGACTTCATCATGGACGGCGATCTGGAAGAGTTAAGCAATGCGCTGGCAGCCGAGCATCAAGCCGAGCTGTTGGCGGCGCTGGGCGACAATATGTAAGTAATAAGTACACCAGTACGCAGCAATTCACACCGACCAACCCAACACAATATTGATGGACCTACTATGAATTCACGCATCGTCCTTTTCGTCATCGCCCTTGGCAGCATCGCCCTGCTCGCGCTGGCACTTTATCTGCAACTCTACCAAGACATGCAACCTTGTCCGATGTGCATCCTGCAGCGCTATGCCTTCATCGGGGTGGCGATTTTTTGCTTGTTGGGCGCGGCCGGCAATGCACCTAAAATCGGCGGCGGCGCCGGTTTAATTTCTTCACTGAGCGGCATCGGCATCGCCAGCTATCACTTGTGGGTCAAGGCCCATCCTGGCGCCTCTTGTGGCATCGATCCACTGGAAACATCGCTGAACCGGATTGCGACCGCCACCCTATGGCCAGATATGTTCCGCGCCGACGGTATGTGTTCGACCGACTATGCACCGATCTTGGGACTGTCGATTCCGCAATGGTCGCTGGCCGCTTTTGTCATCATCACGCTGCTCTTGCTGTCAGTCGTATTTCGCCGGCGCTAAACTACCCACCATTCGCTCACCATGTTCTTTTCTGCCGGCGCAACGCTGCAACAATGCCAGCAACGGCGTGACACGCAGCCGCTCGATGCGCTGGAAACACGGCTGCTGTTAAGCCACGTACTTGGCCTGAGCCGGATCGAACTGATCACCCAATCGGAGCGCGTGATCAGTGCGACCGAAGCGGCACAACTCGATGCCTTGTTCCAGCGCCGCATCGATGGCGAACCGATGGCCTACATCCTCGGCCAGCGCGAATTTTATGGACTCATGTTCCACGTCTCGCCCGCCGTCCTGATCCCGCGTCCCGATACCGAACTGCTGGTCGAACTGGCGCTGCAGCGCTTGCCGCCATCGGGCAGCGTCGTTGACCTAGGCACAGGTTCGGGCGCAATTGCTGTCGTGCTGGCGCAGCAGCGTCCCGATGCTGCCGTCACTGCGCTCGATCTGAGTGCCGCCGCACTCGACATTGCGCGCGCCAATGCCAGCCGTCATGGCACCCAAGTCCGATTTTTGCAAAGCGATTGGTACAGCGCCTTACAGCAACAGAACTGCGAGAAATTCGACCTGATCGTCGCCAATCCGCCCTATATCGTCCAGGGCGATATCCATCTAAGCCAAGGCGATTTACGCTTCGAGCCTATCGATGCCCTGACCGACCATGCTGACGGCTTGTCAGCCTTGCGCCGCATCATTACCGACGCGCCACAGCATCTGGCGGCGGATGGCTGGCTCTTGATGGAACATGGTTACGACCAAGCGGCAGCGGTGCGACAATTACTGACCGTGCAAGGCTTTCGCGAGGCGCAAAGCTGGCACGACCTATCCGATATCCAGAGGGTCAGCGGCGCCCGGCGACCGCTCTGAAATCAGCCCCGGCAGCTGTTTTTAGCTAAAATATACTCCGCCGTGTATTTTTTTTGATGCAATAAATGCCTGCGGATTAGGCATCATTTGTTCCTATACCCCCTCATAATTAATAAATTTAAGTAGAAATAAGGGTTGCGGCGCCGATCATTTTGACGCCTCTGGCAGTGCCGACGCATTCGGCAAATATCGGTTATTCTCGCGTCAATTCAACACGCAGGCTTTACCAGACAGGACACGCCTTGAACACATTACTGACCCGCCGCCTCGCCCTGCTCGCCCAAGATTCCATCCGCCCTCTGCTGGCCCAAGGCTTGCGCGGAATCGAACGCGAAACCCTGCGCGTCGAGCCGCAAGGCACGCTGGCCAAGACGCCGCATCCGATCGAACTGGGCGCCGCCCTGACCCACCCGCAAATCACCACCGACTACGCCGAAAGCTTGCTCGAATTCATCACCCCGGCCGAACACGATATCGCCACCGCCTTGGGCAAACTCGACGCTATCCACCGCTTCGCCTATGCCCATCTGGGCGACGAATTATTGTGGAGCCAGTCCATGCCCAGCCACCTGCCGCCCGACGATGACATCACCATCGGCTGGTACGGCAAATCGCATATCGGCATGCTCAAGCACGTCTACCGGCGCGGTCTGGCGCTGCGCTACGGTAAAGCCATGCAATGCATCGCCGGCATCCATTACAACTACTCGCTGGCCGAACCGCTTTGGCAAGTGCTGCAAGCAGAACAGGGCGACAAGCAGGGGCAAAGCGCGCAATCCGCGATGGCCTTCCAGTCGGAAAGCTATATAGCCCTGATCCGCAATTTCCGCCGGTATAGCTGGCTGCTGATGTTCCTGTTCGGCGCTTCGCCGGCGCTGTCGTGTTGCTTCCTGCGCGACGGCAACCACCAGCTGGAACGCCTGTCCGACGACACCCTGTACCTGCCCTACGCCACCAGTTTGCGCATGAGCGACCTAGGCTATCAAAACGATGCCCAATCCGGCCTCAGCCCGCAAGAAAACAGCCTAGACAGCTACGTCCAAACCCTGTCGCGCGCAGTCAACCAGCCCTACCCGCCGTATGCCGAAATCGGTACCAAGGTCGATGGCGAATGGGTTCAGATCAGCACCAATGTGCTGCAAATCGAAAACGAGTATTACTCCACCATCCGTCCCAAGCGTGTGATCCGCAGCGGCGAACGGCCAATCCAGGCACTGTGCGCACGCGGCGTGCAATACATCGAAGTACGCTGCATGGATGTCGATCCGTTTGAACCGGTCGGCATCAGTGTCGACACCTCGCGCTTCCTCGACGCCTTCCTGCTGTTTTGCGCGCTCGACGACAGCCCGCCGATCAGCGAAGCACAAAGCCGCGAACACACCGCCAACTTTGCCCGCGCCGTCAAAGAAGGCCGCCGCCCCGGCCTGACCCTGCAGCGCAACGGCACAGCAATTTCCCTGCAAGACTGGGGTTTGGAATTGCTCGACCAAATCCGCCCTGTCGCCGCTCTGCTCGACGCCCAACGCGGCGACAATGTTCATGCCAATGCCATCGCACAACAGCAAGCCAAATTACTCGACACGGCACTCACGCCCTCGGCACGCGTGTTGGCCGCGCTGAAACAACACGGCAATTCCTTCCCCCGCTTCGGCCTGCAGCAAAGCCTGGCGCACGCCGCCTATTTCAAGGCACGCCCTCTCAGCGCCGCCGAGAGCGCCTACTTCAATGATCTGGCGCACACCTCGCTGCACGAACAGGCCGAGATCGAGGCCGCACAAACTGGCGACTTCGATCAATTTGTTGCGGCATATCGCGCCAGTACCTTGTGCAGCGCTGCATAAATACGCGCCGCCCTTACCCTATTCTGAAAGTCGCTCCATGCTCATCATCACCATCAAGCAAGGCAAGGAAAAAAGCCTGCTCGAACGCCAGCCCTGGATCTACGAATCGGCCGTCGAACGGGTCGATGGCAAACCGCAAGAGCGCTTCACCCCAGGCGTCACTGCCGTGGTGCAATCGTCCTCCGGCCAATTCCTGGCACGCGCCGCCCATAGCCCAAAATCGCAAATCCGCGCCCGCGTCTGGAGCTTCGACCCCAACGAAGCCATCGACCATGCCCTCATCAAGCGCCGTGTCAAAACCGCGATCACCAAACACAGCGCCGGTAAAGCTAAGAGTTCCAATCCGATCCACTTGGTATTAGGTGAAGAAGACGGTTTGCCCGGTCTGCTGGTCGATTGGTACGGCGGCGCCAGCGGCTTCCTGATCTGCCAGTTCCAGGCCGCCGGCGTCGACGCCTGGAAAGTTCCCATCGTGCAAACCCTACTGGCCGAGACTGGCTGCCCCAATGTCTACGAACGCGCCGACGAACTGATGCGCAAGGGTGAAGGTTTGCCGGTCGTCTCCGGCGCGCTGGCCGGCGACGAACCACCGGATGAAATGGCACTGACGGAAAAAGGCGTGAAGTTGTTGGTGGATATCAAGACCGGGGAAAAGAGCCGGTTTAGGTAGGGCGAGGCGAGCATTGAACTGATAAAGAAGCGATTTGGATGCTTAAAACAATATTTTGCCGGCAAGTCCGTTGATTTTCGGTGCGCTCGCCCAAATCAAAGTACTGGCACTGATGCACGCAACAAACCAATTGTGCGCCCATATCCCTAACGTCGCGAGTCCTAGCTGCATGCTTGAAAAGCACAAGATGCCGGAGACGATGCCACTAACATACGACGCCATCAACATGGCGGCCAGCAGGCGACGTGGCGTCATTTGCACAAATTAAAGATTACATACATGACTATTTAATTTTTTGCTCACAACGGCTTGTGCATTGCCGGGTCGCTTTTCTGAAAGCCCAACTGATGCAACACAATAATGGCATCACCGGTCGGACTTGCTACTGCGTCGGCCAAGGTATAAGTATTGAGGCACTCAAAAAATGCCTTTAACGCATGATCCAGCATCCCTTTCAAATGGCAGTTTCCCCTTAAATGACATGGCGGATTCGAGCAATCAATTAAATCGGCATGGCCTTCCAAATTGCGAATCAGGTCGCCGATACGATAGCTGCCAACGGGATTGGCCAGGGTCATTCCGCCACCCTTGCCGCGCGAGGTGACGATCCAATTTTGCTGCGCCATAAAATGCACTACCTTGACCATATGATGACGAGATACGCCAAATCGACTGGCAATCTCGGGAATGGTGGCCAGTTCTGCACGATCGCCACAACTTAAATAGATCAACACCCGCATCCCGATGTCAGAAAAACGCGTCAACTGCATTGCTATTACCCTGTAAAAAATATGATTGAGTCCGATAGCAATGAGCTGCGCATTGATAGCGAATTATTCATTCGCTTGCACGGCAAATCCACCGCTGCCAAAGGCTTCCAAGTGTATTCGGTCTTGCAGAACGCCCAATTTTTTCAGATGCGTCAATTGCGCTTGCATGAACGGAATCGGGCCGCACAAATAATAGTCTGCGTCCTGCAAGATCACATCATCTGCACGGTCGGCGATATTGATTCGCCCTGCAGTGTAAGCGTCTTGATTGACCGTATCCTCATGCCTTGGTTGCTCATAAAAAACGTGTGATTTTAGCGGAGAATGCTGACCTGACAATAATTGCAAGCGCTTCTTGAAAGCGTGGACACCGCCATGCCGGCAAGCATGGATAAAACGGATTTTTCTGGCAGATTTTTTTTCTACAAGTTGTTCCAACATCGCCAGTGTTGGCGTGATTCCGACGCCCGCACTCAATAGCACAACCGACGTATCTCTATCCTCGTGCAGGTAAAAATCACCCATCGGTGGCGATACTTCGATGATTGCGCCTTCGTGGACGCTTGAATGCAGAATATTGGATACCATTCCTTCGGGCTTTATATTGCCACCCAATTCACGCTTGACTGAGATACGGAAATAGCGACCATTTGGCGCACTCGACAGACTATATTGGCGCGGTTGGTAGATGCCGAGCGCCGGGACAAACACCTTTACCGATACATATTGACCGGCACGATAGTCTGGCACGCCGCCGCCATCGGCAGGCTGCAAATAGAACGATGTGATTTCATCGCTCTCGACAATTTTCTGGGTAACCTTAAAACCGCGCCAAGCTGTCCAGCCGCCTTGCTGGGACGCCGCCTCTTGATAGATTGCTTGCTCAAATCCAATCAGCAAATCGGCTAACTGGCCATACGCCAAGGCCCAGGCATTAATTAATTCATCTGACGCTGCATCGCCCAACACTACTTTAATCGAGGCCAATAAGTGCTTGCCGACAATGGGGTAATGCTCGGCCCTGATGCCCAGGCTGACATGTTTATTGGCCACCATCTTCAGCACCGGCACCAAAACGGACGGGTCGTCGATATTTTCAGCATAGGCCGCCACCGCCAATGCCAGCGATTGCTGCTGACTACCCGATTGTTGATTACCTTGGTTGAACATCGATTTAAGTTCAGGGTTATGGTCGAACATGCGCGCATAAAAATGTTTGGTAAGGACAAGACCATGCACTTTTAAAATGGGAGCAGTGGCTTTTACAAGATCGCGGGTTTGTTGATTTAACATAGTTTCTTTTTATTAAATGTATTTTAAATGAGTCTTTAAAGATAAAAAAAACGAAGCCCATCTGATCCGCGCG
Organism: Pseudomonadota bacterium; assembly: GCA_040384645.1. Taxonomy (GTDB): domain Bacteria; phylum Pseudomonadota; class Gammaproteobacteria; order Burkholderiales; family Burkholderiaceae_D; genus JAZKIX01. The sequence continues at coordinate 17,299 of JAZKIX010000210.1, read as the reverse complement.
GATACATATTTCAAGCTTGGCCTTCGATGACCGAAGTTTATCTGAGGTAAGGTGTATTTGCAATACACCTTAAAAATCATGTCTCCAGCTCAAAAGCACTGGTTCCACACACGGGGCAAATCTGTCAGGAAAGCAACACTTTACCGATACTGGCGCAATGATTGACGCATGCTATCGATTTGTCCCGAGGCAGACTGGTGCACTCCCAAAATCATCCGGCCCTTGTCGAACCAAAGTTCATACACGCGTTCGAGCCTGTTTTCTCGCATCAGGCTGATGGATTTCATCACGCCAAGGCTCTGCATTTCCTGTTGAACGGCGGGCATTTGCTCAGCCAGCAAGGCGGCGAGTTTGGGTGCCATGTCACGATAATCGGGCGTGCCCGCTTGCAGGGATTTGAGGAAATTGCGGACACGCCAAGCTACCGGATCGGTTTCAGGCGGTAGTTGTTCGGGCGATTGGCTGCGGTAAGCGAGGGATGGATGTGCGGTGTTTACTCCGGCCGCTACAGTTTCCAAAGGACAGCATGACCAGGCGCACAGGCACAGCAGCGCAAGCAACCTTGATTTGCGAAGGGAATGGAAAGCAGCAAGGCGGCCTGACGCAAACTGGTGCGCGCCGTGCTGTACCAGTCGGCCAGGGCCGCTAGATATAGCCAAGTTCAACTCCCCTTAACACTGCCCTGACCCGATCGCGCACACCAAGCTTGGAGAGGATGTTGGACACATGGTTTTTCACTGTGCCTTCGCTGCTGCACAAGGCATCTGCGATCTCGCGATTATTAAAACCGCCGGCCATCAAGCGCAGAATTTCTTCTTCGCGGTTGGTGAGCGGGTCGGGCTGCTCCAGCTTAGGGAACGTCGACGCCATCTGACCCAATCCATTTGCAATGCGCTCGGTGATCGCGGGCAAGAATAAGCTGCGGCCATCGGCCACGCTGCGGATGGCATCGGCCAGCCGTTCCGGCGTGATGTCTTTCAAAAGGAAACCTTTGGCGCCGGCACGCATGCCGTCGAACAGGGCTTCGTCATCATCGAAGGTGGTCAGCAAGATGGTCGGCGGCAACAGCGCTTGCGCCTTGAGTGTGCGCAGGACTTCAATGCCAGAGCCGCCGGGCATGCGGATGTCGAGCAAGACAACGTCGGGCTGGATTGCCGCAATCACGCTAATGGCTTGCGCGACATCGGCGGCTTCGTCGATCACGCGGATATCGTCGGTCAAACCGAGCAGGCCTTTGATGCCGCTGCGCACCAAGGTTTGGTCATCGACTAACACAACACGAATCATGCAGCGCCTCCGGGAATTGGCAGCCAGAGCTGGACGCGAAAGCCGCCGCTTACGCCATTCTTCAATTCCAGACTACCGCGCAATGCTTCGACCCGGTCGCGCATGCCGGCCAGGCCATTGCCTTCCGCCAGCTTGCGCACGCCTGTTCCGTTGTCGGATACCGTGACCGACACGCCGTCATGCTGACGCAATAACGTGACATCGACCGCATCGGCACGGGCGTGCTTTACGGCATTGGTGACGGCCTCTTGCACGCCGCGAAAAATAGCGTGTGCCAGCATCGGGTCGACTAAGTCGAGCGTCTCGTCATACGACAAGGCAATGCGCGGCACTGGTATGCCAGAACACAGAATATCAAGCGCCTGGCGCAGGCAAATGGATTGGTCATCACGCTCGACGCTGACGACGCTGCGGATTTCTGCCAGCAAGCCTTGCGCCAAGGCGCGTGAAATGCGGAACGACTCAGTCGCTCGCTCAGTGGCTAGCTCAGTGGCTGGCAGATGAGCGCCTGTATTCACTTGCGCACTCCCCTTATTTTCCAATTGACGCAAGCCCAATTCCAGATGCAAGTTGAGCGCGGTCAGATGATGACCGATGGCGTCGTGCACATTGCGTGAAATCCGCAAGCGCTCGGAGGCGCGCAGCGAGTCCATCAACATTTGTTGCGTAGCCAATATTTCGGCATGCGCCAGCCCGCGCTCGATGCGTCCGCGCTTTTCGGATGCGGCCAGGTAACCGACGCCGAAAGCGACCACCATCCACACCATGCTGACGCCGATATCGATGGCGTCGGCCACCAGATCTAAGGGCTGAAACCAGATGCCGACATCGAGAAAACTGAGCATGCGCAACACGAAAAAAGCCAGCACTTGCGCCACCAGCCATTTGACGGCATTGCGCCGGAGTAGCACATAGCCAAGCTCGGCAGCGACGACATTCAACAATTCGGACTGCACGCATAGGCCGATCAGCATTTGCAGTGCAAGCATCGCGCCTGCATTGCCGGCCGGACGTTTGACAGCATCGCTGGTGCGGCGCCAAAAGGCGAACGCAAACAGGCCCACTGCCAGCGCATGCAGCATCAGATACAACCAGTACGCCAGTTGCAGGACATTGTCGTCATTGGCGCCCGCCAGCAACTGTACCGACACTCCCACCACCAAGGCCAGCGGGTTTTGAATAAGCGGGAAAATCCGCGGCCCCAACATCAATATCTGCATCGCAGCGGCGATGCCAAGCGCGACGCTGGCGAATATACCGATCAGCCCGAGGATATTTTCAGAAAAGCGCTTCATCGATCTGTTTTGTAGAAACGGGGGAAGAAAGGAAGAGCTGGATCATTGACTGCTTTCGTTGTCACTGCTCGCATTTGCGCTGCACAAGCGCGGCAAATAAGCTGTACCAACTACGCAGGGTGACGGATTCTACACCGGAGCATTGCCGCTGCACGCGTGCCGAAAGACAGGGGCGCTCAACATGACTTATGGCACATGCGCAAAATCTCCCAGGCTTTCACAATGCGCCCTGAAGCAATGCGTAGGCGGTATCGGCGTCAATGCAGCGGTGGCGCTGATCGACTTGCTTACCTGGATTGCTAGCGGCTACACAGCCAAACGCATGCGTCATACAAGTTCTTCCACCCCATTTTCAATCAAAAAGAAAGCGACAAAAATGCATATCGCAACCTTGCTTCAAATCGCCTGCCTGAGCGCGGCGCTGTCTGCCTGTGGCGGCAATTCTGCCTCGACCCCGGCAGCCGCGCCCAAGCTCATCAGCCAACAGCAGTTGAATGAAAAAGTCAATAATTTCCGCGTCAGCAAAGGCTTGCCGGCGGTTGCCGTGGTGGTGATCGAGCAGGACCAGATCGAACTCGCTGTCAGCGGCAAACGCCGCATCGACGCGGCCGATTCGATTGGGATCAATGACCAATTTCAAATCGGATCGCTAACCAAGGCGGTCACGGCAACGCTGATCGCGCGCTTGGTTGAGAAGAAAAAATTACGCTGGGATTCGAGCTTGTCGGAAGTATTTCCAGCGTGGCGCGACCTGATGCGGCCGGAATGGAAAAGCGTCACAGTGCAGCAATTACTGCGCCATCGCTCGGGCTTGCCACGTGATTTTTCGGAGACGGATTTTCTGGGCTTACAGCCGCAATTAAGCGGCAATATGCAGCTTGACCGCGCCACGGCCGGCCTGTGGTTTTTGCAGCAGCCACCCGTCTTTGCCGCTGACAGCCAATATGCCTATTCCAACCTTGGCTACATGATCGTCGGCTTGATGGCGGAAGCGGTTGGCGGCGACAGCTATGAAAATTTGCTGGCCCGCGAAGTACTGACGCCGCTGCAAATGCAAGCCAGCTTTGGCTTTCCTGAAGATGCCGGGCCTGGCACACCGGCCGGCCACGTCATGGCAAATGGTATCTGGCAAGTCGCGCAGAATACGCCTGAAACGCAACTATGGCTTGCGGCCGTGGCGGCGGCTGGCGGCTTGAATCTTTCGGTGGCCGATTACGGCCGTTTCCTGCGTGAGCAACTGCGTGGGCTTGCCGGCAAATCGAATTTCCTGACGCAAGCAAACTTCAATTTGATGCATATGCCGGTGGATGGTTATGGTTTCGGCTGGATAATCGCCATTGCACCAGACTTGGGGACGGTGAGCGTGCACGATGGTTCTGCCGGCTCCTATTTTGGCTCAGCCGCGCTGGTGCCACATCGCAATGTTGCGGTCGCAGTGCTGTGCAATTGCGCCAGCGATCCATCTAATGACTTGATCAATCAATTTGCAGGATCGTTTGCCACTTTGTTGACCAAGCCAACTGCGCCCTGAGCACAAAGTGCGTTTCGTTGGCTGAATAGGGGGTATATCGATAAATACCCCCTTACCCGTAGGTATTTATTGGCACAAATAAAATACTACACCCAGTATTATTCTACTTAAAAACATCAAATCCGCGTCCGCAAATGCATCCGTAGCCCGACCGGCGACATCACAAAGCCCATCCTTTCCTGCGCCTCCTGGCCGTCAGCGGGTTCGATGCTGTCGATCTCGAAGCGGCTCAGCAGCATGGCCATGGCGATCTTGATTTCCAACAGGGCCAGGTAGCGGCCGGGACAAGTGCGCGGGCCGGCGCCGAAGGGCATGGGGATGCGTTTATCAGCGGTAGCTTCCGCGCCCCCTTGTTTGAGCCAGCGCTGCGGGTCGAAGTCGAGCGGCTTGGGGAAATATTTTTCGTCCACACTGTCATGGCGCAAGACGCACCAGACAATGCTGTCCTTAGGCACGGCGATATCGGCCACCACGCTGTCGCGCAGGGCTTGCAAGGGGATGAAGGGCGCGACTGGTTTCAAGCGCATGGCTTCGTGCGCGCAGGCGTCGAGATATTCGAGCGCGTCCATTTGCTCGATGTTAAACGCGGCGGGATCGGGCGCGATGCGGCGCACTTCTTCCTGTGCCCGTTGTAGCGTGTGCGGGTTGCGCTGCAGCAGGTACATGATCCAGGCCAAGGTGTTGGCGGTGGTGTCTTCGCCCGCCAGCAGCATGGTCAAGACATTGCCGGCAACGCTGCTGTCGTCGACCCCGCTGTCGCTCTGGTCGGCGGCCACGATCATCGCTTCCAGCATATTGCGCGGATGGTCGACGCGGCTCGGATCGGCTTGCAGGCGGGCGCGGGCTTGGGCGATAAAATCATTTACCGCGACCTGAATTGCGGCCACGCTACGGTCAAGCTGGCGGTCTACCGGCAATTTAAAAATGCGCCAATACGGCACTAGCGCCAGACTGCGGCGTGACAGGGCAGGGAAGATATTGTCCAGATGCTTTTGAATTACGTCGTCATCCGAATCGATGGTATTGACCTCGGTGCCAAAGGCCAGCCCGGCGATGATATCGACCGTGTAGCGCTTGAGGTCGGCAGTCAGATCGATGGCTTGCTGCGCGGCGGCAGCGCGCTCCCAACGCCCTTGCAAGCGCAGCACCACCTTGACCAGCGCCGGGAAGTAAGCCTTGATCGTGACCGGCGCAAAAGCGGGCATCACCATACGCCGCTGGTTGCGCCACTGCGCGCCTTCAGAATCGAACACGCCCGGCAAACCGCCCATCTCTAGCGCGATTTCCGCCGTGATGCTGGGCCGGCGAAAACCATCGGGCCGGTCGCGCATTAGTTGGCCGACCGCTTCGTAATCGGCCACCACCAGCACCTGGGTCGGCCCCAAGAAAATGCGGAAAAATTTGCCGTATTGGCGCGCCCAGCGCTCCGCATCCTGATGCATGCGCCGCAAGGTGATCTGCAGCATATTGCCCACCAGCGGCAAGGGGCGCGGGCCGGGTAAGTCGGCAATCTGGCGCAGCGGTTTGTGCTCGGCCTGTGTTGGGATAATCGGGTTTGAATCTGCTTGCATTGGGATTCCTTACTGTTGAGAACGCGGGAATGTGTCGACATCACGTCAGGCCAAAAATACAAGCTTCAGTGTAATGCGAAGCGGCTGTGCCGGATCGATTTCATGTACTTCTCCGGCGCGGGGGAAATGAAGGCATGCGGCAATGCGCCCAGCCAGTCGTCTGGCCGCATTGCGCAATTTCAACGTTGGAGTCGTGTCTCTTCGTCCGCAATGCAACGATCGATGGCAATAAGAAGTTGCTGTTTGTATTGCGCGTATAGCTTTGGACCGTGCGATCTAACCTTGTCGTTTCCCTCTCGCACCACAAATGCGATACCACGCTTGATCGCCAGTGGCCCGGCTAGCTTCTCATCGATCGTGTACCCGGGAGCGAGGTCAGGCAACGCATCGCTATTGAACTTATCCAGCCACGCAATCCATGCAGAAAATCCGACACGTGGTTTCTCAAAAAAACGCGGTGACTGCATCACAGTCATTGCTGCGCGACGCTGAACACCATTAAGACTTGCAAGTTCTCGCTCAATTGCAGCGAAAAATGTCTTGCGCCCAACAATGCCGTCGATCATGGCATCCAGTGCAACGCGATACTCTATGGCAACATCAAACGTCGCCGGGCATCCTTCGGTGCCAGTCAAACCATCAAACTTCTTCATCACAGTCGTGCGCGAATCGGTTACGCCCGCTTGATAGCTACGTTCAAACTCGGTATTGGAAAATAATTGTTTCGATAATGCGGTAGCAGAAGGAATCGAAGTGCCTTCATCGGCAATCGCGCAGCCAAATGCAAGGAATAGAAAAAATGGAATATAGCGAGTCGAGCAGGTCATAAGTCATTTCCAAGAAGAAGTCATATCAAAAGTCACATCGCCAAATAATGCGTACCGATGAGTGTCGTTGACCGGCTTTGCGCAGTCAAAATGAACTGGTGCGACCAATCGCAGTTTTTGGCCGATGGTCATTGGCGACTGGCAATTCTGGGTCGCATCGTAGGTAAAGCATTTTTATTGCGACGTTGCGTCGAGCGCGAAATTCTTGTGCGCACCAGATTTAATAAAGCGGCCAATAGCTGCAACAAATCGAATTCAAAAATAGCAACAAAAAAGCTGCTTAAGGCCAGAGTGAAGCACACTAACCTATGCAGCGCAAACATCGCACCACCAAAAAATCACCCGCAACCGACCTCACAAAGGCGCAAAAATCGATTGCAAATCCTCTTGTGTGATCTTCAAATTCTGCGCTTCGCCGCCTTCTAGCACCGCATCGGCCAGCTCGGACTTTTTGCGTTGCAATTCCTGGATCTTTTCTTCCAACGTGCCTTTGGCGATCAGTTTATACACGAAGACCGGCTTGTCCTGGCCGATGCGCCAGGCGCGGTCGGTGGCTTGGTTTTCGGCGGCGGGGTTCCACCAGGGGTCGTAGTGGATCACAGTATCGGCTGCGGTCAGGTTCAAACCAACGCCGCCGGCTTTCAGGCTGATTAAAAACAGCGGCACCGTACCGCGCTGGAAGCGGTCAATCACCTCGGCGCGGTCCTTGGTATCGCCGGTCAGCAGTGCATACGACAGGTCGCGTCGCTGTAATTCTTCCTCTATCAAGGCTAGCATGCTGGTGAATTGCGAAAACACCAAAATCTTGCGCCCCTCGTCCAGCAGCGACTCGATCATTTCCATCAGCTCAGCCATCTTGGCCGACGGCGCGGTGCTTTTTTTATTGCCGGCGACCTTGACCAGGCGCGGGTCGCAGCAGACCTGACGCAACTTCAAGAGCGCTTCCAGAATCACGATATGGCTGCGCGCCACACCTTTTTTTGCGATCTCGTCGCGTACTTTTTTATCCATTGCCAGCCGCACGGTTTCGTATAAGTCGCGCTGGGCGCCGGCCAGCTCGACCTCGCGCACCATCTCGGTTTTGGCGGGCAATTCCTTGGCGACCTTGTCTTTGGTACGGCGCAATAAAAACGGTTTGATGCGCTGGATCAAGAGCGCATTGCGGCTTGCATTGCCTTGCTTTTCGATC
>JAZKIX010000210.1:0-9589 GCA_040384645.1 Pseudomonadota bacterium | reverse complement strand
TCGGATTGCGGAAGTCGGCATTAAAACTTTTTTCATTGCCCAACAAACCCGGCAATAGAAAATGAAACTGCGACCACAGCTCGCCTAAATGATTTTGCAGCGGCGTGCCGGTCAGGCACATGCGGTGTTTGGCCGGCAGCAGGGCCGCGGTTTGCGCCGCCTTGCTCTGGCTATTCTTGATGTATTGCGACTCGTCCAGGATCACCAGGTGATAGCGATGCCGGCGCAACTTTTCTTCATCGCGCGGCAGCAGGGCGTAGGTGGTCAATACCAGGTCGGCTTGATCGATGGCATCGAAATATTGTGTCCGATCCTTGCCATGCATGAGCAGCACCCACAAGTCTGGCGCAAAGCGCGCCGCTTCGGCTTGCCAGTTGCCCATCAGGCTGGTTGGCGCCACCACCAGCGCGGGTGCGGTCAGGCGGCCGGCTTCTTTCTCGGTCAGGATGTGGGCCAAGGTCTGGATCGTTTTGCCCAAGCCCATATCGTCGGCCAAAATCCCGGCCAGATCGTATTCACGCAAGAACTGCATCCATGCCAGACCTTCGCTTTGATATTCGCGCAGCTTTGCATGCAGCCCGGCTGGCGGCGCGACTTTTTGCACGCCGCCGAAAGTGTTCAGCTTGTGGCCGATATCGCGTAAATGCTGGCCGCCCATCCAGCGCAGTTGCGCACTGGCTTCCAGCTCAGCCAGGCGCGCCGCGTCGAGCGTCGGCAAGCGGATCGATTCGCCGATCTTGTCGTTGAAATACAGCTCACCCAAAGTGCTGAGGATCGGCTTGATGCGGCCCCAGGGCAAGGCCACGCGCGTCCCTTCTGGCAAGGTGGCAAGCAATTGGTCGTCGTCCGCATGTGCCGCCAGCGCTTGCGGGTTGAAGTGATGCGGCGCCTGGCGGATCATTTGCACCAGCACCGGCAATAGCGAAACCCGGGCCTGGTTGACCACGATGCCCAGTTCCAGATCGAACCAGGCATTGTCAATTTCAGCGTACCAGTCATCGACTTGGGTGATATCGAAGCGGTAATCCGGCGTTTTTTCAACCAACCAGCCTTGTTCCAGCAGGCGCGGCAAGTGGTCGCGGTTGAAACGCAACCAGTCGTTTTGCGAGGGCAATGCCATTGCCCCCTTCATGTTGCGCAGCGGCGATTTGGCCGAGGTCGGTGCGGCGAAGCCGAGTCCTGTCAAACGCTGGTAAGCCGCCTGTTCTGCCGCCGGATCGCGCTGTATCAGTTCCATGCTGTCGCCGCTTTGGCGTAGCGCTTGCTGGGCCGGGTCAATGCTGACCGACACCCCGTCGTAGTTGAAACTGAGCGTGCCGAAATCGTAAGCCTGCGGGTTGCCAACCATATCTTCGCCATGCGCAATACTGCCTAAAAGCAGCGAGGGGCGCGGTTTGATATCGCTGCGCAGCACGTGTTGCAAGGCGCGCGGCAGCGGGACGATGGTGTCGAGTCCCTGCGCCATCAATTGCCGCGACAGCGCCAGCTGGTCGCGTGCGGCGACTGGCGGTGCCTGCGCCACCAGCGCTTGTAAATCCTGGATCGGGATCGCGCTGGCACCTTGCGCCAGAGTCAATTCGCCGATCGACAGATTATCGATATACCAGGCCGGCTCGGTCGGCAAGATGGCATCGATCGGCGCACCATCGTCGAATTGCCAGCCCAGTTGCAGGGCGCTGCCAGCCTCCCCGTTTTTATTCACATGCTCCAGCGCGCGCCAGCGCCAGCGCAAGTGCCCGCTGCGGGCCGGGCCAAGCTTGAGTGGATAAACCACCCCGCTCTGCAGATCAAATTGGGCATTGGCCCAGAACAAGCGACCTTCATCGAGCAAGGCGCGTAGCAGTTGATCGCCGATTTTGCCGCGCGGTTGCGCTGCTGCACCGCTATACCAATCGGCACCGCTGCGCATGGCAATGAACAGCCGCGCCAGGTATTGGTCGACCGGCTGCACATAGGCAGGCGGGTTGCTCAATAGGGAATGCGCTTCATTGACTGGCGAGGCGCTGGCGACCTCGTCATTGACCCGCAGCCGCGCTTTACATAAGTGCAAATTGACACGCCGCGCATAACTATCCGGCATCAGGATATAGATTGCGCGATAAGTGGTTTTGCTGGGCTTGCCAGTTTTTCCCTCCGTGGGCATGGCGCCGGCCAACTGCGCTGCCAGCGCCAGCCTTTGCAACCAGCCTGCCACCGCATTGGGTAAATTGCTCATCGGGACAGGCACGGCCGGCGTCGATGACATTTGCTCCAGATATTTCAGCAAGGCAGCTACCACATGCTTGCAATTGAAGCCAACCGGACAGGTACAACTGCCCTCGAACATGACGCCGCGCCGTCCTTGGGTCCAACCGATTTCTTGCTCATACACCTCACCGCTGCTGCCTTTGACAGCCGCTTCGATATGCTTGCCTGTGTCGACGACGCTCAGTACATTACCTCGCCGCGCGTAGTCTGTGCCACGGCCGAAAGTGCCGCTGTCAAAATCCTGCAAAATATCGTTAAGTGTGAATTGCATGAGGTCGCTGAAGTGTGTGCGGCTTGTATTGAAGCCGTCTGGAAACCGCCAAAGTCCTTTATTATCGATGATCGGGGCGACGCCGGTGCAGCGCATGACTCGCCGGCGCCAGGGGACAGGGATGTGATTGCGACACCGTGCAAAACCACCTGCCGCGCTCCCAATATTATGAAAATAGTGGGGAGTATAAGCATAAATACCGGCTATTCCGCAGACCTCTATTGACTTAAATAAAATACACCATCCAGTATATTTTTCTTGAAAATAGCCAAAAATGACTTCAAGCCAGCGCCTGCTACCCATTTCCATCGCATGAAATCGAGCGCATCCCGCCATCGCATGCAAGCAAAACACCGCTGTTTGACCCATATCAAACTTCGCGCTGATCAGGACCATCCATGAATTATCACGTCGTACCGATGACCGAAGCGCATATCGCCGACTTCCACCAAGCGCTCGACAGCGTCGCGCGCGAACACGATTACCTGGCTTTTTTAGAAGCGCCGCCACTCGACAATACCCGTGATTTCGTGCTGCACAATATCGAGCACGGCCGACCGCAATTTGTCGCGCTGCGTGAAGGACGGGTGGTCGGCTGGTGCGATATCGCGGCCAGCCAACGGCCTGTATTTACCCACGCCGGCACGCTCGGCATGGGCATCGTGGCGCCGCACCGGGGTCGCGGTCTGGGCCGCACATTACTTGAAGCAACTATCGCCAAGGCACGCGCCACCGGCATCGAACGAATCGAGCTCACAGTGCGCGAAAAAAATGCCCGCGCCATTGCCCTGTATGAAAAAATGGGCTTTGTGCATGAAGGCAGGCACGTCAATTCGGTCAAAATCGGCCAGCGTTATGAAAACCACCTTTCAATGGCGCTTTGGCTCGGTCATATGTGACGTAGAGCACAGAGGCGCCGATCAGCCTTTGCTAAGCTGTCCTATCTTTCCCATCGCACCACCCCTTTGAAAGGTTTGCCATTATGAAAAAGCCCGCTTTGATTTTCCTGCCCGGATTGTTGAACGATGCCCGCCTATGGCAACAACAAATTGATGCTGTATCCGACTTGGCCGATTGTCAGGTCGGCGACTTGACACAAGCCGATAGCATCTCGGCACTGGCTTCGCTGGTGTTGGCACATGCGCCGGAAGGCCAATTTGCGCTGGCGGGATTGTCAATGGGCGGCTACGTCGCGCTCGAAATCATGCGCCAGGCGCCGCAGCGCGTGTTGGCGCTGGCGCTGCTCGATACTTCGGCGCGGCCTGACACACCCGAAAGCACCGCCGGCCGGCGCGACGCCATGGCGCTGGCCGATACCGATTTCCAGGCCGTACTCGACAACTTGCTGCCCAAGCTGATTCATCCGTCGCACCTGAATGACAAAACGATTGTCGACAACATCATGGCGATGGGGCTCGATCTCGGCAAAGAAGTGTTCCAGCGCCAGCAAACCGCCATCATCGGACGCAAGGACAGCCGCCCGTACCTGAGCCAAATCACCTGCCCGACGCTGGTTTTATGCGGCCGCGAAGACCGCATTACACCAGTGGAAATCCATGAGGAAATAGTCGCTGGCATCGCTACCGCAGAATTGAAAGTGATCGACAATGCGGGCCATCTATCGGCCCTCGACCAAGCCGCCGCTGTCTCCACCGCTTTGCGCGGTTGGTTGACATCATTGCAGGCTTGAAGTGGCCTAAAATTTGCCACATCATGTGCTGCAATGCACGCCGGAGGAACTTATGGATACCGACCTTGACCAGCTGACACGCGAACAACTCATCGCTGAAATCGTCCGCTTGCGCAATGGCATCCGCGCCCACCGCGACAGCAGCGGCCATGCGCTGTGCTGGTTTCACCCTGCTTTATGGGGGTTGTTACCGGAGCAGACAGATCCGCTGCCGGTAGTGCCGGCCTGGCCGCAATTCATACAAGGCTGTGTTCATTTTCGCCAGTCATTAGATCGGCAGGCGCCGGATGCACTGCGTACCATGCAAAAGTACGATGAGTAGTCCCTAGATATCCGAGGATAATGTCGAACTCAAAAAATTTAGATAACCAATGCAAAGCAGAACCTTGTTGTGGACCGTTTACGATAATGAGCCCGACCTGTTTAATCAGGTTGCTGCCTTCATCGCATCGAATGAAGATCTCGATCGCATCACAGAAAATGAAGAGTCCGCGCTGCGCGTGACCTCCAATAACGGCCGCTTCGACGTAGTTCGCCTCTTGCTCGATGCCGGAGCGCACGAATACCAGCTTGAATGGACCCAGACTGTCCATAAGGTGGTGTTTGGCAGCTTGGACGATATCAGGGCCGCTATCTTCAAGTACAACAATATAGATGAGCCGGATTTTTGGTCAAGGACGCCACTCCTCATTGCGATACTGCTGGGCGATATTGATAAAGTATCCTTGCTGCTCGAACTGGGCGCGAACCGACACACAGTCGGACGCTGTGGGAAAACGCCGCTGACCTATGCGATCCAGAAAAACAATCTACCCATGTTGAAATGGCTGATCGCCCAAGGTTTCGATATCGAACAACGAGATGATTTTCTGTATACGCCACTGATCTCAGCGGCGGAATTGGGCATGCCTGATTGTGTGCAAACCCTGATCGATTGCGGTGCCGATATCCACAAGGTTAACCATGTTGCAGACAGTGCGATGCGAGTTGCCACGAATATGGCGGTGGTTCGGCTGCTGGTGCGCTATGGCGAAGACATCAACAACATCAGCACCGAGATGCGCGCAGAGCTACTGGGCATTGAATGTGACGGTTATCCCGACGTATCGAAGGAAGTCTATCTTGCCGGGAAATATCGCCGTTTTGGCAATTGCAATGCCGAGCTTACCGACAATTCATTCTGGCTGTCGATGATAAAGTCAGGCGCGTCGGCTTGGCGTGCCAGCGAAAAATACTTTGATTCAGGCTCGGTAGCGGGTCAGCCAGTCTGGTGCTACCAACGATATGGCCGTAGCACCACCGTGATGGAAGATGGGCGAATCATTGAGATTGGGGGACAGCACGAGGATTTCTATGACCCAGATTTTTGTATTTATAACGATGTAACGGTGTTTGGCCCGGACAGTAGTATTCGACTCTACAGTTATCCTAAAAATGACTTCCCGCCAACCGATTCGCATACCGCAACTCTGGTCGGCAACTTTATTTACATCATTGGCAATCTTGGCTATACGGCCTCACGACAGCCCAACCATACGCCAGTGTACAAGCTCAATATTGATACGTTTGAGATCAAAAAGGTAAAAACCACTGGCGATATGCCGGGCTGGATCAGCCGACATAAGGCGACGTTGATCGACAAAACGATAATCATCGCGGGCGGGAAGATAATTGTGGATATCGACGACAAGGAAGATTACATTGCCAACACCAGCCGATATCGATTGGACTTGAAAAACTTCAGATGGCAATGCCTGGATTGAATTCATTCAATGCCCAAGGCTGGATTTTTTATTTGCGCGTAAGGCAAGCGCCAATCGTCCATCTCAACTTCAATTCATTGTGTCTGTCAAGACTGGCGCATTCACGTTGATTCGGTATCATCACCCCCTTAATTTTCAATCAATCACCTCTCCATGCTGCCATCGATAGAACAACGCCTCGCCCTTGAACTTGCCGCTGCACCGGTGCAAGTTGCCGCCGCCATTGCCTTGCTGGATGAAGGCGCTACCGTGCCCTTTATCGCCCGTTATCGCAAGGAAGCCACCGGCGGGCTGGACGATATCCAACTGCGCTTGCTGGAAGAACGGTTGCGCTATTTGCGCGAGCTAGAAGATCGGCGCAAGGCGATCATTGCCTCAATCGAGGAACAGGGCAAGATGACCCCCGTCCTGCTCGACATGCTAAGCCATGCCGAAGACAAGACGCGACTGGAAGATTTATATCTGCCTTACAAGGTCAAACGCCGTACCAAGGCCCAGATTGCGCTGGAAGCTGGCTTGTTGCCGCTGGCCGATGCGTTGCTGGGCAACCCGTTACTGCATCCCGAAACCGAAGCCGAGCAATACCTCAAACCGGCCTTCAAGACCGATGCCGGCGACAACCCGGGCGTGGCTGACAGCAAGGCGGCGCTGGACGGTGCGCGGCAGATTTTGATGGAGCGTTTTGCTGAAGATGCGACCCTGTTGCAAGGCTTGCGCAACTACCTGCTGGAACATGGCGTGGTGGAATCGAAAGTGGTCGAAGGCAAGGAAGATGCAGGTGAAAAATTCGCCGATTATTTCAACTATTCTGAAACCATCGGCACCATTCCCTCGCACCGCGCATTGGCGCTGCTGCGCGGCCGGCGCGAAGAGATGTTGAACGTCATTTTGCGGCTCGACACCGAGGAAGAAAAGCCGAAATGGGATGCGCCGCACAACCCTTGCGAAGGCCGCATCGCAGGCTGTTTTGGCATCAAAAATCTGGATCGTCCGGCCGACAAATGGCTGCTCGACACCGTGCGCTGGACCTGGCGCGTGAAGAGTTTCATGCATCTGGAAACCGAGTTGATGGGCGCCCTGCGCGAACGCTCCGAGCTGGAAGCGATCAATGTTTTCGCACGCAATCTGAAAGCGCTGTTGCTGGCCGCACCGGCCGGCCCGCGCGCGACGATGGGGCTCGATCCCGGTCTGCGTACCGGCGTCAAAGTCGCCGTGGTCGATGCTACAGGCAAGGTGATGGATACCGCTGTGATTTATCCGCACCAGCCGCGCAACGATTGGGATGGATCGCTCCATACGCTGGCGCAACTGGCGGCCAAACATAATGTGTCGCTGATCTCGATTGGCAACGGCACCGCCTCGCGTGAAACCGATAAATTATCGGCTGATTTGATCAAGCTGCGGCCCGAATTAAAACTGACCAAGATCGTGGTCTCGGAAGCCGGCGCCTCGGTCTATTCCGCGTCTGAATTTGCTTCCAAAGAATTGCCGGATATGGATGTGTCGCTGCGCGGCGCAGTCTCGATTGCACGGCGCTTGCAAGACCCTCTGGCCGAGCTGGTCAAGATTGATCCGAAGTCGATTGGCGTCGGTCAATACCAGCACGATGTCGGTCAAACCCAATTGGCCCGTTCGCTTGATGCGGTGGTGGAAGATTGCGTGAATGCGGTCGGTGTCGATGTCAATACTGCGTCTGCACCACTGCTGGCACGGGTGTCGGGTTTGTCGTCGACCGTGGCGCAGAGCATCGTCACTTATCGCGATGCCAAGGGCGCGTTTACCTCGCGTGCGGGCTTGAAATCGGTGCCACGTTTGGGCGATAAAACTTTTGAGCAAGCCGCTGGATTCTTGCGCGTGATGGGTGGCGACAATCCGCTCGATAGCTCTGCCGTACATCCAGAATCGTACCCGCTGGTCGAAAAAATCCTGGCCGATATCAAAAAAGAAATAAAGGCCGTGATCGGCGACAGTGCTTTGCTGAAATCGCTCAATCCCGCCAAATATGCCGACGACAAATTCGGCGTGCCGACCATTACCGACATCATCAAGGAATTGGAAAAGCCGGGCCGCGATCCTCGGCCAGAATTTACTACCGCTACCTTCAAGGACGGCATCGAAGAGATCAAGGACTTGCGCCCTGACATGATCCTGGAAGGCGTGGTCACCAACGTCGCCGCCTTCGGCGCCTTTGTCGATATCGGCGTGCATCAAGATGGCCTGGTGCATATTTCTGCGCTCTCCGATACCTTCGTCAAAGATCCGCACACGGTGGTCAAGGCCGGCCAGGTGGTTAAGGTCAAAGTGCTGGAAATCGATGAAAAGCGCAAGCGCATTGCGCTCACCATGCGCCTGACCGACAGCGCGCCACAGCCCGGTGCCAAGCCAGAACAACGCGCTGACCGCAACGATGGCAAACGTCTGGCGCAGCATCAGCAGCAACAGCAAAGTGCGCCGCGTCAGGCGGTGGGTGGCAATACGATGGCGGCAGCATTTGCCAAGTTAAAGTCTTGATTGGCAGCTCTTTGCGTTAACGAAGCGAATTTATACTGGGCGCAGTATATTTTAAGCCCCTTTAAAAACGTGCAGCATCGTGTGTAAATTGGCACATACCCCCAATTTTTCTTCGTTATTGCATCCATTCGGCCCGCCAGCGGCGCTGGGTTTAGCCCCCTCTGCCCGTTTGCGGGAGAGGGATGGGGAGAGGGTTTAAGGGGTCCGCCTGAGCCTTGAATCGATTTCAGCAATCGGCAAGCCCACGTATTGCAATTACTCGAAAAAATTCCTCGATACCCTGCTCTCTGCCCGCCTACCGGTCAATGCCGCTATCCGCGCAAGGGAAGGATGCAGCAGCCATGACGCCTTATTCTTGTTTACTGCACGCTATATCAGCGCGACCGAATGGAAAGCATTTTTTGAGGCCCTTGGCATGCATTAAATTTGGTGCGTCAAGGCTCGAGTTTTGACAACTCTGTCCCCTAATTGGTTTTGCAGCGCACCCGCGCCAATTTTCTTATAATGGCGTTCTATTTCACATCCAATCACCGAGGCACAACTATGAGCGACGTACAAAGCTGGATCAAAGAAACCGTGACCACCAATCCGGTAGTGTTATTCATGAAGGGCAGCGCGCAATTCCCACAATGCGGCTTCTCGGGCAAAGCGATACAAATCTTGAAGGCTTGCGGGGTTGAAAGCCTGGTCACCATCAATGTGCTGGACGATGCCGATGTGCGCCAGGGCATCAAGGAATATTCCAACTGGCCAACCATTCCCCAACTCTATGTCAAAGGTGAATTCATTGGCGGCTCGGACATCATGAACGAAATGTTCGAGTCGGGCGAACTCAAAGCCCTGCTCGATGCCTGACACGCCGGCTGAGGCCCGTCCGCGGCGCCTCATCGTCGCCATCACCGGCGCCACGGGCGCCGTGTATGGCGTGCGCCTGCTGCAACAACTGGGCGCCACGCCCGGTATTGAAACCCACCTGGTCATTTCCGACGCCGCCACGCTGACACTGCATCAGGAAGTGGGCATGCAGCGGCGCGAGGTCGAAGCTCTGGCCCATGTGGTGCACCGCAATCGCGATATCGGCGCCACCATCGCCAGTGGCTCGTTTCA
>JAZKIX010000209.1:0-10985 GCA_040384645.1 Pseudomonadota bacterium | reverse complement strand
CGGCGAGATCGTGCATGAAGGCCCGGCCGAAACGCTGGATACGCCGGAAGCGCGTTCCAGCGGGGTGAAAGGCAGGGCGACGCTCTTGAATCCGACCCAGGCGTAAAGGCCTTTCATGAAGCGGTTGCGCTCCGGCAGGCGCCGCAAGGCTTCCACCACGCGCCGGTCCAGCAATCGAAAATCGCCAGCATTGCGTGGGATATGGATGGTTGATCCGGCTGCCATCACACGGTAAAAAAAACCGCTGCCGATGCGTTTTAAAGCTGATTCATGTCCGCGGCTGGCGATCACGCCATATACCATGTCATAGCCGCCTTGCCACAAATTGACCATTTCCGGCAACAGGCTAAGCGGGTGCTGGTAGTCGCCGTCGAGCAAGATGACAGCATCGCCGCTGGCATGTTCGATGCCGGCAGAGAGTGCCGCTTCTTTGCCGAAATTGCGTGAAAATCCAAGATAGCGCACGCCGCATTCCTCCATCACGGCGGCCACCGCTTGTTCGGTGGTATCGCGGCTGCCATCGTTGACCACGATGATTTCGTAGCGCCGGGTGATGGCTTCTAGGGTTGCCTTTAAATCACGCAGAAACTCAGCGATATGCGCTGCTTCATTGTAAGCCGGCACAACGCAAGAGATTTTTGGCGGAGTTGGTCGAACTCTGGGGATAGCGGACGACGCTACCATAAGCAAGCCTTTCAAGACGCGATGTGGGGTGTGGCGGGATCGACTGGCATTGTAATGCGCAACGGGCGGTTCGGCGCTGGTTTTCAGACGGATGAATGCTGCTTTTTGCCAGGAATAGGAAAGCGGAGGGAAACTACGCTAGAGAGCCGCTAGCGCCTCACGGTATAATGGCGCGCCTATTAATTCGCAGTCATGCTGCACCAACTTCCTCCATCACCATGCTGATTCTGTCGGGCTCCAACGCACTGTCCCCCTTCCGCACGCAACGTCTTTTGTCACAATTGCAAGCTATTGAGCCAAATATCAGCGGCGTCACCGCCTGTTATTTACATTTGGTCGATGCGGCAGGTGATTTATCCGCAGATGACATCGTACGGCTCAAAGCGTTGTTGACCTACGGCGATGTCTTTTCGGCATCCGATGCGGGGGAAGAATTTGTCGTGATTCCGCGTTTCGGCACGATTTCGCCGTGGGCTTCCAAGGCGACTGATATCGCGCGCAATTGCGGCATGGCGCACGTGCGCCGGATCGAACGCGGTATTGCCTATCGGGTGCAACTCAAGTCAGGCTTGCTGGGTAGCTTATTGGGCACCAGCAACAAAATGTCGGATGGCGTGACGCAGGCTGTGACCGCTTTGCTGCATGACCGCATGACCGAAACAGTATTGCGTCATCCAGACGAAGCTAAACATTTGTTCCGTGAGCTGGAAGCCAAGCCGCTTGAATTCATCGATATCATCACCGGCGGCAAAGCCGCTTTGCAAAAGGCAAATACCGATCTGGGACTAGCATTGTCGGAAGATGAAATCGATTATCTGATGAATGCCTTCACGGCCGCCAAACGTAATCCGACCGATGTCGAGCTGATGATGTTTGCGCAAGCCAATAGCGAACATTGCCGCCACAAGATTTTTAATGCCGACTGGACCATCGACGGCCAGGCGCAGGATAAATCCTTGTTTGCGATGATCAAGAATACCCACCAGTTGCAGCCAAAAGGCACCATCGTTGCCTATAGCGATAATTCCTCGATCATGGAAGGCGCTACCGTGGCGCGCTTTTATCCGCGTGGCGCGGCGCAAGGCAATGTATATGCAGAATCAATCGAGTTGACCCACACCTTGATGAAGGTCGAGACGCACAATCACCCGACCGCAATCTCACCATTCCCCGGCGCGTCGACCGGTGCCGGCGGCGAGATCCGCGACGAAGGCGCGACTGGACGCGGCGCCAAGCCCAAAGCAGGGTTGGCCGGTTTTACCGTATCCAATTTGATGTTCCCCGATGCGGTCTTGCCGTGGGAAAATGAAGCCGATGTCTTGGCGCCAGTTGCAGGGCGCAAGCCTGTTGCATCGGGTTACGGTAAGCCGGATCGCATTGCTTCGCCGTTACAAATCATGATCGATGGCCCGCTCGGCGGCGCTGCTTTTAATAATGAATTTGGCCGGCCCAATCTGGGCGGATATTTCCGTACCTATGAACAAAATGCGGCGGGCAATGTATTTGGCTATCACAAGCCGATCATGATCGCCGGCGGTATCGGTAGCATTTCAGATAAGCACACCTTCAAGAATGATTTGCCGGTCGGCAGCCTGTTGATCCAATTAGGTGGCCCTGGTATGCGCATTGGCATGGGCGGCAGCGCCGCTTCGTCGATGGCCACTGGCGCTAATACGGCTGACCTGGATTTTGATTCAGTGCAGCGTGGCAACCCAGAAATGGAGCGGCGCGCGCAAGAAGTGATTAATGCCTGTTGGGCCATGGGTGACGATAATCCGATTTTGTCGATCCACGATGTCGGTGCCGGTGGTTTATCGAATGCATTTCCAGAAATAACCAATGACGCCAAGCGCGGCGCGATCTTTGACTTGCGCAAAATACCACTGGAAGAAAGCGGCATGGCGCCGAAAGAAATCTGGAGCAATGAATCGCAAGAGCGTTATGTGCTGGCGATTGCACCGGATAGCTTGCCGCTGTTTCAATACCTTTGCGAACGCGAGCGTTGCCTGTTCGCTTCGGTCGGCGTCGCCACTGAAGAACGCCAGCTCAAGCTGATCGACCCAGCCTTGGGTACCGAGCCGGTCGACATGCCGATGGAGGTATTGCTGGGCAAGCCGCCCAAGATGCACCGCGATGTGGCGCATGTGAGCAATGATTTTCCGGCTGTCGATTTGACCGGTATGGATTTGCTGGAAGTGTCGCAGCGCATATTGCGTTTGCCGACAGTCGGCGATAAATCTTTCCTGATCACGATTGGTGACCGCAGCGTTGGCGGCATGACGGTGCGTGACCAGATGGTCGGCCCATGGCAAGTGCCGGTGGCCGATTGTGCCGTGACGACGATGAGCTTTGAAGGCTATCTCGGTGAAGCGATGGCAATGGGTGAGCGCACCCCGCTGGCAGTAATCAATGCCGCTGCATCGGGTCGGATGGCAGTAGGCGAAGCAATCACTAATATCGCGGCAGCGGCCATCGACGATATTTCGGATATTAAATTGTCAGCCAACTGGATGGCTGCTTGCGGTCGTCCGGGACAAGATGCGGCCTTGTTTGATACCGTCAAAGCGGTCGGCATGGAGTTATGCCCGGCGCTGGGCATCAGCATACCGGTCGGCAAGGATTCGCTGTCGATGCGCACAACCTGGAGCGACGACGGCAAGGCTAAGTCGGTCACGTCGCCAATTTCGCTGATCGTTTCGGCATTCGCGCCGGTGCAGGATGTACGCCGTTCGCTGACGCCGCAGTTGCACAAGGATGCTGGCGAAACAGCATTGATTGTCATCGATCTTGGGCGCGGCAAAAATCGCCTCGGTGCCTCGGCATTGACGCTGGTGATGCAGCAGCTTGGTAACGAAACGCCGGATGTCGATAGCGCGGACGATTTGAAAGGGTTTTTTGCTGCGACCCAAGCGCTCAATCAGCAAGGCCAGTTGCTCGCTTACCATGATCGTTCCGATGGCGGTCTGTTCGCGACCCTGTGCGAAATGGCGTTTGCCGGACGTAGCGGTTTCTCGGTCAATCTCGATATCTTGACCATGGAAGGCGAACACACAGCCGATTGGGGCGACGCCAAGAACTGGACTGGCCAAGTGGCAGAACGCCGCAACGAAATGACGTTACGTGCCTTGTTCAATGAAGAACTGGGCGCCGTGATTCAAGTACGCGAGTCGCAAAAGTCCGACGTCATGAATCTCTTGCGCGCCCATAATCTGGGCGCTTGCAGCCATATCATCGGCAAGCTCAATGATCGTGATGTGATCGAATTTACGCGCGATGCGAAATTGATATTCACCCAAGCGGTCGCCGATTTGCATCGTCTCTGGAGCGACACCAGCTGGCGTATCGCTCGTCAACGCGATAATCCGGCTTGCGCCGATGCCGAATATGACCGCATCCTGGATCGTGCCGATCCCGGCATTTCTCCCAAACTGACCTTCGACCCTCAGCAAGACATTGCCGCGCCTTTCATAGCCAGCGGCGCCCGGCCACGGGTGGCTATTTTGCGCGAGCAGGGCGTCAATTCGCAGATTGAAACGGCCTATGTGATGCATAAATCTGGCTTTACTGCGGTTGATGTCCATATGAGCGATTTGATCGCGGGACGCGCCAATTTGGCCGATTTCAGCGGCGTGATCGCAGTGGGTGGCTTCTCTTACGGCGACGTGCTTGGCGCTGGCGAGGGTTGGGCCAAGACGATTCTGTTCAATGCCAAGCTGGCTGAGCAATTTGCGCTGTTTTTCGGTCGCAGCGATACCTTTGGCTTGGGAATTTGCAACGGTTGCCAGATGATGAGTAATTTAAAATCGATCATTCCCGGCGCGCAGGCTTGGCCTAAATTCACTCGCAATAAGTCGGAACAATTTGAAGCGCGTTTTGCCATGGTGGAGGTTGCCGAATCACCCTCCATTTTCTTCCAGGGCATGGCAGGAACCCAAACCCCGATTGCAGTCGCGCATGGGGAAGGTTTTGCCGACTTTTCACAAACCGGTGCCATCGGTGACGCCATTGTCGCGATGCGTTTCGTAGATAACAAAGGCCTGGTTACCCAAGCCTATCCTTTCAATCCTAACGGTTCGCCACAAGGCATTACCGCCGTCACCACGCCTGATGGACGTTTCAGCGTGATGATGCCGCATGCTGAACGGGTATTCCGCTCGGTGCAGCAATCGTGGCATCCGGAAGCGTGGACTGAAGCGTCGCCTTGGATAAGGATGTTCCAGAATGCGCGTAAATGGGTTGCTTGACGAGTCACTTGGCCTGTGGTTTTGCTGCGCTACCGCTTGGTTGAAAGTGGGAAGATGTTTTGGCGCCACGGTTTAGCAAGGCTAAGGTTGTTTTATGGCACTGAAACAGCTTGGAAACAAGTGGCTCTGTTAGACTCGCGTCACTTTTTCAGCATGGTCAGCCGCATTCGTTGCGGCCAAGCGAACGCCTATTTAGCCAATTTTTGATGCCATTACTTCACCGCGCAAGTCTCAAATATTCATGACGATTCGTTTTTCCATAGACCGTTGGGCAGCTTGGGCACCGGGCTTGACCAACAATGAAGATTGGCAAAAATGGCTGTCGGCGCCCGCTGCTCTAAGCGAAGAAGCGTTGCCAGCGCTGCCAGAAATGTCGTCGATGATGCGGCGCCGGCTTGATCGATTGGGCCGTGTCGCGTTGCAAGCGGCGTATTGGGCGCGTGGCAATGCCAGTGACGCCATTGATTGCCCGGTTATTTTTGCCTCGCGTTTTGGCGATGTGGTTGCCTCGGTTGAATTGCTGCGGCAACTGGCGATTGCCGACACCATGTCTCCTGCTGGTTTTAGTATGTCGGTACATAACGCGATCGGTGCCATGTTTTCTATCGCTTGCGGCAATCAACAGCAATACACCGCAATTGCAGCTGGGCAAGAAACGGTCGAGGCTGCATTTGTCGAAGCCAGTTGTCTATTGGCCGATGGCGTGCCGGCAGTATTGGTCGTAATTTACGAAGAGCAATTGCCGAATCCATTTGAGGCCTTCGATGGTGTGGATAGTTTTCCTCGCGCCTGGGCATGCCGGCTGAGCCTGGCGCAGAGCAGCGGTTTTTCCCTGCGTTCGCTAGTGAATGATGGAACGGCCGCAGGCACGTCGTCCTTGCCGGATCTGGATGTGTTGCGTTTCCTCACATCGGATGCGACATCGCATTACCGTGCAATCGGCCCACGTGCCTGGCACTGGGAGCGTCATGCCTGATCGGCTCAACCGGTACTGGCGTGTGATGGCGACTGCTTTTGCTTTTATTTCGTTCGGTGTTGGCGGCTTGTTGCTGCGGTTGATTTTTTTTCCGTTGTTGGCACTGATAGTGCGTCATCAGCAGCGCAAAGCGCGTTTGGCCAGGCTTGCGATTCATTATCTGTTTCGTTGGTTTATTCGCTTGATGCGTTTTCTTGGCGTGTTGAAATTTCGAATCGATGGCGTAGAAAAGCTGAACCGGCATGGTTTATTAATCCTGGCGAATCATCCGACCTTGATCGACGTGGTGTTTTTGATTTCGCTGGTGCCCAATGCCGATTGCGTGGTCAAGTCGAGTTTGCTGAGCAATCCTTTTACGCGTGGCCCGATGAAGGCGAGCAACTATATTCGCAACGATTCCGGTCCTGGTCTGGTTGATGATTGCATCGCTTCGCTAAAGGCGGGCAACAACCTGATCGTATTCCCGGAAGGCACGCGCACGCCGGTGTCAGGGCCGGTCAAATTGCAGCGCGGTGCCGCCAATATCGCCTTGCGCGGCATGTGCGATATCACACCGGTCGTGATCCGCTGCGTGCCGCTGACCTTGACCAAGGGCGTGCCATGGTGGCATGTGCCTGCACGGCGGGTGCAATTTGTGATTGAAGTGCGGGACGACCTGCCGGTAGCGCCATTTCTGGCGCAGGCAGGCGGCGAAGTTACACTGGCGGCACGGCGACTTACCAGCCATCTACATGAATATTTTTTAGCGGAGACAGTTCCAGATGCAAGCACTTGAACAAGAAATCACCATGATGATCATCGAGGTGCTCAACCTCGAAGACCATAAGCCGGAAGATATCGATCCCGCAGCAGCCTTGTTCGGCGACGGTTTAGGCCTCGACTCAATCGATGCACTGGAATTGGGACTGGCTCTGCAAAAGCGCTACAGCATCAGCATGTCGGCCGATTCGGCGGAGACCCGTTCGCACTTTGCCAGCGTCCGTTCACTAGCAAAATTCGTTAGCGAAAATCGCAAGAATTGAAGCGCAGATATATATGCAAATTGATATACGTAAATTGATTGACTAAATTTACAAACGATAACTCAATAATTTTTACTCGCCTCAGCCCGCGGCTGGCAGCAGATGGCAGGACATGACATGAACAAGCAAGAAATATTTGAACGACTCAGTGCAATTTTGCAAGAGACTTTTGATATTGCAGAAGACCGCATCAAGCCGGAATCGCGGCTATACGAAGATCTTGACATCGATAGCATTGATGCCGTCGACCTGATCGTCAAACTCAAGCCTATCGCTGGACGCCGCCTACAGGCGGATGCCTTTAAGTCGGTGCGAACCTTGCAAGACGTGGTCGATGCCTTGCATGCGCTGGTGAGCGAGCCGTCGGCCAGTTGATGGCTTGATGTAATCAAGTGAGAATTATTTTTGTTTCATTGTTGACGCTGGCGTATCCCTTATTGGTGTATTTCGGCATCGGTCATTTTGAACCGCGATGGATGGCCCTGATGCTGGCGGCCCTGGCTTGCGCGCGCGCTATAGCCACGCGGGAGCGGGTCTGGTTGTTCGCCGCTGCCGGCGCCTTGTTGTTGGCAATAGTAAGTGCCTTGGGCAATCAAATCTTGCCCCTGAAGCTGTATCCGGTACTGGTCAATCTGGTGCTGCTGGTGACATTTGCATCAAGCCTGTTTTACAAGCCCAGCATGATTGAGCGGCTGGCGCGATTGCGCGAACCCAATCTGTCGGCGCACGGCGTGGCCTACACCTATCGCGTGACCCAAGTCTGGTGCGGTTTTTTTGTACTCAATGGCAGCATCGCCTTGTTCACGGCAATTTGGGCCAGCGACGCGGCATGGGCACTGTACAACGGCTTGATTGCTTATCTATTGATGGCTGGCTTGTTTGCAGTTGAATGGCTGGTACGCCGCCGAGTCAAGGCGAGGGCGGCGATATGAGTCAAATGGATCAATGCATCCCCTTACATTTATTGTTGAGTACGGCCAGAGCGGCACAGCATCCAGTGGCCGTGCGCGGTCAGCAAGTGTTCAACTTCTCCCAATTTTCCCTTGAATGCGCCCGATGGCGCGCTGCTTTTGCGGCTCAAGCCGGCACCCGCTTTGTATTGTATTTCAACGATACGTTTAGTTTTTCCGCCGCCTTGTTCGGCGCTTGGCATGCTGGTAAATGCGTCTACCTGCCCGCTGATATCCTCCCTGCCACATTAGCTGCATTAGGACGTGAAGTGGATGGTTTTGCCGGTGATATCGCGCTGCCGGATTTGATCGAAGCATCTGCCGCCAGCGATGCCGTGCTAAAAATGCATGAGTGGCAAGCACTTGTGCCAAGCGCTATCGGGCTTGTTGTATACACATCCGGTTCGACCGGCGAACCGAGTGCCATCCCCAAACGCTTGTCGCAAATGTTCGAGGAAGTCGCTTCGCTTGCCAGCTGCTTTGATACCCAGCTAGGCGCGGCCACGGTGCTGGCCACGGTGTCACATCAGCATATTTACGGCTTGCTATTCCGCGTGCTTTGGCCCTTGGCGAGCGGGCGTATTTTTGCTACTTCGCGCCTCGCATTTTCGGAAGATATTGCCAGCGCATTGCGTCTGTGTGAAAGCAGTATCCTGGTGTCGAGCCCGGCCCATCTGAAACGTTTATCGGTTGACCTAGACTGGGCTTCCGGCACACGGGGATTGAAGAGTATTTTTTGCTCCGGCGGTCCTTTGTCGGACCAGGCCCTGGCAGATTGCTGCAATATCCTCGGCCAAGCGCCGTTGGAAGTGTATGGCAGCTCTGAAACCGGTGGCGTTGCCTGGCGTCAACGCAAGGATGCCAGTGCGCTGGCATGGCAAGCCTTGCCTGGCGTTGCAATCAGGATCGCGGATGAAAATCTGCAAGTGTGTTCGGCCCATTTGTTCGATCCTGGCTGGCTCGCTACGGCGGATCGCGTCCGCATGTCAGGAGAACGATTTGAATTGATCGGCCGCGTCGACCGCATTATCAAAATTGAAGAAAAGCGCGTATCGCTGACTGCCATCGAGGCTGCATTGATTTCGACCGGCTTATTGAGCGAGGTGCGGATCGTGCCGCTGCCCGGTACGCGCCTGACGTTGGGCGTGGTTGCTGTACCGAGCATGCAAGGCTGGGTCTTGCATGACACTAGCGGCAAGATGGCATTGAATGAGGCTTTGCGCGCTGCCTTGTCGTCAGCGGTTGAAAGTAGCGTCATGCCGCGCCGTTGGCGTTATCGTTGGGCCTTGCCGCACAATGCGCAAAGCAAGACTACGGAAGCCGCTTTGCTGGCGCTGTTCGACCCGCGCCGTCCCGAAGCACGCCTGCTCACGCATACCGGCGACAGCGCCCAGTTTCGGATCGAGGTGGCAGATAAGTTGCCTTACTTCGACGGTCATTTTAAAAATTTCCCGATCCTTGCCGGTGTAACCCAGATCGAATGGGCGATTTTGCTGGGTCGAGAATTGTTCGAGTTGGCGCCGCAATTCATGCATATGGATGGCGTTAAATTTCAACACGTGATTACCGTCGGGCATAGCCTGTTGCTGGAGCTGGCAATCAAGCACAACGTTGCGAGCCCGACGCCGATTGGCGACAGCGCAGCAGGCGTTGGTGCGCTCAACACCACACTGTCTTTCAAATTCAGTTCAGACGCCGGCCAACATTCCAGCGGCCGCATCCTGTTTGGCCCAGCGTTGGCGAAGGCTGCATAAATATGGAAAACGGCGTGAACAACGATATAAAAATTTGCGCCGTCATTCCGGTCTATAACCACGGCACGACCGTCGGTGCGGTAGTCGGGTCCTTGCGCGCGCACGGCTTGTTGTGCGTGTTGGTCGATGACGGCAGTGCCGCAGCTTGTGCCACCGCGCTCGATGACTTGGCCCTGGCCGACCCGGATGGCGTGTGCCTGGTGCGCTTGGCACAAAATCAGGGCAAGGGCGGCGCCATGATGGCTGGCTTTGACGAGGCGCAGCGGCTGGGATATACGCATGCGCTACAAATCGATTCCGACGGCCAGCACGATGCCGGCAGCATCGGTGAGTTTCTGCAGCTCACCGCGGCGCATCCCGGCACAATAATTTGTGGTTGCCCGATCTATGACGATAGCGTACCCAAAAGCCGGCTGTACGGCCGCTATGCCACCCATATCTGGGTTTGGATCAATACGCTGTCATTTGCCGTCCGCGATTCAATGTGCGGCTTTCGGGTGTATCCGTTGCAGTCGACGATCAAACTGATCCACGAAGTCAGGATTGGACGCCGCATGGATTTCGATACCGAAATTTTGGTGCGGCTGGTATGGCGTGGCGTGCCTGTCATCAATGTACCGACCAGGGTGCGTTATCCGCTGGATGGAATTTCGCATTTCAAGCTGTGGGAAGATAATCTGCGTATTTCGTGGATGCATACCAAGCTGTTTTTCGGCATGTTACTGCGTCTGCCGATGCTGCTGTGGCGTAAACTAGGTGCGAGGTCGGGCATATGAGTGGCGCGCGGGAAAACCGCCATTGGGCGCATATTGGTGAAAGTACTTTCCTGTTCGGGATTGCGACCTTGTATTGGGTACATCGACTACTAGGCCGACGTTGTTTTACTTTTGTACTCAGGCCAGTGGTGTTGTTTTACTGGTTAGCGCGCCCTGGCTTGCGTGCCAATTCGCTGCAATACCTGCAACGTATTGAGGCAGCCACCGGCGCCTTGGGGCATACGGCGGACTGGCGTGACGGTTGCCGGCACGTCACCCTGTTTGCCGAAACCATGCTTGATAAATTGCTGGCAGTATCTGGCCGCTATCATTTCAAGAGCGTAAAAATGATCGGACGCGAAGCCTTGCGACCTGGTTGTCTCATCGTCACCGCCCATCTTGGGTGCCTCGAATTGTGCCGTACCATGGGCGACCGCTTCGGCGGTAAAAAATTGAATATCTTGGTGCATACGCGGCACGCTGAGAAATTCAATAGCATTTTGAAACGGCTTAATCCGAATAATGCGATGCGACTGATCGAGGTCAGCGAAATCAATCCCATGACAATGGTCATGCTAGCCGAAAAAATTGATGAAGGTG
>JAZKIX010000208.1:17609-30070 GCA_040384645.1 Pseudomonadota bacterium | reverse complement strand
TGCAACCGTGTTATCGGCGAAATGGTTTTCAAAGCCGCAGTTGTGTGCCGGCGTCGATCCTCTGAAAGGGCCGGATGTGTGTAAATAAAAATTGGCCGAGATAGCTGCATTTGATTCGCGGCTAAAAGTTCTGCAATACAAAGCCATGGTCACGGTCGAAGCTGCGTAAAATGCCTGTTTTTAATTGACAAGGAACGCGACCGTGAAAAAAACTGGAATGGCAAAAACCGATGCCAAGAAGTTGATGGGCAAAATGACAGCACCCGGCGCCAGTGGTTTCGGCAATGGCGATACTGTCGCACCAGATCGCCGCGAACAACGCAAGCTGGACCAGGCGCTCGGCCTGGTGCCATTTGCCGTCAAACTCAATAGCGCGCTGGTGGAACAATTGCAAACCCTGGCAAAAGAACGGGGACAAGATCTCAACGAAGTGGTCGCTACAGTGTTGGCAAAGGGTCTTGCCGCCTGAGTCGCGTGATCTGAATGGTGATTGGCGATGACGTTTTCACCTAGTTTTTACATACAGCATTCACCCCAATCAAAGCGGTTTTAACGCCGCCCTCGATTTTCATCTATAAACATGCCCGAACTCACCATCGATCCCGGCCTCTTGCTACTGTCGCTGGCGCCGGTATTTCTGGCTTGTATCGGGTGGGAATTTTTCTATTTAAGGCGGCGCGGCAAAATCTCCTATAGTTGGGCTGACACCCTATCGAATGCGGCCCTGGCCCTGATGCATCAAGCAGCCGACCTGCTGGTCACTCTGCTGTTTGTCAAAACCGCCTACACCCTTGCGTACAACCACGGCCTTAAGCTGTTCCCCAATGCCTGGTGGAGCATTCTTGCCTTATTTTTGCTGCAAGATTTGATCTACTATTTCTTCCATCGCCTGCATCACCGGGTGCGCTGGATGTGGGCCGCGCATGTGGTACACCATTCGAGCGAACGGCTCAATTTTTCGACTGCGCTACGTCAGAGCCTGACCTATCCGCTATCGGGCATGTGGCTGTTCTGGCTGCCGCTGGCCTGGCTCGGCTTTGCGCCGGAATGGGTCATTTTAATTGTCGGCCTGAACCTGGCATTTCAATTTTTTGTCCATACCGAAACCTGCGGCAAGCTGGGCTGGCTGGAAGCTGTATTTAACACGCCCTCGCATCACCGGGTGCATCATGCCAAAAATCCGCAATACATCGACCGCAATTTTGGCGGTGTACTGATCATCTGGGACCGGTTGTTCGGTAGTTTCGTGCCTGAAGATGAAAAACCAGTCTATGGCATCGTGCACCAAATCCGCAGCCACAATCCGTTACTGCTGACCTTCCACGAATGGATCGCCATGTGGCGCGATGTGATCAGTCAACGCGACTGGCGTTATTTGTGGAAGCCACCGGGCTGGCGCGGCTCGGCCGACGATACATAGCCGCCTCCAGACCCGCCAAATCTCCGGGAAATACATAATAAATGGGGGGTATATGCCATTTTATAGGCTGTCCCGCAGGCAAAATACACGTTAAAAATAATACTATAGGCAGTATTATTTATCCTCCACAAGCCTTTCCAGCGTCGCCCAGCCCTACTATCACCTTCTAAAACCAAGCCGACGATGACCATTATTCAAAGCAACACACCTGATTTACTGCCGAAAAAAGATGTCGGCGGCATCCAATTTACTTTTGAAGGCGCTAGCACGATTGAACAGGTAGCCGTGGCCGGCACCTTCAACTGCTGGGTCGGCGATACCTACCCGTTGGCCCGTATCAGTGCCACACGCTGGCAAGCGACACTGCCGATTGCGACCGGCCGCCATCTCTACAAATATGTCGTCAGTCAGCACGGCGAGCAACATTGGATACCCGACCCGGCCAATCCCTGGATCTCGGAAGACGGGCAAAATAATTCCTGCTTTACCGTCAATGAAAGCGGCGATGCATTGATCCGGCTGGGCGCGATCAACGCCGCCACGCCGGGCGATCTGTATCAACTGCATCGGGCGCTGGCTAGCCCGGAGTGGCTGAAAGACGCAGTGATTTATCAATTGTCGACGGCGGCTTTCGGCGGTGATTTCAAAGGCGTCAAGGCACGCCTGCCCTATCTGTGTGATCTGGGCATCGATGTGATTTGGTTAATGCCGATTTATCCCATCGGCCAAAAGGGACGCCTCGGCGCCAAGGGCGATCCATATGCGGTATTCGATTTTGGCAGCTTGGATCTGGCGCTGGGCAGCGCCGCCGAATTACGCGATTTGATCGATGAAGTGCATCGCCTCGGCATGCGCATCCTATTGGATTGGACGCTGAACCGCAGCAGTTGTGACAACCCTTTGACCGTATCGCATCCCGACTGGTTTACCCACGATGCCGAGGGTGAAATTTATTATGCGGTTCCATTTAGGACCTATTTCGCCGGCTTTGATTTCTCTCATCAGGATTTGCGCAGCTACCTGATCCAGACCATGCAGACTTGGCTAGTCGAATTCAATTTTGATGGCTTCCGTTTTGACGATTCCGACATCACGCCGCTGGATTTCTTGAATGAAATCAGGGCGGCACTGGTACAAACTAAGCCCGATATCGGCATCATTTCGCAAGCCTACGACGAGTTCCATCACCTAGCCGCCTGCGACCTGACGTATGAAGGCGGCACCCGCGACATGATTTTGCACATCGCGGCCGGCACTGCAACTGCAGCCGATTTTGCCCAATACTGGAATGCGTCGACCTATAGTTTCCCGCGCGATGCCTTGCGCCTACGCTGGATCGAAGACAAGGAACAGGGACGCGCCGCGCAATTCTATGGCACCGCACTGCACCGGGCGGCGGCTGCGATCATCTTGACGCTCGATGGCGTGCCGCATATCTTGATGGGCCAAGAATTTAACGAGCCACGCTGGCATACCTGGACTTCGCTATTCGAAGAGTTTCAGCTGGATTGGTCGGCCTTCGATCAGGCCAGTTTCACCCATTACCAGGCGCTGATCCAATTGCGACGGCAAACCCCAGCCTTGCGGCAAGACACGTTGGAATTTTTATGCGATGCAGCGCCCGGCCTGATTGCTTACTGGCGCGGCGCTGGCGAGGATAAAGTGCTGGTACTGGTCAACCTCAACAAGCACGAAGTGCGCTTACCGCCAACAGTAGCACCGCTCGATATCTTGTATGCGCAGGGATTGGACGATGCTGCGGACGCAGCAAAAACACTGGCGGCTTTTGGCTGCGTAATCGGACGCATCCATACGATTGCGTCGTAACACGCCGTGCAACTGAGCGAATCGGGCGATCAATTCGTCACCCGGCTCACTGCCTTCGCCTATTTTCTCACTTGATTTGCACGCCTTCAGCCTGCAATAGCGCAATCTGCCGCTCGATCCCACCCGGCATATGGCGGCTCGGCTTGCCGTCTTTCAGCACACGCCACCATGGGGCGGCATACGGCAATTGCTGCCCACCGACTTCTTCACCGGCGCTCGCCAGCCACTTCCAGTATTTGATGGTTTTTGCCGGACAAGCGGTTTCGGCATTGCCCAATATTGCCAGCGCCTGCCGCAACTCGACGATAGTTTTGGTTTGTCCAGCCGGGATCGCGGCAATCGCCTTGGCCACATCTTCCGGCGCGGGTATAAACAAGGTTTTAGCGCTCATGCGCACGGCCTTGACGGGATCGAGTACATGAAACGATGCGGCCGGCGCTGTCTGGAGTTTTTCTAAAAAAGTCTGTTGCGGCATGGCCTGCCCCTTTTTAAATTTTCAAACCACCTGATTAATATATGCCATAGAGGAATCAATACTGGTATTGATTCCTCTAGTCCCTCATGCCACTCCCAAAGCATGATTTACGCACGCGACTGCCACCGTTAAGGCAAGCAAGGCAGCGCTGGCGCTCTTTGGGTGTTGTACCATCTTTAACATCCGGCCAATATGCCAATTGGCGACGCAGCCATTTTATACAATCTGACAGTCCGTATACCGTCACTACACCACGCACTCAACAGGCCACACACTATGCAAATAACAAAACAGAATCCAGTCAGCTTGCCACAACTGGCTTCTTATATTCTGATCGCCTTGTCCTTATTGCTGATCTTGCGTCAGGGGTTGCTGGCAGCGCTGTTCGCCGGTTTACTGGTGTATTCGCTGGTTCATATGACGGCGCCACTATTGACCAAAAGAATGAGCAGCGCGAATGCAAAAATGTTTGCGGTTGCGGTCCTGGGAACAGTGCTTATCGCCGCACTGACGCTGGCAATTTGGGGGCTGATCTCCTTCTTCCGCAGCGATGCCGGCAATCTGGAAACCCTGTTGCAAAAACTGGCCGACATTATCGATGCCTCGCGCGATCACGCGCCGTTATGGGTGCAGCAATGGCTGCCGGCAGACGCCGATGCACTCAGAATCTTGATTACAGGCTGGCTACGCGATCATTCGGTCGAAGCCAAGACGGTCGGCGCCGATGCGCTGCGCACCGCTGCACACATATTGATCGGCATGATTATTGGTGCCATGGGCGCGTTGCATACGCCCGCCAAGCAAGCCAGTGCGCCGCCGCTGGGCGCTGCCTTATACAGCCGGATCGCCAATTTAAGGATCGCTTTTGAAAACGTCGTGTTTGCCCAAGTCCGCATTTCTGCCATCAATACCGTCGTTAGCGCAGTCTTTCTTTTCATTGCCTTGCCGATGGCCGGCATTCATCTGCCCTTATCTAAAAGCCTGGTCGCGATCACCTTTTTGGCAGGCTTGATCCCGGTCGCCGGCAATCTGATTTCCAATACCGTGCTGGTGATTATCAGTTTGTCGCATTCGGTCCAATTGGCACTGGTGTCGCTCAGCTTCATGATCGTGATCCATAAACTAGAATATTTCTTGAATGCGCGCATCATAGGGTCGCACATCAATGCACGCGCCTGGGAAATATTGCTGGCGATGCTAATCATGGAATCCGTTTTTGGCGTCGCCGGCGTGATCGCCGCGCCGGTGCTGTATGCCTTGCTTAAGATGGAGCTGACGGCGTTGCGGTTGGTGTGATTGGTTGGGGCGGGCTTGGAAATTCAGTGGGGCTAGGTGAACAGATGTAGGCAGAAATGTTGGGTTGATCAAACGTTAGCCCAACCTACTTATTGCACAGTTTGACGCAGTCATATTTCATAAAAACAGGGGGTATAAGGAAAAACATGCCATTATTCACACGTCTTTATTGTCACGCAAAAAATACAGGCCCCAGTATTAATTCTGCCTTTTGAGGGCATTCCTAGCCGATAGTACCCTGAAAGAGCGCCGCACCGGCTCTGCCCTTTCCGATATTTCTTATATTTCAAACTAAAAAATCACTGCATCCGACCCGTCCGAATGGAGTGGCTTTTTGTTTTGTGGTTGTGCAGTTATGCGCAAAAGTGTTACGTTTTACTTCTCTCAATCCGGCCTTGTCCGCGGCAATCACGTTCCGCAAACGCACAAAAATTGTGCCAAATTAGCCTTAATCGACTGCCAAGTTAGCAGCTATACTCCGACAAATATCCGCCAACGGCTACATCTCGGAACGCAATGAATCAAGACGCAATCATTCCAGCAAGCCCGGTTCAAAATCCTTCACTTCATGGTTGCCGGGTACTGGTTACTGGCGCGGGCGGTTTCATCGGCAGTCACCTGGTTGAGCGCTTGCTGGCGGAAGGTGCCAAAGTACGTGCCATGCTGCGTTACAACTCGCGCGCCGATA
Source organism: Pseudomonadota bacterium (assembly GCA_040384645.1). GTDB lineage: Bacteria > Pseudomonadota > Gammaproteobacteria > Burkholderiales > Burkholderiaceae_D > JAZKIX01. Next base: position 24,364 of record JAZKIX010000208.1, on the reverse strand, counting down.
TCGGCTTATTGAGCTTGATCCCGGCGTCTGTCCGCCATCAAATTGAATTGGTCTTCGGCGATCTGCGCGATGGCGATGCAGTTCTGGCTGCGATGCGCGATATTGACGTCGTGTTCCATCTCGGCGCGCTGATTGCGATTCCTTATTCGTACCAACATCCGCGTGAAGTGGTTGAAACCAATGTCATGGGCACGCTCAATGTCTTGATGGCAGCCAAGACATTGCGCCCGGCACGCGTGATCCATACCTCGACCAGTGAAGTCTATGGCAGCGCCTTGCGGGTGCCGATCGATGAGGAGCATCCTCTGCAAGGCCAGTCGCCGTATTCGGCCAGCAAGATCGGCGCCGATAAACTGATGGAAAGTTTCAGCCTGTCTTACGATGTGCCGCTGGTGACGATCCGGCCGTTCAATACCTATGGCCCGCGTCAGTCGGCGCGCGCCATCATCCCGACCATTATTTCCCAAGCCTTGGTGCAGGATGAAGTTTGCCTGGGCGATTTGACGCCCTTGCGCGATTTCACTTTCGTGGCCGATACGGTCGATGGTTTTATTCGCGCCGCCAGCGCGCACGGGGTGCTGGGCCAGAGTATCAATCTCGGCAGCGGCAAAGCGGTTGCGATGGGTGAATTGGCGGCCATGATTTTGCGCCTGATTGATCAATCCGACGAGCGGAAAAATGAGCGACCAAATAAGCGCCCGGTCATCCTCAAAAGCGATCCGGCGCGTTTTCGGCCAGCCAAGAGCGAAGTGCATCACTTGCAGGCCGATACCGCCAGGGCCTTTACGCTACTGGGCTGGACGCCATCGACGTCGCTGGAACAAGGCTTGCTGCGAACCATTGACTGGGTGCGGCGGCATCCCCACTATTTCACCCCCGACCGTTACGCCTTATGAGAGCAGTCATCCTAGCCGGCGGTCGCGGCACACGCCTTGCGCCGTACACCTTGATCTTGCCCAAGCCCCTGATGCCGCTGGGCGACAAGCCAATCCTCGACCTGATCACCCGTCAATTGCAGCGCCACGGCATCACCGATATCACGCTGGCGGTCGGTTATCTGGCGGAATTACTGATGTCTTATTTTGGCAATGGCCAACGCTTCGGCGTCCAGATGGCGTATTCACGCGAAGAAGAACCGTTAGGAACCGCTGGGCCGCTCAGCCTGATTCCTGATTTAACCGAGCGCTTTTTGGTGATGAATGGCGACGTGCTGACCACGCTCGATTTCGGCGCGATGCTGGCGCGCCACGTCACTAGCGGCGCCCTGTGTACGGTGGCAGTACATCGACGCCAGATCGGCATCGATCTGGGCGTGGTGGAATACGATGCCGAGTTCCAACTCACCAGTTATATCGAAAAGCCGATCCACCACTATCAAGCCAGCATGGGAATTTATATCTTCGAGCCACGTGTGCTCGATTTTATTCCCGCCAACCAACATCTCGACCTGCCCGACCTGATGCAGCAATTGATGCGGGCAGGCGAACGGGTCCATTGCTATCCGTTTGAAGGTTACTGGCTCGATATCGGACGGCCTGACGATCATGCGCAAGCGGTTGCCGATCTGGATAAGTTGGAGCCGCTACTGTTCCCTCCTGCATGACCCAACCGCTGCGCATCCTGATTACCGGCGCCAGCGGTTGCGCTGGTTTGCATCTGTCTGCACTGGCATTGGAACGCGGTGCCAGCGTTGCCGGCTTTGCACGGCGCGGCGTGTTTGCCGATGGCGTGTCGGGCTATGCCGGCGATATCACCGAGCCGGAACAGATACGGCATTGCCTGCTGGAATACAAGCCGGACTGGATTTTCCATCTTGCGGCACTGGTGCATGGCAGCGGGACTCATACGCCACAAGCGCTGCTGCGGGTCAATATCGAAGGGACGCAGCATTTGCTGGACACAGTGCGTCAAACAGTGCCAGAGGCGCGCGTGCTGGTCGCCAGCTCATCGGGTATCTATGGCCAACCGGACCATCCCGAGCAAGCCATTACCGAGGATACGCCCTTGCAAGCGCGCTCCACTTACGCGCTGAGCAAGGCGGCGCAAGATTTGATGGCGGCGCAATATTTCCTGCACTATGGCGTGCATACTGTGCGCGGACGCACCTTTAACCAGACCGGGCCTGGCGAACCGGCAGGCTTGGTGTGCGCCATGCTGGCACGCCAGGTAGCGCGGATCGAAGCTGGCCTGCAAGCACCGGTGCTACAGGTTGTTACCTTGCAAACCCGGCGCGATTTTTGCGATGTGCGCGATGTAGTGGCTGGCTATTGGGCCGCGCTGGAATATGGCGTTGCTGGCGCTGCCTACAATATTTGTTCCGGTCGATCGCATAGCATCGGGCAAGTCGCCGCGTATTTGATGGCGCATGCCGGCCTGAGTGATCGCGTGCAGATCGTCGAAACCCATCCAGATCCCCTACCGCAAGCCATCCTGCATCAGGTGGGCGATGCGACGCGCTTGGTGACTTGTTCTGGCTGGCAAGCCAATATCCCATTGGAACAAAGCCTGCGCGATTTACTGGATGAATGGCGCGTCAAAATTAACCATAAAACCGAGGACGCAGCATGAGTTTGCAAGCGCGGGAACGCATCCTGTTCCTGGCGCAGGAATTCATGCTCGGCGGCGCTGCATATCTTGCGCTGCGGCATATGCGGCGACTGCTTCCCCACTATGAAATCGACTTGCTGGTGACTGGTCCGTGCGACGATGAAATGCGCCATCAGTTACCGCAACAGATCAGTGTTTTCACACTCGAATCCAGTTCGATCAAGTCGGATGTGAATGCCTTGTGGGGTCTAGAATCGCTGTTGCGGCAGCGCCAGATGCCGCCATTCCAACGCGTGTATCGCGCCGTGCTGGCCACTTCGGTATTCCCCAGCAGGCGCGCCTGCATTGCCATGAGTCTGATCCAGGCGCAGCGCAAGCTGGTATTCCTGGTCGATGAAAGACTGGTGCGTTATCCGCGCTTATTGTTGCCAGAACGCAGCGCCATCGAATGCTGCCTGATGGCGGCCGATCTGGTGCTGCCCGTTTCGGCCCGGCTGTGGCAGGCGATGGCGCAGCAATGCCCGCTGCTGGCACGCCGGCCTTGGCATGTGTTGCCGCCGCCGGTGGATCTGGAACAACTACTTTTGCAAGCGAATGAGAGCGGACCGGACTGGGGCATCAGGGACAGGCCGGTAGTGGTCACGGTAGCACGGCTATCGATGGAAAAACAATTATTGCAGTGCCTGCATGTGCATCACCGGCTGCACTTGGCCGGGGTCCATTTCCGCTGGGTTGTGGTGGGCGACGGGCCGGAACAAGCGCTTTTGCACATTGAAATAGAGCGACTCGGCATGCGCGATCGATTCATCCTGGCGGGCACCCAAGAAAACCCTTACGTCTGGATGAAACAATGCGATATCTTTGCCTTATTTTCCGCCTCGGAAGGTTGCCCGACCGTGGTGATCGAGGCGCTGTCGCTGGGTTGTGCGGTGATTATGAGCGATGTCAACGGCGCCGACGAATTGATCGATAACGGCCGCACCGGTCTGATTGTCGACAATGATGCGCAAGCCATGTTTGACGGCTTGTCGCGCATGGTGCAAGAGCGCGATTTGCGTGAATCCATGCGTCGCAATCTGGCTGGCGATCCGCCGCTGGCGGACGCCGCGCAGCAGACGGCATGGCTGGTGGCACGCATCGAAGAGCCGGTTCCGCTGGCACCCATAGTCTCGATCCTGATCCCGACCTATAACCATGCTAGCTTTATCGGGCGCGCCATCGCCAGCGCCCTGCAACAAGATTTCCCCTCGCTGGAAGTAATCGTGGCCGACGATGCCTCGACCGACCAGACCGGGACGCTGGCCCAGGCTTGGCTAGCCGATCCGCGCCTGCGCTATATCCGCAACGAGCGCAATCTGGGACGTGTTGCCAATTACCGCCGCGCCCTGACCGAACACGCACGCGGCGAATGGGTGCTGGTGCTGGATGGCGACGACCATTTGCTCGATCCGGGATTTATCCGGCACGCCTGGAATGCGATCCAGCGCCACGCCGGCCGCCACGTGGTTTTTGCCCAAGCCGGACATCGGGTACATTATGTCCACGACCATCGCCCTGACGTCGATATCCTGCCGCCGATTGATGCGCCCGAGCGCCTGATGGCTGGCGGCGACTACCTGCGTTTCGTCTATCAAACCGGTTTTTTCACCCATCTGGGCACGCTCTACAATCGCAGCGCCGCCATCGCTAACGGCTGTTACACGGCCGATATCAGCTCCTCGGATATGGATTCCCTATTACGGCTAGCACTGGAAGGCGAAGTAATCGTCCTCAATACCATCGCCGGCTGCTGGGTGCAGCATGGCGCCAATGCCAGTGCCAATCTGCCGCTGAACAAGGTCTCAGCCAATGTACGGATTTTTCGCCAGATCGCTTTGATGGCGGTGCAGCGCGGCCTGACTTCATGGACCCAGATCGAAGCGCCGCTCAGCCGTTATGAGGCGCATACCTTCGCTTACTTGTTCGGCCAGACTCTGGGCAAGGCGGCGCATGGGCCGCTAGCGCCCTTCAAGATGCTGGCCGTGGTGCTGTCGGTCGATCCGCGCCTATTGCTCAACCGCCACCTGCTATCGACTTGCCGGCGCTATTTGCCCAAGCTGACGCGCATGCTGATGCAGCGCCGTAGCCGGCATAAGCCCAAAAAAGGATTGCCATGACGCCAGCGGTATACCGTGTGTTTGAAAGCATTTGCGCCGCCGCCCCGATTACCGGCGCGGTGCTGGAAGTGGGTGCGGTGCCCGGCCCGGACAGCTTGCTCAAGATGCCGTGCCTGCGCAATGCCGCACAGCGGGTCGGCATCAATCTCGATAAGGCCTGGGCCGACGATGACAGCAAAATCGTGCAAGGCAATGCCAACCATATGGACTGTTTTGCCGATGGCCAATTCGACGCCGTGCTCTGCAATGCGACGCTGGAACATGATCCTTACTTTTGGAAAACCATCACCGAAATTCATCGGGTCAGCGCCAGCGGCGCCCTGATCGTCATCGGCGTGCCGGGTTTTGCCGGCATGGGGCCTGGCACGTTTGTCGAAAGCAAATCGATGTGGCGATGGATGCTGGCTGCATTTGCCAAAGTGACTAAAAATGACGTGCTACAGGCCGGCACGGTCACGCTGGGTGAACATCTTTTTCCGGGGGATTATTATCGATTTTCAGAGCAAGCCGTGCGCGATATTTTTCTCGGCGGGCTGCACGATGTCAGTACAGCCAAAGTCATGAATCCGCCACGTATCATCGGCTGGGGCAGAAAGGCTTGAACCAACCGAGTGTTCAGTTGAACCAGCCGCGCGCCAGGATCATCATCCATATCGGCCAACACAAAACTGGCTCCAAAGCACTGCAATCCTTCCTGGCGCAGCATGCACAAGGCTTGCTGCAGCATGGCATCTTGTATCCCCTCGAACCATATTCACGGCAAACGGGGCCCGCCTACGCAAATAGTCATTACCGCCTGTTTGCCTTGCTGCGCGGCGAAGCGATGTTGGCTTGCGCTGATAGCAATAGGGCTCAGCGCTTTCAGTCGCAGCAACGCAAGTTTTGCCATCCCTACACTTCCGCGCAAGCCATGTTCAAAGCCATTGAGGTGGAACGGTTGCGCTGCGGCGCGAACACTATCTTGGTGTCAGCGGAAGATTTATTCGATATGCATACGGCGCACGAGAGCGGTTTTTGCATGGAATGGCTCAACTCCGGCATTGGCCTACTGGCGAAGCAGGTCAAGGACTTCAATTACGAACCAGTGATTGTGGCCTACCTGCGCCGCCAAGATCATTTGCTGGCGGCGCATTACATCCAATACATCAAAGGCAATTCTAGTGCTGATCTGGATTTCGGCAGTTTCTCTACGGCCTTCGAACAGCGACTGCAAACATGGGAATTATTGCAACCCTGGGAAACCGCCTTCGGTCACGCAAGCATGGTGCTGCGGCCATACGAACCGGCCGCCATACCTCTCGATGTGATATCGGATTTTTTTGCGAAAATTCTCGGCTTCCCTATGCCGCCAGATTGGACGTTACCGTTGAAGGATCGCGAAGCAGTCAATGCCACACCGAATCGCGACTACGTTGAATTCATGCGCAAGTTCGGTCGCAAAAAGAATCTGTGGCCACCAGCCTTCAGGCGCAAGGATGTGCTGGACGCCGCGCTCAGCGACAGCGCACATTACAGCCAATCCACCGGCACCGCAGCATGGTTATCGCCCGCGGAACGCCGTGCGTTGTTAGCGCGCCATGCCGAGGATAATCGACAAATTGCGGCCTGTTTTCTCGATCGTCCGGGCCACAACCTGTTTGCCGAAGCCATCCCAGAAGATGATGAACATTGGCAAGCCTATGCGGGACTTTCGCCAGGACGAACCAACGCCATCAAGCGCAATGTCCGCCAATCCAGAAATCGCCGCCGGATGCAGGCCATCTGGCATCTCGGAACAACTGTTGCTCTATGGTTGCGCAAGTTATTTGGCAAATGATCCAGTGCAGGTTGCTCAAGCAATTAGCTGTGCCACTTCTTTGGCTTCTTTGGTTTTTTTGCGACCTGGACTGCCGGATCGGTCAGCGGTACCCGATGTTCCGGCTCAAAACCAGGCTCTTCGACGCGGCGCAGAATTTGCCGGGTCAGGGTTTCAATCGCGGCTAACAACTCGACTTCATCAGCACAGACAAAGGAAATCGCTTCGCCAGTGGCGCCGGCACGACCGGTGCGGCC
>JAZKIX010000208.1:17155-17599 GCA_040384645.1 Pseudomonadota bacterium | reverse complement strand
CAGTGCGGTGAATATAGTCTTCGGCCACGGTCGGTAAATCAAAGTTGACCACTTGCGGCAAATTGTCAATATCGAGGCCGCGCGCCGCCACGTCGGTCGCGACCAAAATCTTCACTTCGGCCGCCTTAAAGCGGTCCAGCGCACGCAAGCGTGCCGGCTGCGCCTTGTCGCCGTGGATCGCGTCGGCCCGTATACCTTGCGCCAATAAAGTGTCGACCAATTGGTCCACACCCTTGCGGGTCTTAACGAATACCAGCACCTGGCCCCAGCGCTTTTTTTGCAAAAGATGGCAAAACAATTCAGCCTTGCGCTTCTTGTCGACTGGGATCATCCACTGTTTGACACTTTTTACAGTGGTATTGCGCGGACTGACTTCGATGCTGACCGGCTTGTGCAGCAGAGTCCCGGCCAGCGCACGGATCGCATCAGAAAAAGTCGCCGAAA
>JAZKIX010000208.1:0-17145 GCA_040384645.1 Pseudomonadota bacterium | reverse complement strand
CATCTAGTTCACGCGAAAAACCAAGATCGAGCATGCGGTCGGCTTCATCCAGTACCAAGGTTTGCAACTGGTCGAACTTGACCGCGTTTTGCCGGTACAAATCGAGCAAGCGCCCCGGCGTCGCCACCAGCACATCCAGGCCCTTACGCAGCTTCATCATTTGCGGATTGATGCTGACGCCGCCATACGCAACATGGGTGCGCATTGGCAAACGCGAACCATAGGCGCGGAAGCTTTCATGTACTTGCTCAGCCAGTTCACGCGTGGGCACCAGCACCAGGCAGCGCACACAATTGCTGGCTACTTGTGGGCCTTCCATGGTGAGTCGCTGCAACAGCGGCAAGGCAAAACCGGCAGTCTTGCCGGTGCCGGTTTGGGCTGCGGCCATCAGGTCGCGGCCAGCCAGGACGGCCGGTATGGCCTGCGCTTGCACTGGGGTCGGGCTTTCATAGCCTAGCGTTTCGAGAGCCTGAAGCAGCGGGTCGATCAAGCCGAGGGAGATAAAGGTCATGGTAGAGACAGATCCTTGAAGGAAGCAGAAACCGTCCTTCGCGCATCGTATGTCGAGCGGGGCCGGCTTCAACCGGAAAACTAGCCGGCGATGGAGATTGGCCTCAAGTATACCAAGCCGCAGCGGAGCGCCAGATCGCGATATCAGGCGCCGGCCGTGTCGCCCACGCCCGGAACTATTTCCCGCAATGAAAATTTCACCCGCAAATTTGCCGGCGTCATCGAAAACGCAAAACGTTCTTGCGCCGGCTTGGTGCCAGCGACCGGACTTACAATAAAATGTTGCCCCAGCATACGCATTACCGACTCGATTTCCAGCAATGCCAGGCTACGCCCTGGACAAAAGCGCGGGCCGGCGCCGAACGGTAAAAAATGATCACGTGGCGGCGGATAGGCTGCCGGCGTGCCACCATCGATCCAGCGCTCGGCGATAAACTGGGTTGCGGCAGGGCATGCCGCTTCAGACAAACCGGCATGACGCGTCAGCAAGAATACTGCCGTGCCTTTCGTCACCTGTACATCGCCCAGCACCGTATCTTGCGCAGCTTCCAGAAACAAGATCGGCGCTACTGGTTTTAATCGCATGGTTTCATGCATCAAGGCTTCGATCCAGCCAGTCTGCCGTCCGCAGCGCGCAGCTGAAGGGTCGGCCGCGTGCTGGTCTAGCTCCTGCTGCAAGCGTTCTTGGGTAGCGGCCTCCGTGATCAAAAAATGTATCATCCAGGCCAAGGTATTGGCGGTGGTATCTTCGCCCGCCATCAAGATCGTCACCGCGTTGGCGATGACTTCGGCTTCGGTAAACAACTGACCGCTATCGTCGCGCGCCACCAGCAAAGCTTCGACTAAGTTGCCAGGATTGTCAGCCAGGTCCGGCATGGTGCCAAGGCGCTGGCGGCTCAATTCGATCAAACCGGCGACATTTGCCCTTATCTCGTCCAATGCCTGATCGAGTGCATAGTCCCTCGGCAATCGCATGAAGCGCCAGTAGGGAAAAGGCGCGTTGATACGCTGATTGACCATCGGGAAAATTTTTCCCAATTGCTCTCTCAACTGACTCGATTGCTGCCCCAGCGTATCGACATCCACCCCAAATGTGAGCCTGCTGGTGACATCGACGGTGTAACACATCAAGTCTTGCAATACATCGACCGGCTGGCCCGATTGCGCCTTTGCATGCCAGCGCTGACGTAAACGCTCCGCAATTTCTGCCAGCGCTGGCGCAAAGCGCCGCAGATGTACGGCACTCAAGGCTTGCGTGACGATCTGGCGCTGCCGGCGCCAGGCATTGCCTTCCGTCGAAAATACGCCGTTCATTCCCATCTCATCGATCACGGATTCGATCGCGCTGAGGCGCCGGTAGACGTCCGGCCTTTGTTTCAATACTTGTTGCATCAATGCCGGCTCCGATACCACCAGCACCGGCTTATGCGCCAGCCGAAACAGGTAGTACGAACCGTGGCGGTCGGCCCAGGCTTCCAGCACCACATGCAATATATTAAGGTCGACCTGCAATAAATTGCCCAGCAGCGGCAACCCAAGCGGCCCAGGCAAATCTTTCAATGCCCGCAGCCGAGCGGAGCCCGGCCCGGCAGCATCCGGTTTGTCGGATTGTGTGATCGTCATGGCTTCATATCAAGTTGCTCGGGAAGACAAACCCGGTGTGTAAAGAATCCATTTTTGCAAGAGCGACGCAGTGCATTTCTGCACTTCCAGAAGGAATTTAGCGAGTGTCAAATCGACGAAATTTTGGAGCGTACCGCAATCGGACAGCTATTTCTATAGCGGTTTATACGTATATACATGACAACTTTTGACGATTACGCTATGCGCGCTTTAAAACATTGCGGCCACGTCATTGATGTATGAAATTACCAATTTAGGGAGGGGTATTTAGCAATTCCCCCCTTTAACCGCACGTTTTATAAGCGCAATTTTAAATACTGGAGGCAGTATTTATTTGCATTATTTTGATGGTTGACAAGCGGGCACGCTATTTTCCCACCAACGCCCTCATTTGGCCGGCCGGCCAAACTAATCCATTTCTCTAAACCATTTATAAGGAATATTTCGTGAAACTCAAGAAAGTCGCGTTCTTACTGGCACTTGTCGTCGCCTCGTCCTGCACCCTGTCGGCTTGCAAGAAAGTATCCAAATTAATTTCTAGCGACAGCGGCACTTCCAGCGCTACTGCTAGCAATGCTGGCAGCAATCTAATGGCCGCGAAAGCAGCGCAGTATGCGGAAGGCTACAACACGCTGATTGGCACCTCCGGCCTGAAAGCGACTTACGCTCACTACCTGAAAGCCGATATCGACCACGCCACGGTAAGCAAAGACCTGTCGATCACCGACGGCAGTATCGAAATTGCGCTGAACCAATTGACGGCCGGCCGTGCAATCGCTAGCACCCAGGCACCGGCACTGGATCAAGCAGCCGATCAATTGATCGTCGCCCTCGGCAAGCTTAATGTGCAATTGAAAGAGCTTGAACCCTATTACAAATCGAAGGCCTACAAAGACGATAATTTCGCCAAAGGCAAGGCCGCGCACGCAGCAATGATCGCCAACTTCGATGCCGCAAGCAGCGCCAGTCATCAGTTTTCCAAAAACCTGGATGAGCATGAAAACGCCAACGCCAAACTGCGGCTGCAAAGCCTGAAGGAAAAAGGAGAAATGCTGGCCTACAGCACCGCGCTTTCCCTCAGCCAAGCTAAGGAAATCTTGAGCTTGTTCGAAGAAGAAAGCAGCGTAAAAAATCCTGACATATTAAAACGCGCCGATGCCCTGATCACACAACTGGAAGCCAATCTGGCCGAGCAACGCAAGGAATACGCCAAAGCCAACACTGCAACAAGCGGCGCGAAACCGGACGTCGATTATCAGTTGGCCGAAAGTCACCTAACCAGCATGGTGGGCGCTTATCGCAACCTGAAACAATCAGGCAAGGCGAAAGATGTGAATTCAATGGTCAGCGCTTATAACAACGCGGTGCACAATTCCAACAGCATCCGGGACTAATTTAAATATTGAGATGCTGTCCGATCCAGGCATTGTGGAAAACGCTTGCGCAATCGGGATCAGGACAGCATATTTATCTGCATTCTTCAGAAAACGATCTGCTCACAGTATGTGAGTGGCAGGTAAGACCCGCTCTCGCCTGATAGGCAGTTGTCCCCGCATTTACTCCCTACCCTGCAATTACATCGCTTGTAAAGAAATTCAATGCCAAGGCCTTTGTTAAAAGACAACGCCAGCGATTGCAAAATTCTCCAACTTCGCGCATTCTTCCATGCAAATAAAAGGTTCGTACCTATTGTTCCAATCGGAATAATTTGTGAGTGGCTCAATACCTGTCCAAACTAGCAAATCCAATATTGCAACAAACGAATGAAATTTTTTTGCGTACAGGAGAAAAGAGTTATCCCTACTTTTATTAATTTCTCATTTCGCTTGATTCGCCGATTCCCGTTTATACGAGCCATTGCACGCGGCCTCTTACCCTTGCATATCAGAACACGCTTGCGCTCATTACGAAATGGGGTGACCGTAATGAGGATGAAAGATGAACGGCAGGTCACCGGGCAGAAGCAGGCATTGGCGGCATCCAATGGCGATAAAGCTGGTGCGAACCTTCTCGACATCATTTGTTTCGCCAATATCGAGTGGACAGCGCGCTTTCAGCGGCCACAGCAATTGATGAGCCAGTTCGCACAAAACGGTTATCGCGTGTTCTATATCGTTGCGTCCAAAGTACCGCAAAGCGGTGGCTTGTATGATCTGAACGAAATAATTCCGGGCGTGTTTGAAGTGGCACTACAAGTTAATGCCATCCAAAATTTCTATGGCGAGCGCATGACGGGAATGAATGTCGATGCATGTTTGGAATGCCTTGATGCCCTATCAAAAGACATGCGGATCAAGAGCGCTGTGTCGGTCGTCCATTTGCCCTATTGGGCGCCGCTGACGCGACAACTTCGGCTTCGTCGCGACTGGCGGATTCAGTATGATTGCATGGACGATTGGGTTGATTTCCCCCATTTCACAACCGAGGTACTGGAAGAAGAAAAACAACTCGTAGCAGAAGCCGACTTGGTTACGGTAACAGCGTCGCTACTTCATGATAAATGGGCCCAATACAGCCGGAATTGTATGTTGGTACGCAACGGAGTTGACTTCGATTTTTTCTCGTCGCATTGCGTTCCGAATGAACTATTGCCAGCGATCAATCGCCCTATCATCGGATTTTACGGTGCGCTCGCCGAGTGGGTCGATTTTGAACTGCTTGCCGCCTTGGCGCGGATGCGACCCGAATGGAATTTTGTGTTGATCGGCGATGTCTTTGTCGAAGACTTGGCCGGCCTGGAAAGCATGAAAAATGTTCATCTGCTCGGCAAAAAGCCCTACGCCGACATGCCTGCTTATCTATACCGATTTGACGTTTGCCTGATTCCCTTTCGGTTGTATAACGTCACGCATGCGGTTGATCCAGTCAAATTCTATGAATTTATCAGCGCTGGCAAACCCGTGGTTTCGGTGCCGCTGGACGAAATGCGTATCTACAACGATTTTGTATTTTTTGCCAATGACGCTCAAGGTTTTGTTAAAAAAATCGAACTGGCCTTACAAGAAAATGACTTGGCACTGTGCAACCGAAGAATCGAGCTTGCGCGTCGCAACGACTGGAAAGATCGCTTTGCACATACGCGCGATGCCATTGTTCATCTCTATGCCAAAGCATCCATCATCGTTGTAACCTACAACAATGTGCATTTGACAAAGCAATGCATAGACAGCATTTTGCGCAACACGACTTATCCCAATATCGAAATCATCGTCGTTGACAATGGTTCATCGGACGATACCCGCAACTACCTGCGGTATGTGGTGCGGACCCATCCCAATATAAGCATCATCCTCAACGATACCAATCGTGGATTTTCCGCAGCTAACAACCAAGGCTTGCGCCTTGCTTCCGGTCACTTCCTCGTTCTGCTGAATAACGATACGGTGGTACCAAAAGGCTGGCTTGATCCCTTGTTGCGTCACCTGGAAGATCCGGCCATCGGCTTAGTCGGTCCGGTTACCAATTCTATTGGCAACGAAGCAAAAATAGAAGTGGACTATGACGATCTGGACCAAATGGAAGTTTTCTCAGATCAATATGTCGCTACGCACCAGGGACGCGTATTCGATATTTCAATGTTGGCGATGTTCTGCGTTGCCATGCGACGAGATGTATTGGACAAAGTCGGCTTGCTGGACGAAGAATTTGGCGTCGGCATGTTCGAAGACGATGACTATAGTCGTCGCATCCAGGATATCGGTTTGAGGACAGTCTGCGCAGAAGACTCTTTTGTCCACCATTTTGGCCAAGCATCTTTCAAGAAGCTGATCGCCAGTGGGGAATATCAAAAAATATGGGATAAAAACCAAGCTTATTTTGAAAAAAAATGGGGCAAATGGGAAGCGCATTCTCATCGCCTTGAGTCCCAGCCGATTTCATCGAATGTAAACTGAATAGCACATCGAGAAGCAGCACTATGAAATCCATACCCGATTTATTTGCGACAAAATCGAAGCAAATTACTGCCGATCACTGGTCTGAAAATCTAGCCGGATCCGACGCTTTTTCGCCCCAGGTGTATTGGCTGGCAGTACCGGCGGTACAGCGGCGTCATCAGCGACGTGCGACCGCCAATAGCGTCTATCCGACGTGGGTACAGTATTGCATTGGCAATTTCCTCAAAAGCACTGTATCGGTTCCGGCTGATCGCATGCTCAGCATTGGCTGCGGCAGTGGCGCTTTGGAACGCGATCTATTTCGACTCAATGCTTTTAACCATTGCGATGCCATCGATATCGCGCCGGCCGCAATTGAAGCGGCGATTCGCGACGCGGCCGCAATCGGCGCCAGCAACATCCATTACAACGTGACTGATGTGGAGACGCACAGCCTGCCTCGCAGTCACTATGATGCGATATGGTTCAACGGCTCTTTGCACCATATCGGCGCGCTGGAAAAAGTCTGTGAACAGGTGCGCGATTCACTCAAACCCGGCGGTTGGCTATTTTTCAATGAATATGTCGGTGCCAATCATTTTGATTTTGGCCCGGAACAAAAAGCTGCAATCAGCCATAGCTTTGCCCTAATCCCCGAACGATTCCGTCGCTCTTTCGTGCATGGAAGCGTGGGTCAAGTGCAACAGTGCGTACCCTTGCCCGATCCGGTTGAAGTCGTCCGTGTCGACCCTTCTGAAGCCGTTCGGTCACAGGATATTTTGCAGGTGGTAGACCGTTATTTCGATATCAAAGCGTGTAACTCTAGCGGCGGTTCGCTCTTGCAATTTGCCCTGCATGGCATTGCAGGCAATTTTACGGAAGGCAATCCAGAGTCGATGGCGATATTGAAAATGCTGTTCGATATCGAAGACGCTCTCATTGACTCACACACATTAAAAAGTGACTTCGTGATTGTTGCAGCCCAGCCGAAAAAAAAGCTCGATACCGAGACCGATAGGTCGAAAATTTCATTTCCAAGCAAGTGATCACAATGCAGCGAAAAAAGATACTCTGTGTTGTCGGAACTCGTCCAGAAGTCATCAAAATGGCGCCTGTGATTTTTGCTATAAAAAAGGAAAAGTGGGCGGAGGTGCGCGTGATCGCCACAGCGCAACATCGCGAGTTACTGGACCAAATTCTAGACACATTCGATATCGTCCCCGATGTCGATTTCAACATCATGCGCAGCAATCAGGGCTTGACCCTGCTGACCGCGCGCCTGTTAACTGAACTTGATACCTTATTGTCGGCAGAGAAGCCTGATGCAGTGCTGGCACAAGGCGATACAACAACAGTTTTCGCGGTCGCACTGGCTTGTTTTTACCATCAGATCCGCTTTGGCCATGTCGAGGCTGGCTTGCGTACCGGTGATATGCGCAATCCCTTTCCGGAGGAAATGAATCGAATTATCGCTACAAAGTTCGCAACTTGGCATTTCACACCGACCGAGGCCGCCAGGCAAAACCTGCTTGCCGAAAAAATTTCTGAGAACGCGATTTATTTAACTGGCAATACCGTAATCGATTCGTTGAAATTAGTCGCAGCAAGGCAACCGGACGCTGGCGTGGCGCTTGATCGATCAAAACGCTTGCTCATTTTGACGGCGCATCGCAGGGAAAATTTCGGTGCACCATTTCGCGAAATTTGCCAAGCGGTACTGACAATTGTCCGACAAAATGCCAATGTACAGGTCTTGTACCCCGTACATCCCAATCCCAATGTGCAAGATATCGCTCACGAAATTCTCGGTCGCCATCCTCGAATCATCCTCTGCCCGCCCATGAATTATCAGGCCTTTATCGGTGCAATGCAGCGCGCTTATTTGATCCTGAGTGATTCCGGCGGCATTCAAGAAGAAGCGCCCGCCTTGGGGAAACCCGTGCTCGTATTGCGTAACGAGTCAGAACGGCCTGAGGCAATTGCAGCCGGTTGTGCAAAATTAGTCGGCACCGATCAAGCGCAAATCGTGCGCGAAACACAGCGCCTTTTAGATGACACCGCCGCGTACGAACAGATGGCTCGTGGAGTTTCTCCCTATGGCGATGGGAGGGCTACGGCTCGTATCATCGGAGTTTTGAAAGCCGATCTTTGTGCGTAAACGTATCCTCTATGTGATGCATGTTGACTGGGACTGGATCAAGCAGCGCCCGCATTTCATTGCGCAACATTTAAGCTTGTCACACGATCTCTTGGTCGCATTTCCGTGGGCCAAAAATCGAGCTATTCTTTCTAAAAATAGTCGAGGCGATTTCCCGATTTTGCCATTCTTGCGCATGCCGGTTACAGGATTGCCACTTTTTTCCCATGCAGTGAACCGCACACTATTACGTCTTTATTTTCGCATTACCATCCGGTGGTTTTGCCCTGATTTTGTATGGCTCACGTCACCGGAGCTGTTTGATTATTTTCCGAAAAATACCCCTGTCCGATTCATTTACGATTGCATGGACGACGCGCTTGGGTTTGAAGACAAGCCATCAAAAATCACTCTGCTTCGCCGCTTAGAAATAGCGCTTTTAGATAAGTCATTCCATACCATTGTTTCCAGTAACGATCTGGCAAAAAAAATTCACGCCAGAGCGAGGTGCCAGCAAAAATGCACCGTGATTCATAACGCGTTTGAAGAAAATGCTGCAGCAGAACAAACGAGCAGCCGTCCAAACCCGGTAGTTAAAAAAACGGGCGTAATTACAATTGGCTATATCGGCACCATTTCAGCATGGTTCGATTTTGACGCATTATTGGCATGCGCAAACCGCTTTAAAAATGTTGAAGTACATTTAATAGGCCCTGTTGACCGTGTCAATATACCGTCCTGGAGGCACGGTCAAATACACTTTCATGGCCCTGTTCCACACGGCGCACTTGCCTTCTTGGCACAGTCGTTCGACATCTTGATCATGCCCTTTAAAGTATGCGATTTGGTGCGATCGGTCGATCCCATCAAACTGTATGAATACATTCTTTTCGACAAGCCAATTATTGCTGTGCGCTATGCCGAAATCGAGCGTTTCGACGAATTCGTATCTTTTTATTCCACGCATCACGAATTAATCAGCACACTTGAGGCGCTGATAGATTCTGGATGCAAACAAAAATATTCCACATCGGCACGACAAATTTTTCTGGAAAAAAACTCATGGGCATCCAGGGCGTCGCAAATTCAAAATGCCTTGGGCTGGACTCGCGATAGTGAATTCGTCGATATTCGATAAAATTGAAAGGTACTCATCCACGGAACGCAATGGCCGCAGTTTGCCCCGAAGCTCACTTTTTAAGTAAGAAGCGATGAATCAGCAACAGTCCACTCACCCACCGATATCACCTATCCCGGGCGTCTGCATCATCGTCTTAAACTGGCGCGATGCACCTGCCACGCTGGCTTGTCTCGATTCGCTGGCCGAAGTAATTTTGTCGGGCCTTGCCAGTGTGGTTGTTTGCGATAATCACTCCGAAGATGGATCGATTGCAGCCATCGAGGCGTGGGCAGCCAAAATAGCACTCCCAAAACCAGCCCTAAACTCAGCTCTGGCCGCACCATTTACACTGATACAAACAGGTAAAAATGGCGGTTATGCATTCGGCAATAACCACGGCATCCGCTTTGCACTCCATTATTCACAGTTCGAATTTATTTGGATTTTAAATAATGACACTCAAATCGAAGTGGGCAGTCTCGATGCATTACTTAAGTATGCATACAAGTATCCTGATGCGGATTTGATCGGCAGCACCGTTGTCGATATGCTGTATCCGGACCTGGTTCAATGTGCCGGGGGATGCCATTACTATTCACCCCTTTCGATTAGCCAACCCGTCGGGAAAGGCGTTCAACGGCAAAAAGTGTTGTCTGATCCCCATCAATATTCGGCGAAAATCGACTACATCATCGGCGCAGCTTTTTTTATCAGGCGCTCACTGATCGATAAAATTGGTTTCTTGTCTGAAGACTATTTTCTCTACTTTGAAGAGCTAGATTATGTGCGCCGGATGAAACGTGCGAAGTGCGCCTTTCGCTGGTGCCCCGATAGTGTGGTCCGTCATGCCAACCAGACCCCAAATCCTAGCCGCGAATACCACGCTCATCGCAGCGTGTTTATCTTTACCGCAAAATGGCACTGGCGATTTTTCCCGATAATATTGCTACTACGCACGGTGGTGCGTCCTATTTTGATGCTGTTGCAAGGCCAGGCTTATCTTGTCAGAGGTGCTTATCGCGGCATGTGGGATTTTCTAAAAGAATATCGACCGTTGCGACATCGCTATCGGCAAGAATCCAAACGAGCCAATTTGCGCTGAAAATTTCCGAATGAAAATAATCGATTACGAGATAGTAGCCAGCCCGTGGCGACACAGAGATCTGCTGATTGCCATGATCCAGCGCGAAGTGATCGGACGCTATCGCGGATCGGTCATGGGTTTATTGTGGTCGTTCCTCAATCCGGCCTTTATGCTGCTGGTATATACCTTTGTTTTCAGCGTGGTATTTAGCGCCCGCTGGCAAGGTGGCAGTGCCTCAAAAACGGAATTTGCCTTGATCGTTTTTGCCGGCCTGATTGTATTCAATCTATTTTCCGAATGCGTCACGCGCGCTCCTTCATTAATTTTATCGAATGTTAACTACGTCAAAAAGGTGATCTTTCCATTGGAAATTTTGCCGTGGGTCAGCATCGGTGCGGCCCTGTTTCATGCGCTGGTCAGCGTGCTGGTGTGGCTGATTTTCTATGTTGTGATTTTCGGTGCACCCCGTGTCACCGCGCTGCTATTTCCCTTGGTGTTGTTGCCGCTTGCACTATTGTCCGTGGGGATTTCCTGGGTGCTTGCTTCTTTGGGAGTTTATCTACGTGACATCGGTCAAGTCATCGGCGTGTTCACCTCTGCGTTAATGTTCATGTCCGCGATTTTTTATCCGGTGCATGCCTTGCCACAAGCCTACCAGCCCATCATGCGTGCCAACCCCCTCACGCTCGTGATCGAGCAAGCGAGGGATGTACTTTTCTGGGGCGTGATGCCAAGTATCCCAGTCTGGTTTGCCGGCCTATTCGTATCTGCCACGGTCGCCCTGCTGGGGTTTCGGTGGTTTCAAAAAACCCGTGCAGGATTTGCCGATGTCCTCTGAAATCGCCGTCAAAATTGAAAATTTAAGCAAGTGCCACCAAATCTACGAAAAACCGGGTGATCGCCTGTGGCAAATGCTGGCGCCAGATGGCGTGCGCCGCTACCGCGAATTCTGGGCCTTGAAGAATGTATCGATCGACATCAGAAAAGGGGAAACGGTTGGCATTATCGGGCGCAATGGCAGCGGGAAATCGACCCTGCTCCAGCTCATCTGCAAAATAGCTGCTGCAACAACTGGCACGGTACAGACGCAAGGGCGTATCGCGGCATTGCTTGAACTCGGATCGGGCTTTAACCCTGACTTCACCGGACGTGAAAACGTCTACATGAATGCCGCAATACTTGGTTTGAGCCGTCTTCAAATCGATGAACGTTTCGATGAGATTACCGCATTCGCCAATATTGGCGATTTTATAGAACAGCCGACCAAGACCTATTCCAGCGGCATGATGTTGCGACTTGCATTTGCTGTATCGGTCTGCGTCGATCCAAATGTCTTGATTATCGATGAAGCATTGGCAGTCGGCGACGCCTCGTTTCAATTCAAATGCCTCGATCGCTTGGCTGCGTTGACAGAACGTGGAACGACCCTGCTATTTGTGTCCCACGATATGAATATGGTAAAGCGCTTTTGCCATCGAGTGATTTATCTGAAGCAGGGCGAAATACGCGCAAGCGGTTCCCCCGCCGAAATGGCGGAGCTCTATTTGCTCGACATGCGCGATGAACAACGCCAGTGGGCTGGCGGCGCGGCCGCGACAGTGGCATTGAAACCATTCCTGGGCACGCATGATGAAGGGATCGCGTATGGCACGCAGGAAGGGCGCATCGTCTCTGCCTGTTTTACTAACACGCAGAGTGCGTATTCGAGCTTTGTCTACGGGGACGAACTGTCACTCAGAATCGAAGTCCTAGTACGGGAATCGATAAGCCAGCCCAATCTCAGCATCACGATTCAAGAGCCGCGTCTATTGGTGATCGGCGGCGAAAATTTCCCTCTTTCCCCCGAGCCGGCACAAGATGGCTGGAAAACTGCCGCGATGACGGTCAGCTTGCGCGCCATTTTGGCTGCCGGGCGCTACCATATCACGCTGAGATTATTGGATGGATCAAGCGAAGAAACATCGCAACTGATTGAAAAACAGGTCGGCGTATTGGCCTTCGATATGCTACCTGCAAGTAAAAACTTTCTCGGCATCGTCGACTTAAATTTTCGACGGCAGACTGCATCTTGACCCCTGGTGCGCCATAGGAAATCGCCTATCATTTTTTAAAAGTTTATTACATCAGAAGTTGTTACCAGTCTCACCCTGGGTTCATAATTTTTTAGGAGCATAGATGGCAGCACACGAGTGGCAGATCGCAATATTCGGGACTTTCGACGTCGAAAATTATGGTGACCTCCTTTTTCCCATCCTGGCCGAAGCGGCATTAAGCACCCGGCTAGGCGCGGTCAAACTACACAAATTTTCTTATCACGAAAAAAGTGCAAGCGACTGGCCTTACACCGTCACATCTTTGACAGAACTGCCGGAATTGGCTTGCCAACTCGATGCAATCTTGATCGGTGGCGGATTTCTGATTCGCTTCGATAAAATCGTTGCTGCCAATTACGCGCCACCAACGCCAGAGATCCATCATCCGACCGGCTATTGGTTAACGCCAGCCTTGATCGCGTTGCAGCACGGTATCCCGCTAATCTGGAATGCGCCCGGCATGCATTGCAACGACGTTCCGCAATGGGCAAAGCCGCTGATGACGCTAGCGCTCGAAAACAGCAGCCATATCGCGGTACGCGATAGCTTGTCGCAAGCAGCACTGGTGCCTTACGCAAAGACGACGCCAATCCATGTTTTACCCGACACCGCTTTTGCGATTGCCGACCTGATCGATGAACAACAGCTATCGGCTGCATTCCATCGGTTGCGCAAGTCGTTGGGGCTGACCGAACCTTATATTGTGATTCACGCGATTCATACGGTAGTGCCGGCCCTGCAATTCATCAAGCGACATCGTGAACGATTCCAGCATCTGCGTATTTTGGTACTGCCTATCGGCCCAGTGTTGGGCGACCATGAAAGTATCGTCGGCGACGATTTACCAAATGCCGTGGTTTTGCCGTATTGGCCGCAACCAGTATTGCTGGCGGAGTTCATCAGCCAGGCCGCGGCGGTTATCGGCCATAGCTATCATTTAATGATTACTGCGCTGGCCTTTGGCGTGCCGGTTTTTAGTTCTGCAGATCTTGGCGTCGGCAAATACACAGCGCTAGCGGTATACGACACGGTATACGGCTGGCCGGCCGAGCCGGAAATCGACCCCAACTGGTTGTTGTCGCGCATCGGCAAAACCACGGTCTGTGACAAGGTGCGGCATGCACACGCCGAAGTCGTAGCGCATTGGGATCGCGTAGCAACCATCGTTCAATCTGGACCGCATGCTAGCCAAGCAGCCGTCAACCGCTTTTGGCAGATGTTGCCAAATTTATTGGAAGAGTCGGGCGGACAGACGGAAGGGCAAAGCCAGGTTCCACGAACAAAATCCGTATAACTAACGCAAGCGCACCATGATCAATTTAAAAAAATTCACTCCCGCCACAATGCAAGGCGAACCATTCGCCTGGGCCGAAATCGACCATCTGTATTCCGCTGAAGATGCGGTTGCACTGGCTCGCTCCTTTCCACGCGATCATTTCAAGACGGTCAGTGGTTATGGCGGGGAAAAGAACTATGCCTATGAAGCGCGCGCATTAATTGCAATGGGCGGGTCGAGTATCGAAAACGTCCATGAGCTAAGCGATGTCTGGCGTCGATTGGCGCACGACTTTCTTTCATCCGAATACCGTCAGGCGATGTCTTGCCTGACAAGCATGGATTTAAGCGGCGCGCCGCTGGAAGTCAATGTATTTCACTATGGTCCCGGCGCCAACCTTGGACCACATCTTGACCTACCAGATAAGGTCGTCACCCATGTACTGTATTTCAACGAAAACTGGAACCGGCTCGACGGTGGCTGCCTTACCATCTTGCACTCGGCCGATCCTGCCAGCATCGCGGCCGAGATCGCGCCCGCCGTAGGTAACTCTGCAGTGTTGGTCCGCTCCGACAAATCCTGGCACGCGGTATCGCCGGTGATCGCGGCTTGCCAGTCGTCACGGCGCAGCCTGACTGCCACGTTCTATCGGCCGGCTGCGCAAAGCTCCATGTGGCCAACTGGCGACAATACAGCGCTGCACCGGGTCGAGTATTAAGCTACCCGATCCCTTCTGCTTACAGCAAATCAGTCACGCAATTGCTCTCCATGCGCCAAACCTTGCCAAGCTGACGCACTTCGCCTTCCACCATCAGATTGACCCGATGCACGATATTGGCACTCGACGTACCTAGCTGCAGCTCGAATACGCCCGGTTCAACGATGCGATGGCCGGCCATGCCGGTGAAGTTGAGCATATCGACCGGCAGGGTGAAGGTGACGCGTGTGCTGGCGCCGGATTTCAGTGCGATGCGGCCGAAGGCTTTTAACTCTTTGACAGGACGCACCACCGAGGCTATACGGTCACGCACATACAGTTGCGGGATTTCGACGCCTTCGCGTGCGCCGCTATTGCGCAGGTCGAACGACAGCACGGCGTTGCCATTCTCGATATCGATCTTGTCTTGTGCCAGAGTGAAATTGCTGTACTGGAATTGGGTGTAGCTCAAGCCGTAACCGAAGGGATAGCGACTGCCGAAATGCAGTGCAATCGGGGTGCCGGCGCTCTTGAGTTTATGGTTGTAATAGTACGGCGTGGCGCCTGCGCTTTTCGGGATCGAGAGGGTCAGGCGGGCGGATGGCTCGACCGCGCCGGTTAATACTTCGGCGATGGCGGTGCCGCCTTGCTGGCCGCCGGCTGGTGCCATCAAATACGCTGCCACCTTGGTTTCTAATCCACCCAGATTGTAGGGGCGTCCGCAGCAAACCACTACGATGGTCGGGGTGCCGGTAGCGACCACGGCGTCCAGCAATTGTTGTTGCACGCCCGGCAGGTCGAGGGTGTCGACGTCAGAGCCTTCGCCTACGGTGCCGGTCTGGAACAGGCCTGCCAGGTCGCCGACGCAGACGATGGCGACTGCGGCCTTGCGCGCCGCTTCGACCGCTGCGGGGATTTGATCGAGGCTTTGTGAAATCAGCGATGTGCGTTCCAGCGCGCCGGTATCTACTACGTCGCCGGGATAGACCGGGGCGCCGTACATGCGCTTGTCAAGCAGGCTGCAACCTTGGGCGTAAGTGACTTTGTCGGCGCCAAAAATGCTGCGCAACGCGGCCAATGGTGTGACGATATGGCCAGTGCCTTCGGTCTGGTCGCGCATGATCAAATGCACCGGGAAGCTATAGCCGCCCAGCATCGCCAGCGGGTCGGCTGCGGTCGGACCGATCACGGCGATATTGCGGGTCAGGCCAGGATTGAGCGGCAGAATACCTTGGTTTTCCAACACGATGACCGATTGGCGCGCCGCTTCGCGGGCGGTGGCGATGGTGTCGGGCTGTTGCAGGGCGATGCCGGCTTCGTCCACATACGGTTTTTCAAACAAGCCGATACGGAATTTTTCAGTCAGGATGCGGCTCACGATTTCATCGATTTTTGCCATCGAAATCAAACCGCGCTCAACCGCTGCCTGCAAATGGATGGCGCAATCGTCGCCCGGCAATTCGATATCGAGGCCGGCATTGAAGGATAGCGCTGCCGCTTCGGCCTGGTCCACTGCCATCCCGTGATGCTGATATAGCAAGCCGACACCGCCGTAATCGGCCACGATCAAGCCGTCGAAACCCCATTGATTGCGCAACACTTCGGTCAATAAATGATGCGAAGAATGGGCCGGTTCGCCATCCAGGTCGTGGTAGGCCGGCATTACCGAACCGGCATCAGCCAGCTTGACCGCCATCTCAAACGGTAGCAAGAAAGTGTCGTTCAAATCGCGCCAGCCGCGATGCACCGGCGCGTGATTGCGCGCGCCTTCGCCGGCGGAATGGCCGACATAATGCTTGAGGGTGGCGAGCAAATCGCGCTTTTGACCTTGCATCCCGCGCACGTAACGGGTGCCCAGCACGCCGACCAGATACGGGTCTTCGGCAAAGGTTTCTTCGGTGCGGCCCCAGCGCACATCGCGCGACACATCAAGCACCGGCGCCAGTCCGTGATGACAGCCGATGCTACGCGCTTCGCGGCCGATTGCTGCGCCGACTTGTTCGATCAATTCTGGGTTCCAGCTCGATCCGTAAGCCAGCGCCGATGGGAACAAGGTGCCATCGCGGCACATCAAGCCGACCAGACATTCTTCATGCGACATCACCGGGATGCCGAGCCGGGTTTCTTCCAGCATCAGTTTTTGCAGGCGATTGAAGGCACGCACGCCATCGATGGTGCTGACGCTGGCGGTGCCGTGCGGGCGGGTGATCTGGCCCAAGCCTTGGCGCAATTGCTGCTGTAATTTGTCTTGACTACTGATGCCGAGAAACTCATCGCCCAGCACCTTGTGCTGACCGTCTTCAGACAGCAATAACCAAAAAGCATGCATCTGGCCAATCTTTTCATCCAGCGTCATGCGGCCTAATA
Organism: Pseudomonadota bacterium; assembly: GCA_040384645.1. GTDB lineage: Bacteria > Pseudomonadota > Gammaproteobacteria > Burkholderiales > Burkholderiaceae_D > JAZKIX01. The sequence goes on along the minus strand of JAZKIX010000208.1, from coordinate 363 downwards.
AATCCTGTACTCGCAGGGGGATGGCTTGGCTGGCGTCCTTGTACAGCATGGTGGCTTGATGGTTCAAGTGATTGCTCCGATAGAGAAAAAAATGAGGTCGAAATGGGTCGCCGGACCATCTTAATCATAGATAAAATGAGGGGTATCATCAAAAATGACACCCCTTCCGCTCGTTTTCATTGGCACTTTAAATATACATACCCCAGTATATTTAAAGTAAACAGAGCGTCTAAATCGACCCCGCGGCTGCTCAAGGGCAGCGCCAACGAAGCGTTAGGACACTGCTTTTATCCTGCGCGCAGTCCAGATCGATAATAGTCCGACAAAACAACTAATGTAACCCACCCAGTCGTAATGAAGCAA
>JAZKIX010000207.1:1129-3579 GCA_040384645.1 Pseudomonadota bacterium | reverse complement strand
ATGCCCGCACGGGCAAGCTCGCCGACAACCTCAGCGGTTTTGGCCGCACCCTGCCGCGTTTACTGGATCTGGAAACGCCATCGAATTTCCCGCTGCGCGGCGCTTACTTTACCCATATCGAAGACCGTATGGAGCGCGGCAGTTTCGACCGCAACAAGATCCTGGTGAGCGTGCATCCAGAACACGTCGATGTCTGGTTCTGGACCATTCCGTTTTCCAACGGACGTTGTTCGCTGGGCGTGGTGGCACGTACCGAATTCCTTGAGCAATACAGCGGTACCGAGTTGGAACGTCTGCAAGCGATCATCGCCGAGACGCCAAGCCTGGCTGGCCTGCTTAAAAACGCGGTGTGGGATACTCCGGCACGTAAGCTAAGCGGCTATGCCGCCAACGTCAAATCGCTGTGGGGCAACGGCTTTGCGCTGCTCGGCAATGCCGGCGAGTTCCTGGACCCAGTGTTTTCCAGTGGCGTGACGATTGCAGTCAAATCGGCCAGTCTAGCTGCTGCTGCAATTGCACGTGAATACGCCGGCGAGCGCGTCGATTGGCAAACCGAGTATGCCGATCCGCTCAAAGCTGGCGTCGATGCCTTCCGCGCCTTTGTCGAGAGCTGGTATGCAGGCGGTTTCCAAGACGTTATTTTTAGCCAGGACCAATCGCCAGAAATTCGTCGCATGATTTCTGCGATTCTTGCTGGTTATGCCTGGGACAAGGCCAATCCTTACGTAGCGCAACCGGCACGATTGAAAACTCTGGAGCAAATTTGCGTAACACGTTAATCACAAAGTGGCTTGCGTTCGGCGTTATATTGGCGACGCTGGCCGGCTGCGCCAGCACGCCATCCACGCGCCTGGTATTGCCCGATTTGCGGCTGGCACCGGCTGCTTTTGGCACTAGCGTCAGTCTGGTACAAAGGCTAGTGGTTGAACGGACGGTGCAAGAGTCGGCCTCGTATGGCAGCATGCCGGCATCGGCGCCGCAGACTCTGGAAACGCAACTGGAAATCGATGGCGAACAGGTGCGCCTGGCCGGTTTTGCTGTCGGGCAGCGGGTACTGACCTTGCGCTGGGACGGTCATGACTTGCACAGCACGCGCCATCCATTGTTACCCGCGCAAGTCGATGCTGGCCATGTGCTACGCGATGTGCAATTGTGCTATTGGCCTGCCGCTGAAGTCACTGCCGCTTTGCCCGCTGGCTGGACCCTGACCGAGTCGGCAGCGCAGCGCGTGCTGTCGCATCTGGGACAAGTGCAGGTGACAATCAATTATGGTGGCGTGCCGCGCTGGGCAAAAAAAGCGGTGATTTTCAATCAGCTTGAAGGCTATCGCCTGACTATAGAATCAATTGAAGTGAACGAAACGAATGAGCTGAAAGATTCGTCGCTACGGCCGGCAATAAAATAACTGAATAATGACTTCACCTATTTACCTCAATCAACTTGGCATCGTGTGCGCCTTGGGTGCCGATATCGCGACGGTCAGAACTGCGTTGTTCAGCGAAACGCTGCACGACAGCGTGCCGGTAGATGGCCGCCACCTTGGGGCAGTTGATTGTCCGCTTGCCGATATCAATATATTGGCGCCGGCGCTGCATACCCGCAACAACGCTTTGTTACTGACCGCGCTGGCGCAAATCCGGCCTGCGGTCGATGCTGCTATCGACCGTTATGGCGCTCAGCGGGTCGGGGTCGTGCTGGGAACCAGTACCTCCGGCATCGGCGAGTCCGAGACTGCGATTGCACATCATATGCAACATGGCGTGTTGCCGGCGTGGTTCCATATTTCACAGCAAGAGATGGGCTCGCCAGCGATGGCAATCAGTAGCCTGCTTGGTTTGGCGGGGCCTTCGATGGTGGTATCCACCGCATGCTCGTCCAGCGCCAAGGCCATGATGAGCGCTGCCAGAATGTTGCGCGCCGGCCTGCTGGATACGGTGATCACAGGCGGCATGGATGCTTTGTGCGGCTTTACGGTGGCGGGGTTTTCTGCGCTGGAATCAGTGAGCAGCAGTCGCTGCAATCCTTTTAGCGTGAATCGGTGCGGGATCAACATCGGCGAAGGTGGCGCGCTATTTTTAATGACGCGCGAACCTGGGCCGGTGCGTTTGGCCGGATGGGGCGAATCGTCGGACGCGCATCATATTTCAGCACCGGCACCAGATGGACGTGGCGCATTGGCATCAATGCAGCAAGCGCTGCAACGTGGCGCGATTGCACCTGCAGCCATCGATTACATCAACTTGCATGGCACGGCGACACCGCAAAACGATGCGATGGAAAGCCGGGTTGTCCACGAGCTGTTCGATATGCAGCCGCCTGCCAGTTCGACCAAGCCATTGACCGGCCATACGCTGGGCGGGGCTGGCGCTTTGGAAGCGGCTTTTTGCTGGCTTTGCCTGACCGAAAACGAGGGTGGTAAATTGCCGCCGCACTGGTGGGACGGTGAGTCT
>JAZKIX010000207.1:0-1119 GCA_040384645.1 Pseudomonadota bacterium | reverse complement strand
GACGCTACCAGCCTTGAACATGGTTAAGCCAGGGCAGACGCGGGGTCGCCCTCTCGATTACGCGCTGAGCAATTCATTTGCTTTTGGTGGCAGCAACGCGACCTTGATCTTGGGACGGGCCTGATGCGGGTTGCACTGGAATATTCAATCGAGCAAATTTTGCCGCACTCTGGTCGCATGCAGTTGATCGATCGCGCCATTGAAGGCGATGAAGAAAGCTTGGTCAGCGAGTTGGTGATACGGGACGATAATTTGTTTTTCGATGGTGCCAGCGTGGGTGGCTGGGTCGGCATCGAATACATGGCGCAAACGGTCGCCGCTTGGGCTGGCTGGCGTGCACGCTTGTTGGGCGAGTCGCCTAAAATCGGTTTTTTGCTCGGCACCCGTCGCTACAATTGCAGCCGCGCTGCATTTCACCTGGGCGATACGCTGCGGGTTGAAGTACGGCGTCATTTTCAGGCCGACAATGGTTTGGCTCAGTTCGATTGCAAGCTTGAAATCGATGGCGCCACCGTGGCAACGGCTGCTTTGACGGTATTTGAGCCGGAAGATGCTGATGCATTTTTAAAAGGACAAGGCAATGAGTAGTGTTGCCAGTAATGTTAGCAATGAGGTCGCCAACAAAGTGGCAAATGAGGCCGTGACAAGTGTTGCCGCTTCACGCACGGTGTTGGTCACCGGTTCCAGCCGTGGCATCGGCCGCGCCATTGCATTGCGGCTGGCGCGCGACGGCTACGATCTGGTGTTGCATTGCCGCAGCCGGGTAACCGATGCCGAAGCGGTTGCAAATATGATTCGCGCCAGCGGACGCAATGCGCGGATATTGCAGTTCGATGTGGCTGACCGGGCCGAGGCTGGACGTGTGCTGCTGGACGATGTCGATGCGCACGGTTGTTATTACGGCGTGGTGTGCAATGCAGGCATCTCGCGCGACAATGCTTTTCCCGCTATGCCGGGCGAGGATTGGGACGCCGTGGTGCATACTAATCTCGACAGTTTTTATAATGTACTGCATCCTTTGACCATGCCTATGGTACGACGCCGCAAGCCGGGCCGGATCGTGACGCTGGCGTCGGTCTCGGGCTTGATGGGCAATCGCGGGCAAGTCAATTACAGCGC
>JAZKIX010000206.1:29802-31842 GCA_040384645.1 Pseudomonadota bacterium | reverse complement strand
ACCTGCGCTAACGACGTATTCGTTATTGAGGAGCGCTTGTTCTTCATCATTCGTATTGTGTTCCAGTGCCGGCGGCCGCTCTGGTTCTTGTGCGATTTCATCGATTCTCCGCATTAATGGCGTCATTAACGGCTTGAGCAGGCGGAAGAACAGGTAGGCCAGGACAATCGCCGCAATTAAATATTTACCGATTTCCTTAACCAGCTCCCATGTGCCTGGCTGCTTCCAAAGCGGTGGCTCAGGAATGACTTCAACCGGCTTGTCCACGCCGTCAAACGGGCTATTGAGCACATTGAGGGTGTCGCCACGATCCTTGTTGTAACCCATTGCTTCTTTAACCAGATCCGTGATCTGGGCTTTTTCAGCATCGGTTAGCGGTTTGATAGTGACTTTGTTGGCCTTGTCGACTATCCGCTTATAGTTGACAACGACTGCAACCGACACGCGCTTGACGCCGCCCATGGGCTGTTGCACATAGCGGATGGTTTTATCCACCTCATAGTTGGTGGTCGCATCCTTGCGCGTGTTTCCGCTACCGGTGGCCGATGCATTGGCGCCGGCCGTGCCCGCTGCCGCCGTGATAGGCGCGGTAGCGGGGCCGGGCGGCTGATTCGACAAGGCGCCGGGCACACCTGAGGCGGTGCCGCCATTGCCGTTTTGCGCTTCGCTGATTTGCTGGCTACGGATGGCAGATGATTCAGGCGGTTGATTGGGTTTATAAGTTTCGGCGGCTTGTTCGCTTTGTGAGAAATCGACATCGGCGGTGGCTTCCGCCCGCACATTATTAGGGCCGACAATGGGGCTCAGGATCGACTCGACCTGGCGCACGATGTTTTGTTGGACTTGCTGGACATATTTCAGTTGCGACGGATCCAGGCCGCGCAGGCCGGACGCCTTGGACGTGTCGGACAGCAAATTGCCGCTCTGGTCGACCAGCGTCACATTGCCCGGCGACAGTTCTGGCACGCTGCTGGCAACCAGATGCACGATTGCAGACACTTGTTGCGGGTCAAGTGTTTTACCAGAGTGCAGATTGATCAAGATCGATGCGGTAGGTTTTTGCTGATCCCTTGCAAACACGGATGCCTTGGGCAAAGCCAGATGGACGCGGGCATTTTCGACCGCCGCCACAGATTGGATTGAGCGTGCCAGCTCGCCTTCCAACGCCCTCTGGAAATTGATTTGCTCCAAGAATTGCGACACGCCGAGCTTTTGATTCTCCATCAATTCAAAGCCGACATTGCCGCCTTTAGGCAGACCTTGCGACGCCAACTTAAGGCGGGCGTCATGTACTTGATTGGCGGGTACCAGAATCGCACTGCCGCCTTCGGCAAATTTGTAGGGCACATTCATTTGCTGAAGAGACGCGACGATTGAGCCGCCATCGCGGTCGCTGTAGTTGGCAAATAAAATTCGGTATTCGGGCTGCTGGCTCCACATCCAGACGCCAGCCATGACCGCGATCACTGCCGCAATTGCAAGCGCCATGAAAAAATTGCGTCCGCCTGGTGTTTGAGAAAAACTCAAGGTCGGTGGTGGATAGACAAGGGCGTCGTCTGCTACAGCCATGATGTGTTTCCAAGAGCGTCGCTGTTAAGAAATGGGTAACTCATAGACCCTATTTACGTATTATTCAAGCGATACATCCGGTTCGATAGCGATGCCGAACCGCTTGAGTGAGGTTTCTGTAAAAGTGGTGTCGACATATAACTAAATCTTTCAAGACAATATTGGATCGCTACTGATTGTTGATGAATGCCTTGAAGACCCATTGCTTGCATTTTAGTAATAGTTTATGCCGATCGATTAACAAATAACTCAGGGTGCAATAATTTATTTCGATGGTGCCAATTATCTGAGGTGTTGTCCCAATTCAATTGCTGAAACAGAAGCCCGTTTACCGTCTTGATCAATCCAAGCACTTGCTTTATCGCTGCTATCGTTACAGCGGTGACAGTTCCGGGAGGAACCATAACGGCGCACGACAGTGGTTCATTAATTCGTTGGCAGGAGGGCATGATGAAAGTTGGGATGATCGAC
>JAZKIX010000206.1:8164-29792 GCA_040384645.1 Pseudomonadota bacterium | reverse complement strand
CTCCATGGGAATCGCGCCGATGGTGAGGGCGGAGACCGCCCCCTTCATCTTGGTGGGGAAGAAGTAGTCGGCGGCCGCCGCCACCACCGTCTTGTGACGCCACTTCTCCGGGATGATCGACAACAGCAGGATCGAGGCAATGGTGTCTCAATTGAAGGCTGCCGCTGCCAGGGCGCAAGGTCTTGAAAATCCGATCCAGCCACAGACGCAAGCGGTGGGTAAGGCCGATTTCGCTACTGCTTTGAAATCGTCTTTGGATGGGGTTAACAATTCCCATCTGAAATCAGAGCAATTAGGGCAGAGTTTTGCGATGGGGGACGATAAAGTCAGTTTGTCGGATGTGATGGTGTCGATGCAAAAAGCCAATATCGAGTTTCAAGCGACCGTCCAGGTAAGGAACAAGCTGGTCTCGGCTTATCATGAAATCATGAATATGCAGGTCTGAGTTTACGTTGACGTATCACACCGAGAGCTCGCATAGCGAGGGCGCCGGAGCCGGGATTTCTCTCAATAACTAGCAAAGGATTGAATTTAATACTCCACTATGTATATAAATTGAGGCAATAAAAACCTGCGCATTAGGGGTGTTTTTGGCATATACCCCCCATAAAAAGTTATTTTATTCAAAAAAGTCACGTATAGCCTGCAAACTTATTCATCCACATTTTTATGCCAAGCCAGCTTCCTTCGCATTGCGTTCCCGTTCCAATTTCATGATGTAACGCTGCACGCTGGTGAGCGTCGATTTGGGCAAATTGACAAAAGCACAGCCGATGCGACGACTCGGCTTGTTGTTAAGTAGCGTCACTTCTTGCGAATAACGTACTTCTAATGTGGCCAGCGCGACGCCTACGCCATGTAAATCAATCCGGCAATTTTTATACACTCGACCCACAGCGACATCGAGCATCTTGCGCTCATCCATCAATGCCAAGCCGCCGCAGCTGATATCGACCAGCGGCAAAACGGCAATCCCCGTGCCTAGTTCCGGCGGCAAGGGCAAGGTGCAATGGAGTGGCGTCGCAATCGGTGTGCTGACGCGATAAAACTCACGCCGCTGCATCCGTACCAAACTGGCGGGAATTTCGATTAGTAGGGCAGGCCGCTCTTCGTACATGCAGGCTTCTGCTGCCGCAACAGAAAACACGATGCCGATACGGTCCAGCGTGGTTTCGAAGGTGATTTTTTCTGCATTCAGGAAGTGTTGGTTGACGATTTGACTATGGGCGCAGTCCACCACGACCACATTGTCGTTTAGATCAATATCGAGAATTGAGGTGACAACCACATGGGCGCCGCCTCCGATGATCATGCGTACCAGTTGTTGGCGTTCTTTGATAGCGTTTAATAATTGAAGGATCTCCTTCCGCGAATAAATCTGGTAGGGATTTTTTTCTTCTTTTCCAAAATCATTAAGTGATGTGGGCGGCATAGGCATTTCAAGAATAGCTTTGATGATCGCCAAAATGACGCGAACGGGCGATAACGGATTGAAATGCGGCTGTTCTTGCTATTAAGTGTCGTAAAAAAATAACTTGATCATTTTTCTTCCTATTGCTAGCGCACTGCGGCGCAACGAACGCCTTGTATTGCATCCCGCTAGTAAGGTCGCCAAAATGCCAAGTTATTCCCTAGCGACGCCTTAGCGCAATCCAACAGCCTTCGCGTTGCGTTCGCGTTCAAGCTTCATGATGTAACGTTGTACGCTTGCCAGCATGGTCTGCGACAGCCCAATGTACTGACATCCGAGGCGACGATTAGTTTTGCCGTTCAGGAGTGTCAGATCTTGCGAATTTCTGATCTGTAAGGGTGTAACGAGGATGCCGATGCCGGGTAAGTCAATCCGGCAATTTTCATATACGTGGCCGGGGTCATTTCCCAATAGCTTCTTGTCATCCATGATCGCTATACCGCCACAGCTAATGTCTGCCAAGGCAAAAATAAGATTACTGAGGTCGGGTGCTTCAGGAGGGGAAATGGTGCAACAAATCGGATTGGTCAATGGCGTATTCATACGGTAAAACTCGCGCCGTTGTAACCGGATCAGGGTCGATGGAATAGCAATACGCAGTGCCGGACGCTCTGTATAAAGACAAGATTCGATTTTTTCAACCGAGAAAAGTATACGGATATTGTCAAGCGAGGTCTCTAGCGTCAACCGGTCCGCTCCCAATATCCGTCCGCGCAACTCTTGATCAAGCGGGCAATCCAAGATCACCACATCACCTTCAACATCGACGTCCAGAATGGCCGACAACAATACATCACTGCCATCATTGACGATCATTCTGATCAGTTCTTTTTGTTCGCCAATGGCACGGAGCAAAGCAACAATTTCGCGCCGCGAATGGATTTGGTAGGGGCTTTGAATCTCAGTGCCGAAATCTTGGCTGGATGGTTGCATCAAGCTTGTCCAAGTTGAGATATTGATGAAATCGGAACGCAGCCACGAGGGCAATTTGGCGTATTAAGGCCGCTTCGCAGGCGGTGCGCCAGCTGTCTGTTGATGCTCAATATGGTATAGCCACGCCAGCAATTCCGCAACCGCGCGATACAGGGCGGGCGGAATGTCTTTATCGAGTTCGACTTGCATCAAAAGCGAGACCAGTTCTTTCGATTCATGGACAAAAACACCATGTTCCTTGGCGCGCGCAATAATTTCTTCAGCGATCAGGCCGCGGCCTTTGGCCACGATTTTCGGCGCTGCCTGGCCGGCGTGATAAGCCAGGGCGACCGCATTTTTGCGTGGCGCGTCAGACATTGCTGTCTTGCTTTACGGTCAATAAATCGAGCTGGGTGCCGGCCGCGCCTAATGTATCGGTAAGGCGTCCGGCAAAGCTGCGTAGAGATGTGGCGGTGGTTTCACTGGCAGTGCGAACTTGTATTTGCACGTGGTCGCCAACCAGCTGGATCGTGGCCGATACCGCACCGAGCAACGGCAGTTCAAAGCGGACCGAGCTTTGCCACGGCTGTTTATCTTCATCCACATAGGCATTGCCGCTTTGATCGGGCGCATCTTTCTGGACCTCCCATTCCAATTGCTGTCCGGGCCAGATTTCACCCTGCCAGCGGGCGCGCTGGTGTTCCAGGGTGGTTAATTGTTGATTGACCAATTGCGCCAAAGCGACATTGGAGGTATCGCTGGCCTGGTTATTAAGTTGTGCTTGTGGTTCGCGCATCAAATCGGCCATCGAGCGTTTGCCATCGGCCCATTCATTGACATGGGCTTCGTAAAATAAGCCACTGAAAGCCAGGGTATCTTGCAGTGCCGTCGCAACTTGCGTGGTATTCGCCGTGGCCGACGCCAGCAACGGCCTGGCCGATTGCAGCGCGCTGGCGGCGCCATGCTGCTGTGCAGTTTGAATCATTTGGTTGATGAGACGGCCCGTGCTGCTAAAGGCGGCCGGCGCACTAGATTGGTCCTTGCCACCGGTCAGCGCATGCTCGGCATCGGCCGTTGTCTGCAAGATTTTTCCGCGCAGGGCTGCCGCTGCATCGCCTTCCTCGGTCTGCTGTATCAGACCGCTGATTTGAACGAAATGATCGACTAGCCGCTCGGTTTTCGTGGGCACGCGCTGGTTGGCTAACGCGGCATCTGAGGTATCGTCAGCGTGGATGTCAAGATACACCAGCTGCGGCGCTCTGCTGAGCTTGCTATTTTGCTGGGCGCCGTCGGCCAGTTTGCCGAGGTTGCTTAAAGCGGTGTCGTCGGCACCGAGTGCAAAGGTCGGTCGCGGTTCCATTGACATCAGGGTCAATGCCACGGTACCACCGACCTGGGTGCCGGGTGGCAGCATCATGCGCGCCGCTGTGCCGGCGACTTTGACGAGATAGGTGCCGTCGTTCATGCGCGACAGTATTTCACCCTGCAGTTTTTGGCCGATTGTTAGCTGGACCGCGCGTTGAAATGCTTCTTGCCGAGCGTCGCCAATGGGTGCAACAGCGGAAGGCGCCTCGACGGGCGCCACGGGTTTGATGGTAACGGCATCTGCCCGCAACAGCATTGTCAGCCCACCTGATTGCCGCCGTAAGCGATGGCCAATTTACGCTCTGCGCCAGCGTTATTCATCAACGCTGATAATTGCGCCATCCAAGGCTCGGTGATATTGCGAATTTCTCTATCGTCCGCCAGAATTTTATGGATGATTTGCACTTTTTTCTCTCGGCTAGGCCCAGAGAGCGCAACCGGCGGCTCGCCTTGCTTCAAGGTATTGACATGACTGGCGCAGCGCGATTCAAGCAGGGTCAATTGCTCCCAGTCGCCACTACGTGCCGCCGCCACCATTTGATCGGTGATGACGGAGACCGCTTCGTATAGGGAGATGATTTCTTCACTGTTCATGGTAGTCATGGGGATCGAGGTGGATGGTGACGAGGTCGATGGCATTGACATCAGGCACTGACAAAGCTATTGGGGCGAGGCGCAAGCGCGTCATAGGCCGGCATTTTGCCCATGTGTGGAGCGTTAGCCGCTGCTGCTGTCTGGTCGGCAGTGATGCCAATTGTTTCCCATGCACCTTTGATTTCTTGTAGCAGGGCATAAACTTCTTCCAGCATTTTTGGCTGGTTGCGCAAGTTAGCCATCAGTAAATGCCGACCCATAAAGTCATACAGGGCATCGAGATTTTCGGCAATTTCACCACCGTCTTTTTTATTCAGACTAGCGCGTAAACCACCGTCGATGATTAGGATTGCCTTGGAAATGGCTTTCCCTTTGTTCTCGATCTGGCCAGCATTCATATGCTGAATGGCCGATGCAATCGCCACCATCGCGCCGTCGAACAACATCAAGATCAGTTTGTGCGGGCTAGCTGCAACAACCCCCGTTTCGATGTCGACTTTGGCATAGGCACGCGCGCCACTATTGCTTGATCCAAACATATTGTTCTCCTGTTTAGCTTGTTAGCTCTTATTAGCTGTTGTTAGCTATTAAGCGTTGCTTTTTGCTACGGCAGCCAGTTGTTGCGTTAAAAATGAACTGGTTGTGGTCATGCTACTCATTAATACGTCAAGTGCGGTGAATTGGGCGCGATAGCGTTTTTCAGTCGCATTGAAGCGTGCGGCCAGTCTTTGCTTGTTCTGCGCCAACACTTTGATAGAGGCGTTGATGCCATCCGTACGCGATGAAATCGGTCCCCCGGTATCGAGCATTAATCCCATCAATTTATCGAATTGGGATGCGTACCCTTGTGAATAATTGACCGTGCCGCGCGCGCCGAGGCCGCCACCGTTAATCTGTAATTTCAAGCCTTCTGAGTCGTCGCCCACCGCACCGGTCAAAAATTGCCCGTTGCCGATCGCTGCAATGCCGTTGATGGTGCCAGCGGTATCGGCACCGATTTGTTCGGTTCCAGCGCCAAACAAATCGGTTTGGCCGGAGCCGCCGGTAATGCTGACATTAGAGGCCGAACCATAACGGTTGGAGGTGATTTTCAGCACGCCCCCAGTTTCAGTCACGGCAACCGTCGCACCGGTAGCGACATACCCTGCGGCACCATTGATTTTTGATTGAATTTCTGCAGCGAGGGTCGTGCCGGTATAGCTGCCGGAACTTAATGTGATGGTGGAACTGACGCCATCTACCACCACTTGCAGAGTATTGTTGCTGCCGGTAATGACTGTCGATGTACCAGGTGTTACGACCGAGCCAACCCCGAGATTGAGTCCGGCCTGCGCATTGCCGCCGGTCACGTCGGCGGATGAGGACGCTCCACTTGCATTGGAAGCAATTTTTATAATGCCGCCTGATTCGGTCACGGTGGCGCTGGCGCCTGCCGCGACAAAACCCGCCGCAGCATTGATCTTGCTCTGAATTTCAGTTGCCAATGCTGCTGCATCGGCATAATTTGCCTGTCCCAGCGTAATGCTTGCACTAACACCGTTCAGTTGAACTTGCAGGACATCGTTGACGCCAGCAATGATGTTCAGTCCCGCTACGCCGGTGCCGGTAATGCTGCCGCTCGCCAAGCCGGTTGCAGCACTTGAGGCCGTAACGCTGCCTTTGGTCGCGAGTTGGCTGATATTGACCGCGTAAGCACCTGCAACCGTTTTGGCGCTGGCGCTGGAATACCCGATCAGGCTGTCGGACGATTTGCCCACGGAGGCAAATACCCCTGCGATGTCGTTGAAATTATTGCTGATGGCCGATTGCAGTTTGGTGTTGTCGACTTTCAGGGAACCGTCTTTTTGTACGGTGACGCCGACTTGCGACAACAGGGTGAATGCACTTGCCCCCCCTTGAACCGGTGCCGTCAGGATGCCGCGTAATTGCGACTGGATATTGCGCACGGTGGATTCGCCATTCAGAATCGCAGCCGATTTGGTATCTGCATTGTAGGCGCCGGCGTCTTTCAGGTTCTGGTTGATATCGTTGTAGGCTTTGACGAATGCATTGACGGTATTCACCACGGCGGTGGTGTCGCGTGCAACGGTAATATTGGTGGGGCTGTTGATATTGGTTTTGGAGAGATTGAGCGAAATCCCTTGAATTACATCGTTGACCGCATTGCTTGGTTTGGAAACAGCGATCCCATCAATGCTGAACAGCGCATTTTGCGCCGTCAATTTTTCTGCAAACCCTTGTCCCGAGTTATTAGCAGGGTCGTGACTCATTAAACTCGACACTGCCGTGTCGCCGGCGACCGAAATCTTTACGCTATTGCTTTGTCCGGTTGCGTTCACGGTCAAAGAAAGCCGGTAAGGTGAGCTGCCGCCGTCATTGATAATCGTAGCCGAAATGTCGATCTGGGCATTATTGATGGCGTCGCGGATGCCAGAGAGGGAGTTATTGCTGCCGTCGATTGTCACAGTTTTAACACCAGTACCATTGGTGGTAAAGCCGGCACCGGTATAGGTGCCTTGCGTGCTGTTGAAAACGCCGCCAGCGATAGTGCCGAAGTCGAAACTGATGGTTGAACTAACGCTGGCGCCGATCGCCGTCGCAGTGCTGGCTTGGCCGGCGGCAACCAGTTTTTGTCCTTGGGCCAGCTTGCTTACCTCCAGCGAATAGGTACCTGGCAGCGCGGCGCCGGTCGCGCTTGCGAAGGCAACCGTACTATCCCCGATTGAAGCATTCACTTTTTGGAAACTGCTGACATCGGACAAGCTGCGTACCGAAGTCTGAAATTGGGATAAAGCGCCTTTCAGGGTGCCAAAGCCAGACAATTTTGCTTGATAACTGGCTTCCTTGCGGGCAATAGTCGTCAATGGTTGCCGTTCGACCGCCATCAACTGGGTCACGATGCTATTGACATCAAGATTAGAGCCAATGCCTGGGGATGAAAGAGTTGCCATGATCGAGTCCTATCGCCTGCGTTCAGGCTTTTTCCCGCACTAGTAAACCTTGCAGTTTGCCCAATTCTTTAGCCATGCTGAGCGCTTCCTTCGAAGGAATTTGGCGCAAAATCGCTTGCGTTTCTGTGTCGATAATTTTTACCAAGGTGGTTCCGCTATCTTCATCCACGCTAAATTCGATATTGTTTGCCACCGGTTTAAGAAATTTATTAATCGCTTCGACCGATTGCGCAACTTCAGCAGCACTTGGTTCCGCACTTTTGGTCCCGTTGACTGCTTTCATTTGAATATTATTCGTCGCTACTGCCGTTACAGCCGGCGCGCCCGCATCGGCTATCGCCTCGGCCGACTGTCGGGCAGCTTGCAATGGAAACAAGTCGGCCACCGTCCGCTCTGTGTTTGATGTTCTGGTGATATCCATGACACTTCTCCTGTCAGTTATTTCCTAAAAAGGCGGCAAGCAGTTTCCTGCTTTCCGCCCGACCAGGTCATCCTCTTGAGATGACCTGATTATTTGCTAACGACTATTTATTAGCCGCGCAACAGAGCTAATACACCGTTAGGCAGTGAGTTGGCTTGGGCCAACATTGCCGTACCGGCTTGTTGCAAGATTTGACCACGTGACAGCTTGGCTGTTTCTGAAGCGAAATCGGTATCTGTAATCCGGCTACGTGATGCCGACAAGTTTTCCGACGTCGTTTGTAAGCTGGTAACAACCGAGGCAAAACGATTTTGATAAGCACCAAGTGCCGACCGTGAATCGCTGACCGTGGTCAACGCCGCATCGATCGTTGCCAATGCTGCCTGTGCCCCCGCTGCAGTGGACAGATTGAGCGACGATACGCCGGCACCAGCAGTTGCAGTTGCTGCGGTGTAGCCTGTGGTCAGGCCAGCATTACCAGCATTGGCGCCGCCGCCGATGGTGATCCCTGCCGATGAAGACGAGCTCAAGCTGATGTTAGCCGTTGAAGTCGAAGTCGTGCCTGATGCAGCGGTACCCAAGCCGGTATTGGCAGCTGTTGCAGCGGCATTGGTCGAATTGGTCACGGTGATATTGCGACCATCTGCTGCGGACAAGGCTACTGCGCCGGTGGTGGTGTTGAAGGTAGCAGTAACACCGGTTTGATTCGATATCTTGTTCACTGCTGCAGCAATGTCAGAGCCGCGTGTCGCGGCACTGGTTGTCGCTGCAGCAATAGCGCCGATGTCGACACCGTTGATCAATACATCGCCAGCGGCAATGGCGCCAGAGGTGGTGACCGTAGTACCTGCCACAGCCGTAGAAGATACGCTGGCCGTCACACCGGTAGAACCTGTGATTGCGTTGATTGCAGTCGCTTTTGCAATCGCGCTGTTGGCACCTTGTGCGAATGAGACGCCGTCGGTAATGGCAGCACCAACTGTATAACCGTTGATCGTTACATTGCCAGCTGCAAGTGCATTGGTCGTGGCCGAAGCTGCTGCCGTTGTGGAGGAATAGCTAGAGCCGGAACCGACACCCAATGCGTTGGTTTGTGCGCTGGAAATCGAAGCGACGGTGATTCTGTCATTGGCTGTATTGTTGGCGCCGACTTGGAAAGTTTGTGCGTTGAATGAACCGTCGAGCAATTTAACGCCGTTGAAAGACGATGTAGTTGCAATACGATTAATTTCTGCAACCAGTTGTGTCGCTTCGTTATTGAGCGCGTTACGGTCGCTGGCGCTGTTACTGGCGTTTGACGATTGCACTGCCAATTCACGGATACGTTGCAAGTTGTCGCTGATGTTGGACAAATCGCCTTCAGCCGTTTGTGCCAGTGAGATACCATCGTTTGCATTACGGGCAGCTTGATCACTACCGCGAATTTGCGATGTCATACGATCAGAAATCGCCAACCCTGCAGCATCGTCCTTGGCACCGTTGATACGCAAGCCTGACGACAAACGTTGCAATGAAGTTGCCAGGCTGCTTTGCGACATCGTCAAATTACGTTGTGCATTGAGGGACGAAAGGTTGGTGTTGATAAATGAGGCCATGTTATTTCTCCTTGAGTTCAGGGTCCGATAAGTGCGGCTGTTATTCCGCCAACTTTGGTTTGCCTCGATTTGCTGAGGCATTCATACCGCGGTTGAATCTTTTATCGGTAGCTGCGCTGGAAAGTTTAATGCGGGCTGCTGGTTTTTTACCTTGTGCACACAATGAAATCATTCCTTGCTTGACCCCTTCTGCGGCTGGCTTTATCAAAACTTGAGAACTTTCAACGACAAATAAATGGTGCTTACTTGAAATAAATAAGTCTTAATAATCAACTGCTTAAAATTATTTCTTGATGAAAGTTGCATCAATCTAAAAATTTTCAATCTTTATTGATGGACTTGAGTGTATTGCATGCAGCGACGCTTCAAAACGATGCGGTAGACGGTTTCAATGCCTCTTTTCATGGTATCGACCGGCGCGAGTTGGGCAATGCTGTGCTTGCTGTGCTGGTATATAGCAGCTTGTGCCGCAGAAAGGATGGGGAAAGAATGAATGGCATCACATACTGAAGCGATGTATCGATGGGGGAGTAATTACAGGCGTCCGCAGTTGTGAACATCGCTTTGCTACCTTGCCGAAACTTGCATCGCTTCCACTTACAGTCGATTCGTCATCCAGGTCGTAATCTGTTCTGTATAGGAAGACAAATCAATGCTGTTTTAGGGCTAATTTTTGTTTAAAATACTGGGTGCAGTATATTTTTTGTGCCTTATAAAACGTGCGGGTGAAGGGTATATTTATCTTATACCCCCTTATTTTATGATTCAAGAAAGGGTAATACAGTAAATGAAATGGATCATATGGTGAACCCGGAAGCGCGCAACGATAGCGATGGCAACGCGCCGCCAGAAATGCTGCACCAACTGTTGCACCGCGCGCTTGCATTGCATCGCGCGGACGACTGGCTGGCGGCGCAAGCCATGTATGCGCAGATCCTGCAACAGCAGCCTGATCATCTCGATGCACTGTATTTGAGTGCGCTAGCGGCGCAGCAATCGGGTCAGCCCGAACAAGCGCAATTGAAGCTGGAAGCCGCCCTGCAATTGCATCCGACGCAGGCTGCGCTTCACATTGCGTTAGGCAATCTGTATCGGGACCGGCAGCAATTCGACCAAGCTCAGGCATGCTACCAAGCTGCACTGGGTCACGATCCACGCAATACCGATGCCTTTTACCAAAGCGGGATTGCCTACCATGAGCTAGGCGATTTGACCCGCGCCATCGATGCGTATAGCGATGCGCTTGCGTTGGAACCGGCGCATGTCGAGTGTTTAATCAATCTGGGCGTGGTATCGAAAGCACTGGGGAGCGATAAAGATGCGCTCCAGTTTTATCAAAAGGCGCTTGAACTGGCGCCAGAAAATCTCGCGGCGCTGTTTAATCTGGGCGTATTACATGCCGATGCACAGCGTTTTGCACAGGCCATCGATATTTACCGGCGCTTACTTGGCATCGCGCCCGATCATGCGCCTGCCGTTTTGAATCTGGGCCTGGCTTTCAAATGCCTTGGGAAGCTGGAAGCGGCTGCAGAGTGGTTCCAGCGAGCGGTGCAATTGCTGCCGCAGTCGCTGGCGGCCTGGCAAAATCTGGCCGCCACTTGCTACGAATTGGGCAAGTTCGATCAAGCCGAAGCATATTTTCAGCATGCCTTGATTCTTGCGCCCAGCGATGCGGCGCTGTGCTATAGCCTAAGCTTGGTGGCGCTGGCGCGTGGCGATTATGCCGCTGGCTGGCCAGCTTACGAGGCACGCTGGCAGGGCGCAGAAAGTTCGATCCGGCATCGGCGCAATTTCACGCAGCCGCAGTGGCTCGGACAGGATATCGCTGGGCAAACCATCCTCTTGCACGCCGAGCAGGGATTGGGCGACACCTTGCAATTTGTGCGTTACGCCGCGCTAGTGGCGCAAACCGGGGCGCGGGTGATACTGGAATGCCAGCCGCCACTGCTGCGTTTGCTGCATTCTTCATTGCAATCAGTCGCGGGAATAGAGCTGATCGTCGCCGCGGGTACGGTCGTGCCGCCGTTCGATTGGCACTGTCCGCTATTGAGTTTGCCAATGGCATTTGGAACCCGTCTGGAAACCGTGCCTAGCACCACGCCATACTTAAGCGTTGATACGGCATTGGCACAGCAATGGGCATCTCGTGTTCAAGCCTTAAATTTGGAACGAAGCCTTCGAGTGGGTTTGGTATGGGCTGGCGATGCACAGCGTTCGGCATCCGCCTTGCAGCGCTTTGACCAGCGGCGCAGCCTGCATCTGTCGCAATTGCACGCTTTGGCCGGTTGTCAGGCGGTGTCGTTTTTCAGCTTGCAACTGGGGGAGGCCGCTTTGCAATTGGCCGCTGCGCCAGCGGACATGCGCATACACGATTTAACCGTGGGTATAGAGGATTTGGCCGATACGGCAGCACTGATCGCACAACTCGATCTGGTGATCAGCGTCGATACCGCCGTAGCCCATTTGGCCGCTGCGCTGGGCAAACCAATATGGCTGCTGTCGCGCTACGATGCCTGCTGGCGCTGGATGCGGGGCCGGGACGACAGCCCTTGGTACCCGACCATGCGCCTGTTTCGCCAGCCTAGTCCCGGCGATTGGCAGACTGTGATAGAGAGGGTGGTGACGCAGTTGGAGTACGTTGGCCGAGTTTGAGCCTGGCAACTGACGTGACGCATACTTTCTTGCGGGTTCCTTATACGCCATCGCTTTTTCATAAATTGCGCAAGTCGGGTTGACACTCGACCTGCCAGCCTGCGAATTTCGCTTAGCTGACCCGGCGTAAGAAACCGTCCGGCGCTACCGTGACCATCAACTGGTTCTGGATGCGTTTATCGATTTCGAATTCGCTATGCGTTTTTAAGTATTCCCATACCGCTGTCTTGGGATTGTTACCGACATCCCAGGGCCGGTCGGCAAAAAAATGCTCCGGCATATCTTCTACAAAAGTGTCGAACACCACGCAATAACTGCCGACGGACACCAACGGCGCATAGGCATGGAGTTCTCCCATCACGTGATCGTGGGTATGCATGGAATCGAGGCAGACCAGCACGCGTTTATACCCCGCTGCGATTTCTTGCACTTGTGCCACCACATCTGGCGCAATCGACGAACCCTGGATCATTTGTATCCGGCTCGCCATTGGATGCGCTTCGATCGCGCTACGATTGTGAGGACGAATATCGATATCCAGTCCCAATACCTTGCGCTGCGACCGGCGCGGATCGAGCATCGTGCCCGCTTCGATCGCATCGCTCATGTCGAGCAAGGCCAACATCGACGCACTTAACACCAGCGAACCGCCATGCGCGATGCCGGTTTCAATGATCAAGTCGGGGCGCACCCGCCAGATCAACTCCTGCATTGCCACCATGTCTTGCGGATATTGGATGATGGGACGCCCAAGACAATGAAAATTGTAGACATATTGGCTCGCCATCGAACGTTGCAACCAGTCCTTGGACAGGGCTTGGAATTGTTGATCGTTACCGTAGCCGGCTACCCTTTGTTGGGACTCTTGCTCAAACTGTTCGATTGGGTTCATGGCTGTTTATCCTGAAAAGAGGGCGCTAATTTGTGACGAAACTGGTCTATCAAACGGGGCAATTGGTCAAGTAGTGGCGCGGCGCAAAAATCGAATTCCGCCGCGATCCGGCCATTGTCAATCATCGGAAAAAGTGTCAGCGGTGCATCTTGAACGAACGAGACCGAGCAACCGGTCTGGGTTATCAATCGTTCGATAATTGCGCTGTGCGTGATATTGATACCGCTGGCGACGTTATAAATCGATGCCTTGCCCGCTAGCGCAATACGCGGCAACAGGCCGACTACATCGTCCAGTAAAACATAATCCTTGGCCGAGGCCGGATCCGATTGCAATGCGATATGTCCGTCCAATGCAGCGCCGATCAGGGACGACAGGAAATTGCCGGAGCCTGCATCCTCGCCGATCACATTCGACAAACGCGCAATCTTGACACCCGCACGTCCGCAAGACATACAAAGCGATTCACCTGCCAGTTTGGAAATATTGTAGAGGTCTTGCGGATCGCTAACCTGGACCGTCAGCGGCGCGTCTTCCGCTCCTGTGGCACTGCGCCCGTAGACTCTGGTCGATGAGAGATACACCAGCGATTCAAACGAAGCGCGTTGCAATACTTCGGCCAGTATCGATACATGGGCCTGCATGGTATCGAAGGGGCGGGTGCGGAAATCGGCCGTTAGCCCGATGCAGTACAAGACGTGCCCCAGGTTTTGTTCAAATACAGTGACATCGTCACGCAGCGGAGAAAACACGTCATGTCCCGCCAAGCGCAGCGCTTGCACCAAGTGACGCCCGATAAAACCCGCGCCACCGAGAACAGTGAATTTCACTGGCGTTCTCCTAGTTTGACCAGAGGATTGCCGCCGTACACGGCATACGGTTCCAGCGTGCCGCGCACCACTGACCCGGCTGCAATCACACAACCGTCGCCAATCACAGAGCCGTCCAGCACGATGCAATTGGCTCCAATCCAGACATCGTCGCCAATGATGATGCCACCCTTGCTGGGACGGAAGCCTTGCTGGCGGATTGGCAAATTGCGTTGTTTATATTCGTGGTTGACCGGTGCAAAGGTGCAATTGGCCGCCACAGCGACGCCGGTTCCCATGCGGATGCCGTTGCCGGAATACAGGACGCAGCCGGAATTGATGACGCTATGCGGGCCAATGACGATATCGCCGCTGCCGCCGACCGGCTTGATTTTGACGAAAGCGTCGATCATGACCTGTTCGGCCAGGACGATGCTGGTGCCGCGCACAGAATCTTCGATATCTGCCAGCTTGGACACTTTTGCCGAAGGATGAATTTCGATCATGCTATTGGCCTCAATGAATCATCACGATAATTCATTCAAAAAAGGTAATTCACCGTCTTTGTCCGAGATGATCCGGTCGGTGCAGGCCGGCCACGCAATGGCCAGTGCCGGGTCATCCCAGCGCAGCCCCGCTGCGGCCTCAGACCGGAACGGCACGGTCATTTGGTACAGAATTTCGGTAGCCGGCATCAAGGTTTGAAAGCCGTGCGCAAAGCCGCGCGGTATATACAGTTGCCGATGATTGTCGGCGGATAGCTCAATGCTGAAGCTGTCGCCAAAACTATTAGAATCGCGCCGCAAGTCAACAATCACATCGAACACTGCACCGGCGGTGACGCGCACCAACTTATCTTCCGCGTACGGTGCAGTCTGGAAGTGCAAGCCGCGCAGGGTACCGGTTCGCAAATTATGCGACATGCTTTGCTGTACAAAGTGCGCGTTTAGCCCATATTCTGCAAATTGTTTGTCGCACACGGACCGCGCAAAGAAACCGCGCTCGTCTTCCAGCGTTTCGATATCGATCACGAAAGCGCCTGCCAGCGGCGTCGGGGTGAATTTCATACCAATACCTCGACGCTGGGAATCGGCACCACGAATTTGCCACCCCAGGCGCGGATGCCTGCCATTTGTTCCATCACCTCACTTTTGATATTCCAGGGCAGGATCAGCACGTAATCGGGACGGGTTTCAAAAATGCGTTCAGGAGGGCATACGGGAATACGGCTCCCCGGTAGCAAGCGACCTTGCTTGAGTGGATTTTTATCGACCACATATTCGATAAAGTCGCAGCCGATGCCACAATAATTCAAGAGCGTGTTGCCTTTGGCCGCAGCACCATAGGCCGCTATGCTGCGTTGTTCCAGCTTTGCAGAAATCAAGAAGGCCAGCAGGGCGCGCTTGGTCTGGCGTACTTTTTCGCCAAAAGCAGAGTAAGTCGCCAGTTGGGTCAGACCGGCTGCCTGTTCTTGTCGCAGGCATTGCTCGACCGTTTCACTTGCCAGATGCGAGGCGGTTAGCTTGCAAGCGAATACGCGCAAGCTACCGCCGTGGGTCGGCAAATGCTCAATATCGAATACCCGCAGTCCAGCACGGGCGAAAATCGGCAGCAAGGCAGTCAGCGACAGATAGGAATAATGTTCGTGATAGAGCGTGTCGAACTGGTTCTCCGACATGAGTTTGAGCAGATGTGGAAATTCCAGCGTTATCACGCCATCCGGTTTTAACACCGTTGGCATGGCCTGGATGAAGTCGTTGATGTCGGGGACGTGCGCCAATACATTGTTACCGAGCAATAAATCGACTTGCCAGCCTTCTTGCGCCAATGCCGCTGCAGTATTGCTGTTAAAGAAAATCTCGCGGCTATCGACGCCTTTATTACGTGCCGCCGCCGCCGTATTAGCGCTGGGTTCAATGCCGACGCAGGGCACACCCGCCTTGACAAAATATTGCAGCAAATAACCGTCGTTACTAGCCAGTTCCATTACCTTGGAACGTCCGCTCAATTGAAAGCGGGTCGACATGGCGGCAACATAGCGTCGCGCATGCTCAAGCCAGGAGCTGGAGAAAGATGAAAAATACACATACTCGTCATGGAAATGCGTAGCCGCGTCACTGGCATCGGTATCCGATAACTGAACCAGCCAGCAGGTCTGGCAAACCAGAGCATGCAGGGGATAAAACATTTCTCCTTTTGCCGCATGCTCGGGTTTAACAAAGGCATTTGATACCGGCGATAGCCCAAGGTCAGCGACCGTTTGCGCCAGTTGCGCACCGCAAGAACGGCAAAGCGTAAGAGATTTCATAGACAAAATTGATCCAATTGTTGCTCGGAAATAGCACGTGCCTGATCCGGTTGGCGTGCCACCGCACGATACCAGTCGGCGGTCATTTGTAGGCCGGTGCCCAGATCCCAGCGTGACGACCATTGGAGGGAATTGCGCGCCTTGTTTGAGTCAAGGAACAATAATTGGGCTTCGTGCGGTGCGTTGGCAGATGCCGGGTCGGCTTGCCATACCAGTTCCGGCCAATGTTGTTGCAGGCGTGTCAGCACGACAGAAACGGGCAAATTATCGCTGGCCAACGGCCCGAAATTAAAACCATCGGCAAACGAGGCGTCGCCTGCCATTAAACGTGCCGCCAGCAGCAGATAACCATGCAAGGCTTCCAGCACATGTTGCCAGGGCCGGGTCGCCGCCGGGTTGCGGATATTGAGCGGCATGTCGGCCGCTACTGCGCGCGCGGCGTCAGGGATCAGGCGATCCTCGCACCAGTCGCCGCCGCCGATGACGTTGCCGGCTCTGGCCGACGCCAGCAACACGCCACTGCGCTTGAAAAAACTTTGACGATAGCTATGCACCACCAATTCTGCACCGGCCTTGCTGGCGCTGTAGGGATCGTTGCCGCCCAATGGCGAATCTTCGCGGTAGGCGGCGCGCCGCTCCCGATTTTCATAACATTTATCGGTCGTGATCACGACCACGGCCCGTACCGACGGGCAGGCGCGCACCGCTTCCAGCAAATGCACGGTACCCATGACATTGGTGGACCAGGTTTCGACCGGTTCGCGATAACCCAGCCGCACCAGTGGTTGGGCTGCCAGATGGAATACCACTTCCGGTGCGGCGGCTTGCATGGCTTTGGTCAGCGTTGACAGGTCGCGTATATCGCCCACAATATGGGCGGCCAGAGTGCTTTCGATAGCAGCCAGCTCAAACAGATTGGGCGTACCGTCCGGGCGCAGCGCATAACCAGTCACATTGGCACCGAGTCGCGCCAGCCACATGGAGAGCCAAGCGCCCTTGAACCCGGTATGCCCGGTTAGAAACACAGGCCGTCCGCTAAACGCCTGTTGCAAGGAAGGAGAAGCAGGCATTACCATTTTTTCCACGGCGCCTGACCGCTTTGCCATAGATCTTCCAACTGGTTTTTTTCGCGTAAAGTATCCATCGGTTGCCAGAATCCACGGTGTTCGAACGCCATCATCTGGCCTTCACGCGCCAGTGCGGCCATAGGGGCGACTTCCCAACTGGTGCTGTCATCGGCGATATAGTCCACTACGTCTGGCTGCAAGATGAAAAAGCCGCCATTGATCCAGCCTCCATCGCCACGCGGTTTTTCCTGGAATCCTTCCACCAGATCGCCTTGTCGCATCAAGGCGCCGTAGCGCCCCGGCGGTTGCACGGCTGCGACCGTAGCCAGGCGGCCATGCGCTTGGTGAAATGCCAGTTCGCCCCGGATATCGATATCAGCCACGCCATCGCCGTAGGTAAAGCAAAATGGTTCGCCTGGCGCCAGATAATTTTTTACCCGTTTTAACCGTCCACCGGTCATAGTGTCTTCGCCGGTATCGACCAAGGTGACGCGCCATGATTCGGCATGATGTTCATGCACTTCCATACTGTTTTTTTCCAGGTCGAATGTCACGTCCGACATATGCAGGAAATAATTGGCGAAATATTCCTTGATAACGTAGCCCTTGTAACCGAGGCAAATCACAAAATCATTGACGCCATGATGCGAAAAAATTTTCATGATGTGCCATAGGATCGGCTTGCCGCCAATTTCCACCATCGGCTTGGGTCGCAGATGGCTTTCTTCAAGAATCCGGGTGCCTAAACCGCCGGCCAGAATGACTGCTTTCATGCAAAACTCCGTTCTTTGCCGTGCTGCTGTTTTTGATGCTCGCACCAAGCCGCCCACATGGTGCGATACGCCGTTTCCAATTCAGTTACAAAACCGTGCCGATCCATCAACGGCGAACCGCGCATCGATTGCCGCAAGGTAGTGCGAAGGTGGGCTAGTGCAGGGATATCTTGCGCCAGCTTTACCGCACGTTCGACATAGTCATCGCAATCGCTGGCGATCCATTCCGGCTTGCCCAGATTACCCAGAATGCTCGCTCCCATACGCCCAACCGACGGGCGTCCAGCCAGCGTGATGACCGGTATCCCCATCCACAAGGCTTCATAGGTCGTGGTGCCGGAATTATGTGGAAAGCAATCGAGCACAATATCGACCTCTTGATACACCGACCACACCGGCGAGGTATAGCCAAATTGGAGTTGCTCTCTGGCGACCCCGAGTGCGATAAATTTTTGTTCCAGCTCTTTACGCAAGCTATCGTCGCGAAGATTCTTGCTGTCGAGCCGCAAACGGGCGCTTGGCAAGCACCGCAAAATGGCGGACCAGGCGTCGATCACAAGCTCGTTGATACGTTCGGTCCGGCTCAGGCAACCGAAAGTGATGGCGCCTTTGCGCAGCGCCGGCAATGCGTCCGGCTCCGGGCATTCGGAAGGCGGTTGGTAGACGGCGAAACAATGCGGCAACCGGTAAATGGTTTCGCTGAAGAATTCTTCGCATCCAGGTGGGGTCAAAAGCGGGTCGCCGATAAAGTAATCCATCGTCGTCAATCCCGTGGTGTAGCCAAAGCCCAGCCAAGATGCCTGCACTGGCGCCGGTTTGCGCGCAAACACCAGCAGCCGATGTCCCAAAGTGTGACCGGACAGGTCGATCAAGATATCGATGCGGTCGGCGCGTATGCGTTGCGCCATTGCTTCGTCGGACAGCTGCTGGCAGGGTATCCAGTGATCGACCGCAGATTTGACGCGAGCGCTTTGTGCATCGTCGATCTCGCGGTTGGAATAACAAAAGACTTCGAAATGAGAGCGGTCATAGTCCTCAATCGCAGCGCCGGCAAACAACATCACCGAATGATGATGGAAGTCGCCCGAGACATAGCCGATCTTTAAACGTCGCTGTGGATCGGGCAAATAATCCAGGTGAGCGGAAGCGACAACATCTGGCGCTAAATGCTGTGCCTGGCTCTGATTCCAACGCTGATAGGCGCCGAATATCTCTTGTGCCGAGTGCGTCGGATGGTAGTTATGGCAAAACAGCAGATTGCTATTGGCTTCGACAAAATCGGGCTGTATCGCCAGCGCTTTTTCAAAGCAGGCGATGGCTTCGCTGATCTTGCCGTTATCCTTGAAATTCAAGCCCAGGTTACTGTGCGCACGATAAAAGTCAGGCTTCAATACCAGTGCCGTTTCATAGCAGAAAGCAGCTTCTTTTAACTTTATCTGGCTGCTGAATGCATTGCCCAAGTTGTAATGCGCCTCGGGGAAGTTCGGCCTGAGGGTCAAGGCCTGCATGTAGCTGGCGACAGCTTGATCCAGCTGGCCCAAGTCCTTGTAGATTGCACCGAGATTGTTCAATGCCTCGACATAATCGGGTTGTAGTTGCAGCGCCTTTTGATAGCTGGCTACCGCTTCGCTGGGTCGTCCTTGGTCCTTCAGTGTATTGCCCAGATTATTGTGCGCCAGCGCATAGTTGGGGCTGATCGACAGTGCTTGCCGATAGCTGGCGGCCGCTTCGTCCCAGCGTTTCAGTGCATGGTAGGCGCCGCCCAGATTGCAGTGGAAAGCCGCATTGCCCGGATTGAGTCCGATGGCGCGGCCGATGGTTTGAATCGCCAGTAATTGGTCGCCCAACTGGGATGCCATCACGCCGAGCAAATGGATGGCATCAGGATTGGCGGGCATGCTGCGGTAAATTTCCCCAGCCTGTTGCAATTGTCCGGCTTTGTGAAGCTCCATCGCCGTTTGCAGCAGTACGCCATCGTCTTGCGGTGCATTGGCGCACCAGCTTTGCCACATGTTCCGGTAGGCCGTTTCCATACTGCCGACAAAACCGGCTTGATCCAGCAGCGGCGAGGCTTGCATGGCGCCGCGTAAGGTGGCGCGGGTTTCAAGCAGGGCTGGCAGGTCTTGCGCCGTCGCCACCGCCAGTGCCACGTATTGGTCGACATCGGCGGCTATCCATTCACTATGACCGATGCTTGACACGATACTGGCGCCCATGCGTCCGACCGAAGGGCGGGCCGCCAGGGTAATGACCGGGATGCCCATCCACAACGCTTCATAAGTCGTCGTGCCGGAATTATGCGGAAAGCAATCGAGCACAATGTCGACCTCTTGATACACCGACCATACAGGCGAGGTATAGCCGAGCTGCAATTGTTGCGGTGCGATGCCATGCACAGCAAATTTGGCTTCGATCTGGCGGCACAGATCGTCATCGGTAAAATTCTTACTATCGAGCCGCAAGCGTGCAGTGGGCAAGCGCTGCAAGATCGCCGCCCATGCGTCGATCATGGGCGCATTGATCCGTTCACTGCGACTTAGGCAGCCGAAGGTGATATAGCCATTGCGCTGGGCGGGCGAGGGGCCCGGTTCAGGCGCGGCGGCTGGCGGCTGGTAGACCCAGGCGGTGTGCGGCAGACGATAAATAGCTTCGCTGAACAAGGCTTCCGCACCGGCTGGGGTAAACACCGGATCACCAATCAGGTAATCCATCGTCGTCAAACCGGTGGTGTAGCCAAAACCGAGCCACGAAGCCTGTACCGGCGCCGGTTTGCGGGCGAATACCAGTAACCGGTTGCCCTCGGTATGGCCGCCAAGGTCGATCAAAACATCGATACCGTCGTTGCGAATGCGTTGCGCCAGCTCGTCGTCGCTCATCGCCATGCAGGGGATGAATTGATCGGCTGCAGCCATGATGCGCGCCGTACTGGCATCGTTGATAAAACGGTTGTAGTAGCAAATCACCTCAAACTGTGACTTGTCGTGCCGCTCGATCAGCGGTGCGACGAAATGGATCACCGAATGGTTGCTGAAATCGGCCGACACATAACCGATACGCAAGCGTTTATGCGGCGCGCGCAGATTGTTGAAGGTCGGGATGGCGAGTGCGAAGCGCGCCGCGCAACGGGCGTTCCAATCCTGGTACACGGTGTAAATGTGGTCGGCCGTGTAAGTTGGGTGGTAGTTGTAGCAAAACAGCATATTGCTATCGACTTGGGGGAATTCTGCCTGCAATTGCAAGGCCTGGCGATAGGCAGCAATCGCTTCGTCCAGCTTGCCTTGCCCTTGTAAGGCGATGCCGAGATTGTTATACGCATTGGCATAGTCGGGCGCGGCTTGCAAGGCGCGCCGGTAGCAATCGACCGCTTGGCTCAGCTTGCCCTGACCCTGCAAAGCAATTCCCAAACCGTTCAGGGCATAGGCGAAATCGGGTTTGAGCTGCAGCGCGCGCTCAAAGCTGCTGACGGCATCGTCCCATTTTCCCATCGCCCGCAATTCGTTGCCCAGGTTGAAGTGCGAGGTGCTGGAATCGGGCTGGATCGCCAGCGCCCGCCGGTAGCAAGCCACGGCTTCATCCAGCTTGCCCTGTGCTTCCAGCGCATTGCCCATATTGTTATGGGCATCGAGATTATTGGGATCGATTGCCAGGGCTTGCTGGCAGCAAGCGATGGCTTCGTCCAGTTTGCCTTGCTCGTGCAGCGCGCTGCTGAGGTTGCTGTAGGCCTCGGCATAGCCGGGATTGAGTGCGATCGCCCGTTGGCAACTGGCGATGGCTTCCTCCAATTTGCCCTGTTTTTTTAGGGTCGAGCCTAGATTGCT
>JAZKIX010000206.1:0-8154 GCA_040384645.1 Pseudomonadota bacterium | reverse complement strand
CAAGCCTCCGCTTCGTCGAACTTGGCCTGATCGTCCAGCACCACGCCCAAATTATTGAGGGCGTCGACGTAATCGTGTTGTAGCCCGATGGCTTTGCGATAGCTGGCGGCAGCTTCGGTGTTTTGTCCTTGGGCGCGATAGCACAGGCCCAGGTTGTAGTGGTAGATCGCATTGGCTGGGTGCATGCGGATGGCGCTCTTGATTGATCCGATTGCCGCTTCAAATTTGCCATTCTGGTAGGCGATCACGCCCAGCAGGTGCAATGCATCCGGGCTGCCGGACATCTTTTTGTAGATCGCTTCGGCTTGCTGCAATCGGCCAGCCTTGTGATGCTCGATAGCTAGCTGCAATTGGGAAGATGAACCGGAGGACGAACCACTTTGTTTTTTCACGCTGGCACTCCTCTGTGAGCTAGATTGATCGTGCTTAAAAACTAAAATATAGGGGGTATATGGCTAAATACGTATCACTGCGCACGTATTCCGCGGTACAAAAAATATACACAGCCCAGTATATTTATTGCTCAAAACGCCGTTTCAAGCCATTTATTCGGCAACAATCACCCGGTTCTTGCCGGACTTCTTGGCTTGATACATCGCATCATCGGCGCGCTTTACCAAGGATTCCTGGCCTTCATTGGGCTTGCGTTGCGCGACACCGGCGCTGAAAGTGATCAATACCTTTTCGTTTTCATGCATGAAAAAATGTTTGGTCAATTCGCGCTGTAGCCGCGTCATGGTTTGGGCAGCAGCTTCGATACTGGTTTCAGGGAACAAGATGACAAATTCCTCGCCGCCAAAACGGGCAATCACATCCATCGAGCGCAGTGTGTCCTTGACCACCTTGACCAAGTGCTTGAGTGCACCATCGCCAGCCAGATGGCCGAGTGAGTCATTGAGCTTTTTAAAATCATCCAGATCGAGCAAGGCTACGCAGAGCGGCGTGCCGCGGCGGTCGGCGCGTGCCGATTCGCGCTCGAAAATATCGTCCAGGCCACGCCGGTTCAGACTGCCGGTCAACTGGTCTTCACGCACCAGATCGCTCATTTGCTTGAGCTTGGTTTCCAGATCGTGGATACGGGTTTCGGCGTCTTGCACTTCTTGTTGCGCCGCCACCATTTTGTCGCGCGAACGTAATGCTTCGGTTTGCACTACGCGGGTTTCGCGCAGCACGTCTTCCAACACGACATTGAGTTCATTGATATTGCCGGCGCGGCTGATTTTTTGCGAAAAACCATCGATTTTTTCGTGGAAATCGCCGGTGGTCGCCGCCATCGCACCCAGCCGGTCGATGAAGGTCATCATCATGTGTTTGACCGTGACCTTAGCCTCGACCAGGCTATGTTTCAACAAGCCCTGCTTATAGATCACTTCTTTCAGGCTACGGGTTGCTTCTTCCAAAGCCCGATGGTCGATGGGGCCAGAAATAAGGTCTTGCACCACCTCGATCTGGCCGCGCAGCCAGCTATCTTCGTCAAGCAATTCGTTGACGTTTTCTAGCAATAACTTAAAGATGCGGAACAATAATTCTTGTTGCTCGGCGGTATCGCCGCTCTTCAATTCGATCTGGTAGCACAGATGTTTCAGGCGCGAAGCCACCTCGTTGAGCGAATCTTCATTCTGTGCGTTCTTGACTGCGGCACCCAGCGCTTCCGCATCGGCCGCCAATTGCGGCGTGCCATGCAGCAAGGAACCAAGCGCAAAGGTGAGGGTACGGGTCAATAGCTCGCGCAAGAGCTTGGTTTGCTGTCCTTCCGATACCGGCCCAACCACTGTCATGACCATGCTGGCAGTTTCGATACCGCTTGGCTTTTTGATGTGTTTGTCGGTGAGCTGCACCAGCGCTTTGCTGTAACTGTCCCAATCGCAGGCGGTAGCAGCGCGGTTGAAGCGGCGGCCAAAGTCAGAAATCTCGCCTGGCAAGGTGCTCAAGGTGGTGGCAAAGACGGTCAGCACTTTGGCCGCGCCGGCATCATTGGCGGTTTTGCCCGATTCAACCACTGGCGCGGTAGCGACTGCAACCGGTTCAGCTATGCCGGCAATTTCATTGTAGATAAGGCGGTAGGCGTCTGGTGTCGGCGCCACGCGGCGGGTTGCCAGCAGACGAAAAGCTTCCCGGGCAATCTCGGCCGGATTAGGTGTGGCTGGCTTGGGCGGTTTGCTAGACATGGCGACTCACGACTTCATACACTCAGGTTTTTGGTATCGGCCGAATTTACCCAAAACGGCTCATGCCAATCGTAAACAACTGTTGATTGAATCATCATACAACGCCGATTTCGCCGTCAATGAGTTAATAAACGGCAACAAGCCGTTCCAGTTTGCAATTTTGTTTGTGCGGGATGCCTTTTGATTACGGTGTGTCGATTATGCAAATTGCCTTCTCTTTTTATTCAACCAACTGATTTTTTATCGCGTAATGGGTCAGTTCCGCGCTGTTTTTAAGCTTCATTTTCAGCAGCAAACGCGCCCGATATTCGCTAACGGTTTTGACCGATAGCGATAGCTCGTTGGCGATGGCGGTCACAGTTTTGCCGGACGCAATCATGGTTAGGGTTTGGTACTCGCGGTCGGACAAAGTCTCGTGCGCCGGCACCAGATGGTCTTCATTGATGTGGTTGGCCAATTCCTGCGCCAGCGCGGCGCTGATGTATTTCATGCCGGCGGCCACCTGGCGGATTGCAATCACCAATTCTTTAGGCGCACTTTGTTTATTTAGATAGCCTGAGGCGCCGGCCTTTAAGGCGCGGATCGCGTATTGATCTTCGCGGTGCATCGACAACATCAACACCGCCAGTTGCGGCACTTCTTTTTTAATTTGTTTCAAGACGTCGATGCCGCTGCGGTCAGGCATCGAAATGTCGAGCAAGAGTACATTGCAATCGGTATCGCGTGCCAGTTTGATGGCGTCGAGGCCATTTTCGGCTTCACCGGCAACCACGATATCTTTGGTATCAGCCAGAATTTGTTTCAGCCCTTCGCGCACGATGGCATGGTCATCCGCAATCAGAATCCGGATGCGATTTTTTTCAGTCATAGGGTGCTTGGATTAGAGACACATCAGGTGGATGCAATGGCAGCGGGGCCGTGGGTGGGGCTGTAGTTCGGGCTGTGGATCGGAATGGTGATGCTGACCAGATTGCCGCCGCTGCGGCCGGGGCCGACCGAGAGCGTGCCGCCCAATGCCTTGGCGCGCTCGATCATGCCGCGAATGCCAAAGGATTGCGATTTTTCACGGTCGGCGGCGGCGATGCCGCGGCCGTTGTCGGCAATCTTTAAATTGACTGTGGCCTTGTTACGCAATAGCCTGATCGTAACGCTGCTGGCGTGGGCATGTTTGGCGATATTGGTCAGGGCTTCCTGGAAAATCCGAAAAATCGCGGTTGCCTGATCCAGGTGCAGATTGATTTCCTTTTCATTGGCAGTAAAGATGCAGGGAATGCCAGCTTGCTTTTCAAATTCCTTACTTTGCCATTCCAGCGCCGCCACAATCCCAAAATCAAGCACGCCAGGGCGTAAATCGGCTGAAATCCGGTGCGCCGCTTCGATCGTGCGGTCGACCAGCAGATCGACATATTCCGCCTTGTCGAGCAGGGCCGCGTTGTCCGGCGGTAGGCGGCGCGTCAGCAAGGCCAGCGACATTTTGATCGCCGTCAGGTTGCCGCCCAAGTCATCGTGTATTTCGCGTGCAATGCGGGTGCGTTCCTGTTCCTTGATCTTTTCGATATGGGCCGACAACTCAGCCAGATGCGCCCTCGAATCCTTGATCTCGAACTCCGCCAACTTGCTCTGCGTAATATTGGTCATGATGCCTTCCCATTTGACGTTATTGTCGGTGCTGCGGCGCGGTGTAGAACGTAAATTGATCCATTTGATATCTTTCCAGACGTCAATCCAGATCCGGCCTTCCCAATTCCAACTGCTCATATCATTGGCCGAAGTGGCCATCGAATCCAGATATGACTTGCGGTCTTCCGGCAAAATCAGATTCAGGAATAGGGAGGGATTAGCACTGAGTTGGTCCGGCGCTAAACCTAGCAGGGACTGGCAGCCATCGCTCAGGTAAGTGAAGCCGATGCTGCCATCGCGCCGTAACAGGAATTGGTAGACCAGGCCAGGCATATTCGACACCATGGCACTGAAACGCGACTCGCTTACGCCAAGCGCCTCGGCTTGGGCGCGCCGGCTGCTGATGTCGTTGCCGATAGCGATAAAAACTGGCGGCGACTCAGCGCTATTGAGAAACAGACGGAATTCGATCGGGTAACTGGTACCGTCACGTCGCAAGTGAATTGCTTCAATCGTGGTTTCGCTATCGGGATTGTCGCGTAGGGGTTGCAGGATGTTTTCAAGCGCGGGCGCGGTCAAGTCTTCAGAAATATCCAGCG
Organism: Pseudomonadota bacterium; assembly: GCA_040384645.1. Classification (GTDB taxonomy): domain Bacteria; phylum Pseudomonadota; class Gammaproteobacteria; order Burkholderiales; family Burkholderiaceae_D; genus JAZKIX01. The sequence goes on along the minus strand of JAZKIX010000206.1, from coordinate 3,767 downwards.
GACTCATGCCGATCAGGTCGCTGTCTTTATATTGCAGATTTAACTGTGCTGCATCGTTGACTTGAACAAAACGCAAGGTGACGGAATCAAGAACGTAGATTTCACTGAACGAGCCACGCATGATGATCGGCAGCCAGGAGGGGTGCTTGATCGCTTGTTCCTGGACTTGAACTTGGCTCAAAAAAGGCTCTCTCATCGTCGCAAAGGGTGAAGAAAATTATAACCACTTTTATGTAGCGAAAATGGCATTGAATACAAGAAATCTTGTGCGATCCAGAAACAAGTGCCGGAGACGGCGCTTTCATGCCCGACGCTGTGGTTTTTTGCGCATCTGGCCGCCCAAAGCGCGTCGTATCTTGCTTTCAAGACAAATTGATTTTTGGCAAATCTTGCACCAGATTGGCGCTGATAGAAAGCACAAGCCATGACCGTCACAGCTTGACGCCGTTACAATACCGACCATGAATAAAGCTTTTGTCAAAGAAACCGACGACGATGAAGACGGCGACGTGCCAATGCCGGAGATTCCGGCTGGCGTAAAAAATTACATCCGTCCGCAAGGGCATCAGCGTCTGAGAGATGAGTTATTGCGTTTGATCGACGTCGATCGGCCGGAGGTGGTCCAAATCGTGCATTGGGCTGCATCCAATGGTGATCGCTCGGAAAACGGCGACTATATCTACGGCAAACGCCGGCTGCGCGAAATTGACCGCCGCATACGCTTCCTGACTAAACGGCTCGATCTGGCAGAAGTTTTCGACCCGAGCCTGCATTATGGGAATGACCAGATTTTTTTCGGCGCTACCGTCACCTATCAAAACATGGCTGGTGAGCAACATACCGTGACCATTGTCGGGGTGGATGAAATTGACCCTCTGCATGGCTTGATTAGCTGGGTGTCGCCAGTGGCGCGGACGTTGACCAAGACCCGCGAAGGCGATTCAGTCAGCTTGAAAACACCCGGCGGCGTAGAAGAATTGCTTGTGCTTGAAGTGCGTTATCCCGCCCCTTGAATCACTATTTTTGTAGGGGTATATGGCAAAACAATGCCGTACCCGCACGGATTTATTGGCTTAAAATAAATACTATGGGGTGTATATTTCCCCTTCAAAGTGCTGGTTTGAGCATCATTCTGCACACAATCTGATTTTCAATTTGTATTCAATAATGTAGCCAATACGCTTATGTCGATCGTCCATTCCAGTTTAAATCACCCATTACGCGTGCCTTTGGCGGCGGAAGTGCATTCACGACCTTCGCTGCGCCTGACCGCGCCCGAGACACTGACCCATCTGGCGGTATTTGCCCATGCCGATGCCGACCAGCATGTTGACAATTCGGCGCTACAGCACCAGACCTTGCTTGCGTTATGTCTACATTTCGGTGTGGCTGGCCCGAGTGCCGAGGCTAAATATTTTTTCCACGATTTCGGACGGTTTCGCTTGCAGTGGGAATGCCATACTGAATTTGCCACCTATACATTTGCTGAAAGCCAGCCGCAGGATTGGCCGCTGGAGGAAGCGTTTCAGCACGTTCCCTTGCGTCATGTGCCGGAATCGTGGCTGACTAGCCTGCAAGGCACCACCATGGTGGCGGCGCATTTAGTGTTGAATACGGCGACTTCATTCGGTGCAATCCCTTTACCCACCTTGCGCGGGATATTCGATGGCAATGTATTGGTCGGCACTAACGCCTTGCAAGCGGCGGAAATCTGGACCGATTTTGCCATCCAGTCGGATGGATTTTGCCGCTTTGTGGTGCTCGATGTCTGCCTGTCGTATCAGCAAGCCGGACGTCTGGTGCAACGTGTGCTGGAAATCGAAACCTATCGCATGATGGCTTTGATGGGCTTGCCACATGCACAACGCGCAACGCCGATTTTGAATGGGATTGAAGGCGAACTGGCCAAGTTGACAGTGGCCATGACTGCCAACGACGCGACCGAAGGCGGCACCTTGGTCGCTGACGACGAGCAAGCTTTACTGCACAAAATCATCGATCTCGCAGCGCGTATGGAAAAACTGTCATTGGAAAACAGCTATCGTTTTTCAGCATCAACCGCCTACTTTAAATTGGTGCAGACGCGCATCGACGACCTGCGCGAAAGCCGGATCGATGGCGCGCCAACCATTGCGGAGTTCATGGATCGTCGGCTGGCACCTGCCATGAGCACGTGCACCTCCATCGCACGGCGCCAACATGCACTGGGCGACCGGATTGCGCATACCAACGATTTATTGCGGACCAAGGTCGGCATCGTACAAGAACGACAAAACCGGAAAATTCTCGAATCGCTCAACACCCGTGCCGCACACCAATTGCGCTTGCAACAATCGGTGGAAGGGCTGTCGGTGGTCGCGATCTCATATTATTCAATCGGCTTGCTCAGTTATCTTGGCAAAGCAATGAAAGCAGCCGGCGCCCCGATCAATCCCGATGTATTGACCGGCGTCTTGATTCCGGTGGTGGCATTTGCGGTGTGGATGGGTTTGCGGCGCTTGCATAAACGCATGAGCAAACGCGCACACGCCTAAGATTCAATGTTGCGAGAGTGGGCTTAAGTTCGTCGGCTTAGTTTGGTCCGCGTTCACGCAAAACGCGGGTGACGCCAGGGATGCGCCGCACATTGCGGATCAGGCGCGCCAGATGAATCCGGTCTTCGATCTGGATAGTAAAGCGTAATTGGGTGATGGCATGGTCCTTGTCCTCGTCCATGCCGACATAGGTGATATTGGCATCGGATTCGCCGATTTCAGCTGCCACGCGGGCTAATACGCCTTTTTCATTATTGATCAGCAGCTTGATATGGCAATCGAAGCGGCGATTCAGTTCTTCGCCCCATTCGACATCGATCCAGCGTTCCGGCTCTTTGTTGCGCTGGCGTTTGGCCAGTTCACATTCCACCGTGTGAACCACCAAACCTTGATCGCGTTTGAGTTGCCCCAGAATGCCATCGCCCGGAATCGGCAGGCAACAAGGTGCCAACTGGACTACCACGCCTTCGCTGCCGTAGATCACGACCGGCTCAATCTTGGTCGGACGCGATTCATCATCAGGATTAAGCAAGGGAATCGATGATTGCTCATCTTCGACCAAGCCCAGGATATGCCGTGCGACCAGCGCTGCCATCCGTTTGCCGACACCAATATCTGCGTAAATTTCTTCCAGCGAATTGGCACTGGATTCGTTGAGCAAGCGTTCGCTCAAGGAGGGCAATAAGATCGGATTTAAATTGAGTGCAGTCAGCGCCTGCCCCAACAGACGTTGTCCCAATTCGGTCGACTCGCCCAGATTGATGGTGCGCAAATGGTGGCGAATCGCCGAGCGGGCCTTGCCGGTACGGACAAAAGTGAGCCAGTTTGGGCTAGGACGGGAAGAGGGCGAGGTAATGATTTCCACGATGTCGCCATTGCGCAATTCGGTGCGTAACGGCGCCGGTTCGTGATTGATCTTGGTTGCAATGGTTTGATCGCCGACGTCGGTATGAATGGTATAGGCGAAATCGAGTGCAGTGGCGCCCCGCGGCAAGGCGATGATCTTGGATTTGGGCGTAAATACATAGACCGAATCGGGAAACAAATCGACCTTGACATGCTCCAAAAACTCCGCCGAATCGCCGGTCTGTTTTTGAATATCCAACAAGGATTGCAGCCAGGCATGAGTGCGATGTTGCAAGTCGGTCAGACTCGATTCGCCATTTTTGTACAACCAATGTGCCGCCACGCCCGATTCGGCCACGCGGTGCATGTCCTGGGTGCGGATTTGGA
>JAZKIX010000205.1:11524-23225 GCA_040384645.1 Pseudomonadota bacterium | reverse complement strand
CCGGTGAGGATGGCCGAATCTAAAATGGTATTGCGCATGCTGGCGGTCTGCAGATTAGCCTGGGTCAGGTCGGCATGCGCAGTCGGCGCGCTCGACGTTGGCGGCTTGATTTTGCAAGCGCCGGCAGCGGCATTGCCACAAGTATTGGCTTGCCCCGGCCCGCCGTAAAACTGGGCGCAGTCGAGCTGGACATACGGTGCATGGGCCAGGATCAACTTAGCGCCGTTCAATGTCGCGCTGGTCAATTTGGCGTGGGTCAATATCGCATGCGAAAAATCGACCTTGGTCAGGTTGGCTCCCGTCATGTCGATATTGCTGAAATCAATCCCCCCCAGCATGGCGCCACTGATGTCCTTGCCCGCCAGCGAAAAGGTGCTGCGGCTGAGGCCCTGGAAATTGGTATTGGTGAAATCGACATAGCCCCAATGGTCGAGGCTGATCGCATGCACATCGATTAGGCTGCCGATGAACTTGGTACGGCAGGTCGGATTGTGCGCAATGTTTGGCATCGGGCCAAATTGCGCAGGGCTCAACAAGGTGTGGGAAAAATCAGCGCAATCGATGTTGGCATACGTAAAATCCGCCCCGCCCATGCCGCTGGCCTTGATAAAACAGGTGTTTTTCAAGGTGGCGTTGGTGAAGTCGGTGTCATTACCCTTGGCACTGCTGCCAAGAATCGCCCCTTGGAAGTTGGCGCCGCTCAGATCCAGATTGGCGAAATTGGCACCCTTCAGGATTGCCTTGCTGAAATTGGCGCCGACCAGCGAACCGGGTGCAAAGGCCGAAAAATTCTTGTCGCTCAGATCCTGTCCCGTATAGTCCTTGCCCTTGGCGGCAGGACAAGCGGCATCGGCGGCCGCGACCATGGGGGCGGAACCGGGTTTTATTTTGGATGGGGCTGTTCTTGCGATGGCGGGGTTGGCGCTGAGGCAGAGGAGGGAAAAGATCCAGCAAGCGTAAATGAATAGCGCTCGATAGAGGCGGCTACATGCAACGTGGATTTCAAACAGGCTATCCGATGTTCGATTTTTCTTCACATGACACCTGTTTGATTTTTAGCGGAACTGGGTAAGCTGATGCAGTGCCTGATGCTATTAAAAATAGGGGGTATAGCCATAAACACCCCTTCACCCGCAGGTTTTTGTGGCGTCATCTAAAATACTGCACCCAGTATTTTTTGTTAAATTCGTACTTTTCACACGAAAAAATTAACTTTTCGCTATGACACTGTAAGCGGCGCGAACCGGCACAACCATCGGGGAAGACCCCTGATTTTGGGCTAGTGGAATCCCCTAGTCCAACGCCAGTCACCGTTCCACCAGCGATTGCACCGCAAACCTGACTAAATCCGCACCGCTCTTGAGCTGCAGTTTGTCTTTCAAGCTGGCGCGGTGGGTTTCAATGGTTTTGATGCTGCGGTTGAGCTTTTCCGCGATTTGGCGGGTGCCGGAGCCGGTGCCCAGCAAATGCAAGACTTGAAACTCGCGCTCGCTCAAGGCCGACATCAGGCCGGGGATAGTTTTGCCGGGTGCCGCCAGCCGTTGCGACAGGCGGTTCAGCATGGCGCTGCTAAGGTAAATGTCGCCAGCTAAAACGCGCCGCACCGCCAGCAAAATATTCTCGGTCGCCTCGTGCTTCATCAGGTAGCCATTGGCGCCGGCGCGTAGAGCGCGTTCGGCAAAAATAGTTTCGTCATGCAAGCTCATCGCCAGCAGCCCAAGCCCGGGGTAGCGATGGCGCAAGGTCTTGATCAAATCCAGGCCGGAATCTTTTTGCAGCGAGATATCGACAATCGCTAAATCTGGCGCGTAATCGGCCATCGCCGCCAGGGCTTGCCCGGCATCAGCCGCTTCGCAACACAGGTGCAAGTCCGGCTGGGCGTTGAGAAACAGTGCCATGCCCTCCCGCACGATGGGGTGGTCGTCCACCATCAGAATGCGGGTCTTGCCCGCTTGATGCATGCCATGGCTGTTCAATTGCTGGCTCCCGGTCTGGATGAGTGTTTGGATAAATAACGGAAATGCTGGTGCCGCCAGGGCTATGTTCTGCAATCTCGAAACTGCCTCCGAGCAGGTTGGCGCGATAGCGCATGCTGTGCATCCCCAGCCCTTGGCGCTCGCTTGCATCGGCGCCATTTAGGCCGATGCCGTTGTCGCTGATGCAGAGCCGGCAGCTATTGCCGACACGGGTCAAGTGCATGTCCAATTGACGCGCCTGGCTGTATTTCAGGGCGTTGTTGAGCGCTTCCTGCGCGATGCGGTATAGATTGATGGCGATCAGGGGATCATCGATATGCATACCGGCATCGGCATGGAATACGCAGTTCAAGCCTTGCAACCCGGCGGTATGTTGGGCCAATTGCTGCAGCGCGGCGACCAGTCCGCCAGATTCGAGTTCTGCCGGATAGTAGCCATGCGCCACGCTGCGGGTCATGGCAGTCGCCTGGTTGACCAGCTCGACGATGCGCTGCGCCGCTGCCGCTTCAGGTAATGCGCGTGCCGCCAGTTGCTGCTGCAAGGCTGCACCGAATAAGGCCAGGCTGGTCAGGTGCTGGCCCAGGCCGTCATGCAATTCGCGGCCGATGGCTTGCTGCTGTTCTTCGCTGAAGCGGATCAGCGCGGTTTCCAGTCGCCTGCGTTCGGCCATTTCATGGCGTAACCCGGCATTGCTGTCGGCCAGATCGCGGGTGCGTTCGCTCACCCTTTGCTCCAGCAAGCTATGCGAATTTTTCAAGTCAGCCTGGGCTCGTCTCTGCTCGGCTACCGACGCCGCCAACAGCAGCCCCGTTACCGCCACCACAATGGCGAACGCGCACCAACGCACCAGACTGTCCACCGGCTGGTCGACCACGAACGGCCCGGTGCCGCGCGCCGTACCCCAGATCGCCAGCACGGCAACGACCAGCGTTACCATGCTGGCACCCGATTGGTCGAAACGCAGCGCGCCCCAAATAATGAAGGGAAAGACCGCCAGCGAAGCAGGATAGTAGCCATGGATCGCCAATTCCGGCGCGCCAAAAATGGCGTAGCTGACCAGCGTCAGGGTGACGACCAGAGATAAAGCTTCGATGGTCTTTGACCAAGAAAATGCAGGACGGCAGCGACTGAGCCAGACCAGCAGTGGCGGCGCCACCACCAGCACGCCCATCATGTCGCCCAACCACCATTTCAGCCAGACCGTCGCGCTGTCGCTATAGGCAATCTTGCCGCCCAAGACCAGCGTCGCGACCCCGACGCAGGCGCTCAGCATGGTGCTGAAAACAGCGGCCAGCGCGATCAATGCGAACACATCGCGCCGTCGATGCAGCGCATGTTGAAAATGCGCAAAGCGGTGCAAAAGAAAGGTGCCGGCCACGGCCGCCAGCGTGTTGCCAAGGGCGATGCCAGCGGCAGAGTACAGCGCTAGGTCGGTCATTGCGTTTGCCAGAAAAGCGCCGAGCGCAACGCCGAAAGCTAGGCGGTAGCCATACACCAGCAGCGCCGCCAGCGCGATCCCACTCGGCGCCCACACCAATGTGACCGTGCTGCCGACCACGGCAATCATCAGCCCGGCCGTCGCTGCGGCGGCATATAAAAAAGCGACGCCGGTGGAGCGGAAAAAAAAGGCTAATCCCAGCTGATTGATCTTCATTTTGACGGGCGCACTTTGCGTGAAAGCCCTTTGTCAGAACGGCAATAGGGTGACAAATTATAAAGTGTAATTTGCCGCAGAAAAGAAGAGAAATTGGCTTAAATTTGAATTTGCGCACGGTGTTGAGATATCGCGCGTCGTAGTGGCATGGAATGCCGCGCCACTACGATTTATGGTGACATGCCACAGATTTGGTCCTTATTCAGCCCTCAGGAATGCACCGGTTTTCTCCTTGCCTTTCAAGGCGCTCGGCTTGAGAGGAAGATCGGGAAAGGGGATGGTTTTTTTTATGCTACTTCTGCCGACGAAACCTGTCACCGGCGCTGGTCGGGCGCCCGTCTTGCCTTGGTCAGCATAGGTATCCGCATCGCGGGCATAATGGCAATTATTTCCTTGAAATGGAGGGGTATAGCCATAAAATCCACTTATCCCGCTTGTATTTATTGGGTCTTTAAAAATACACCGCTCAGTATATTTAGAGGGCTTGGACTATTTTTGCCTTTTGATCCATCAGGGATGAATCAAAAATGCCTGCAATAATCCAGCAAGGCGCGACAGGTTTGCACCACCAATACCTGTGCCTCATCGATCGATGCATCAATATTGTCAGCGACATTGCCAGTGGTTATCTGCTGCTCGATGGCGTTGGCCAGGGTTGCCAGATGCGGTGCGCCGATCGTGCCGGCCAGTCCTTTTATGGTGTGCATCCCGATGGCGACCCGGTTCTGGTTTCCTTGCACCAAAGCTTGGCGGCAATCGGCCAGCATGGCACACACTTCTGGCTCAAAGCGCCGGGCCAGTGTGGCGAACAATGTTGTATTGCCGCCGATGCGCCGTAACGCGAGGTCAAATTCAAACCCGGTTGTTGCCGCAAGCGGCGCGGGGTCGATGCCGGTAGCGAGGTCGCCCATGTGCGCAGTGCAGTGACGCAAAATCGTTTGCACTGCGTCGTCCAAATTGATCGGCTTGGCAATGTGATCATCCATTCCTGCGGCGCGGCAGGCAGCGATGTCGGTCAGCATGGCATTGGCGGTCATGGCGATGATCGGTAGCGATTCCAGGCGCGGTTGCTGGCGAATCGCTGCGGTAGCGGCATAGCCATCCATATCGGGCATCTGAATATCCATCAAGATCGCGTCGTAAGGCGGATCGCTGGCGGCGGCCATGGCGACGCCTGCGCTGCCGCTATTGGCTAGCTCGATCTGTGCGCCTTCACTGGCCAACAGTTCTTGTGCGACTTGTTGGTTCATGGGGGTGTCTTCCACCAACAGCAGGCGCAAGCCGGCCAAGGGTTTTGCGCCGGGCTTGATCGCGATCGGACGCGGTTCATGCGTTGCCGCGCCATGTTCAAAGCGCAGCGTAAAATGAAAACGACTGCCGACGCCAGGCGTGCTTTCGACTTGCAGTACGCCATCCATCAGCGATACCAGACGATGGCTGATGGCTAGTCCCAGACCGGTGCCGCCGAACTGGCGTGAAGTGGATGCCTCGGCCTGCGTGAAGGCATCGAAAATGGTGTGCAACTGTACCGCGCCGATACCGATGCCGGTATCGCTCACAGCGAAGCCAATCTCGGTGTGGTCTGGCTCTTGTGTCAGCACCGTCAGTGACAGCGTGACTTCACCTTGGCGGGTGAATTTGATTGCATTGCCGATGAGATTGATCAGCACTTGCCGCAGGCGATAGCCATCGCCGACGATCCAATCGGGCAGCTTGGGATCGAGCACGAACAAGACTTCAATTTTTTTATCGCCGACACTGGCGCTGGAGATCACTGACAGTTCCCGCACTAAGCTGTCGATCTGGAATGGTAAATGTTCTAGGTTCAGTTTATTCGCTTCGACCTTGGAGAAATCGAGAATGTCGTTCAGCAGGCTTAATAAGGATTGCGCCGCCGTTTGGGTTTTGACGGCATAGTCAAGCTGGCGCGTGCTCAGTTGCGTATGCTGCAGCAATTGCAGCATGCCCAGGATGGCATTCATCGGGGTGCGGATTTCGTGGCTCATATTGGCCAGGAACTGGCTTTTGGCGCGGTTTGCCGCTTCTGCGGTATCGCGCGCCAGTATCAGTTGTTCATTGGCTGCGGTCAGCGCTTCTTCGGCGCGTTTAGTTTCGCTCAAATCGAAAAACTGGATCAATAAATGGGGTTCGCCGCGCAGGTGTGTCGGTAGGATACGGGCGGCGATCCAGACTTCTTTGCCGAAGGAGCTGACGACGTGGACTTCGCGCTGCTTCGGGACATTTTGCTTCAGCGCTTGCAGGCAATCGTCGAGCAAGCCCGACCGTTGCAAAGCGACGATGTGATGAAAATTTTGTGTCAATAAGACGGTGCGGGTGGTGCCCACTAGCTGGGCGTACGCATCGTTGGCCAGGATGCATTGGCCGTTGCCGGCATACACGCCCATCGGTAGAGGCGAGTGCAAGAGGATGGTTTCGTTGAAATTGACAATATCGCTCAGCTCACGGTTACGTTCATGGACATGCTGCTCCAGTTGATCACGTTCGTCCGCTAATAACCGTGTCATTTTTTTGCGCTGGCGCAGCGACCGTACCAGCGCCGCAATCAATACTGCTTGCAGCAAAAAAGCCGCCACCGCAGCGGCGATTTGCCAGCGATGACTGACCCAGGTCGAGACTACGAGGTTGATGACAGTATGCGGCGCCGGCAAGCGCTGGTCGGCAATGCCCCAGCGTTGCAGTTGCTTGTCGTCGAATTGATAACTTTTGACAAGGGCATCGGTTTCTTCGACATTACCAGGCAAAACATCATCGAGTGCAATGCGAGCCACCAAATCGCCGACCCGGCGCGCACTGACCATATAACCGCCGACAATGCCCGAGCCGAGCAGGGTATCGTGATGCGCAAAAATGGGCGCGTTGCTGACCTCCGCCAGCCGCTGCACCACGCGGTAGGGAATCTGGCCCACGCCATTGCGGTCGTGCAGGGTCGGGAAATACAGGATGGCGCTGCGTGGCGGCAGCTTGACTAACTTGGCATACAGCTCGTCGAAGCTGAAGTTGTCCATCACCTCCAGCGTTAGCGTCTTGGGCAAGGAGCCCCGCGTCGCCATTAGCGCGTCCTTGATGCGGCGACCGTAATCGGAATGGTCGACCACTGCAACCACGCGCTCGCGGTCCGGCATCACTTGGGCAATGGTCAGCAGCGCCTGCGCCGGATTCTCTTTCACCACAAAGGCGTTTTTTGCGGGAATATCGCCGGGATTAGAGACATTGACTGCGTAGCGTTTGGCCTTGATAAACAGGTCGGGATGGCGCAGCAAGAAGGTGGCGGCACTCTGCGATTCGGCGATGACCGCATCTAACGGTACTTGTGCATATTTTTCACTCAGGTAGTTATACAAACCCTTGTCGGACGCGGCATCCTCGATCCGTCCGGCATCGAGGCGCTCCTCAAATAGTTCCAGCTTTTTGGCCGGGGTCTGCTGTTTCAGACGCTCTTGCAGTCCGACGCGCAGCGCCGCTTGCCACGGCATGAGGTCATGCCAGGAATAGATGATCAATACTTTTCGGGACGGGGTTTGCGTTGCTAGCGCAGGGTTTGCAAATGACAAAAAAATGATGCAAAAACAGGTGCAAGCCAGGCTGGCTGACGGCGCTAGCCAACTGGCGCTGCGCCAGATTGAGTACAAAAAGAGCGGCAAAACATCGCGATGCAAAAAAATCATGGCAAGCGTCTTATAAGAGGTTGCATATTGTCATTGCCCAATCGCTGAATCATGCCGTAATCTTCCTGCAACATGGCCTATCGTGCAGGGTGGGACGCGGTAGCGTGCTTTTAACCCACTTGCCGCGCGTCCTTTACATTATTGCCCTAGTGTAATAGCAGACGATTTTTCCCAATCTATTTTTCTTCTGTAAGCACGGTTACCAACATGCTTCTTGATTGCATCTATCTGGAAAAAAGTGCCGTTTAGCCACGCGGCGTTGCAAGACACGCATGCAATTCAATCTGCCGTGGCGCTGTCCGGCGGCCTCGCGCATAGGCAAGGGAAGGCGGATGAGGTCAGTCCAATATTGGCCCATGAGCAGTAGCGGCGCAAGCTTTTCGCTAGGATTCGGGAGCAGGTTCCAGGACCTGGAATTGATTGGGAACAAAATCGGTATGGTGCAGTGCTGCTTGCTAGTAGCGCATGAGTGTAAGAATGTGGGGGGTATAAGCAAAATTACCCCATAACGCGCTCGGATTCATTGGGCCTTAAAAAATACACCTGGGTGTATTTTTTAAGGGGATTTGCCGCTTCACACAGCATGCGCTGCCGCCGGTAATGGAAATCAGCTACCGGCTGTTTGTGGTGGCGCCGTTAGCTATTGCCTGACAATTGCAGGAAGTGATCGAGGATATGGAAGTGGTCATCAAAAAACTGCTCTTCCATCGCCGCCAATGCCGCAATCGGTAACCAGGTCGCCTGCGCCGCATCGTCAGAACCTTGCACCACCGGCAGTTGCTCCAACTTCAGGTCAAAGAAATGGGCGTGCGTAATCGTGCGGCCGCGCAGGCTGCGGTCAGGATGGTCGAATACCTTGACCTCGACCAAGGCATCGTCGAGCGATGGCAACCACAGGCCGAGCTGGGTTTCTTCATGCAGTTCGCGGATAGCCGCTTGCAACAAGCGTTCGCGCGGTTCCAGAAAGCCACCGGGAATGGCCCATAAACCCTTGCCAGGAAAAGCGCCGCGCTTGATCAGCAACACATGGCCGGCAGTCTTGACCACGGAATCGACAGTCGAGAAAATTGGGGGATAGGGCGCGCTGCGCCAGGATGCCTTATAAGCCTCGATGGCCGCATGCTCTTGTACTAGCGGCTGGTACCAAGCTAGCAAGCTCCACGCCCTGATGTACTGGCGAATGGCGGCCGGCACCAGTTCGGCAATCACGCTCAGTGATACGTCAATATCCTCCGCCTCAAACAAGACGCGCCTGATGCGGGTGGCATCGATATCGGTGACATCGGTCGCCGCCACGGATTGCCACTGGGGGAACTGCTTCAGGTAGTAACTGGAAGCGTCCTTGACGTAGCCGATTAAGGCGATCCGTTCGCTACCGGTGTTTTGATCCATTACCTTTTTTTGCACGGCCGCGGCCCAGCGCGTATCGTCGTAATAGTCGCGCACGGCGACATAGGAAACGCGTTCCCGGTCGTGGTATGGCAAGGTGCTGCCGATCATCATGGCCCGTTCTTGCCACGTGAATGGATTTTTGGCGCTTCTGGCATGAAACGAGGAACCCAGTACCACTGTCACTCGTGGCGCGGTCGCCAGTGCGATCTCCAGTAGCGCTTTGTGACCGCTGTGAAAGGGTTGAAACCGTCCAATCAAGACGGCCACGTCGGCCGTTGACTCCTTGGTATCGTTTGTATCGTTAGTCATTGCGATTAATCCTTTAGTATTTTGCTGCGATCGGCATCTGGCGGCCACTGCCAAAAGCGCGTGAACGGACCCGGATGATCGGTGGCGCCTGACGCCGTTTGTATTCATTTCGCGCCACCATACCCAAGATGCGTGTCACCAGCGTTTTGCCAGCATCGGATTGCGTCAATTGCTCGACAAAGCGGCTGGCCGCAAGCGCTTCGGCCGACGGCAGGCGTGCCCCTTCAATATGCCATTTCAGGATTTCATCGAGCACCTCGTACGGCGGCAAGCTATCGGTGTCTTGCTGGCCGGGCGCCAGTTCAGCCGAGGGCGGTTTGGTTAATACCGCTGTGGGAATCAATTCGCGTCCGGCATGCGCATTAACGTGACGCGACAGGGCAAATACTTCGGTCTTGTACAAGTCACCGATCAAGCCCAGGCCGCCATTGGTGTCGCCATACAGGGTGCAATAGCCGACCGAGATTTCGCTCTTGTTGCCGGTGGTCAGCAACAGCGCGCCAAAAGCGTTGGAATATTCCATCAAGATCGTGCCGCGGATGCGTGCTTGCAGGTTTTCTAGCGGCAAGCCGGCCAACGGTTGTGCAAAGGCGTCGGCAAAACCGCTGGCATATTGATCGACCAAGGCACGGATCGGGTGGGTATGGAGCGTGATACCCAGGTTGTCGCACAGTGCGACCGAATCGGACACTGAGCCTTCGCTGGAAAAAGCCGACGGCATGGTGATGGCGATCACGTTTTCAGGGCCCAGCGCTTCTACTGCCAGCGCCAGCGTCAAGGCCGAATCGATGCCGCCGGACGAGCCGACCACCACGGTAGAAAAATTGCAACGGCGCGCATAATCTTGCAGTCCTAACACGATCTGGCGGCGGGTAAAGTCCACCGCCGGTAAACCTGCCGGGTCTGGCATCGGCAAGGCGCTGCCGTCAATCGCGACAAAGCACCCGGCATCGAAGCCGATGAGCTGGAAATCTTCTTGAAACCGCGCCGCTTCAAAGGCAATCCCTTGTGCCGGCGAGACGGCGAACGAGGCACCGTCGAACACCAGTTGATCCTGTCCGCCGATCTGGTTGACGTACAACAAAGGCAGTTGTGTATGCACTGCCGCCGCGCCAAACAAGGCGTGGCGCTGGGCTCGTTTTCCGATGTCGGACGGGCTGGCATTGATACTGACCAGCAGTTGTGGCGCAGCAGCGCGCAGGGCATCGAAGGGATTGACCGCATAGTCGCGGCCGGCGTTGTTCCAGCCGTCTTCACATACCAGAAAACCGATGCGTTGGCCGGCCACATAGAGTACGCAAGCACCCTCCGGCCCCGGTTCAAAATGGCGCCGTTCGTCAAAAATGCCATAGGTCGGCAATAGTTGCTTGTAATATTCCGCCACCACTGCGCCATCCTGGATCGCCAGCAGCGCATTGAACAAAGGCTTGCCGGGACCATTATTGCGCCGCACCGTGCCGAGCACCGTCACCAGCGCCGGCATCTGGCGCGATGCGGTTTGGATTTGCTCCAATGCCAGCGCCAGCTTGTGCAGGAAGCCGGCATCTTCCAGCAAATCGCCTGGGTAATAGCCGCACAGCGACAGTTCTGAAAATACCACCAGATCGGCTCCGGCCTGGTGGGCACGGGTCATACGTTCGATCGTGGCGGCTGTGTTGCCGGCAAAGTCGCCAACGGTGACATTGAGTTGGGCAATCGCAATTTTTAACATGACAATTTCTTTCGCTTAAACCGCGGGATGATCGAACACTTGGCGCAGGTATGCGAGGAAGGTTTCGTCGGTGCATAAGGTTTTGCCAGGTGAATCGGACAACTTGGCGACCGGCTGACCGTTGCAGAACATGAGTTTCATGACGATATTGATGGATGGCACACCATTATCGTTGGACAAATTGGTGCCGATGCCAAAGCCTGTCATGCAGCGGTCGGCAAAGTGCCGGTACAGGGAAAACGCGCTTGGCAAATCAAGTCCATCGGAAAACACCAGCCGCTTGGTGTGCGCATCGATACGCAGTTTTTGATAATGGGTTAAGGCCTTTTCACCCCACAGCACCGGATCGCCCGAGTCGTGGCGCAAGCCATCGAACAGCTTGGCAAAGTACAGGTCGAAATCGGCCAGGAAAGCATCCATGCCGACCACGTCGGTAAGTGCCGTGCCAAGGTCGCCTCGGTATTCCTGCACCCAATCTTCCAGCGCCGCTTTTTGAAAGTCACGCAAGCGCACGCCGAACGATTGATACGATTGCAAATACTCGTGTGCCATGGTGCCGATGGGGGTCAAGCCAAATTTCTTGGCGAGGTAGACGTTGGAGGTGCCCTTGAAATAAGACGGCACTTCGCGTGCCAAGGTGGCGACCACTTCCTCTTGCCAGGCACTGGAAAAACGGCGGCGCACCCCGAAATCGAAAAATTCAAAAGAATGCTTGCATCCAGGTTCATCCGCGAACGCATGCAGCAGGGCGATCTTTTCTTGTAAACGGGCGCGTCCTTGCTGCAAGGCCGCAGCCTGGTCGAAACGGCGGAAATACAGCTCGTTGACGATATACAGCACGTAGATTTCAAACCCCATCACATGCACTTGCGGCCCTTTGGCGACAATGCGCAGAGTGGCGCCATCAGTGTCAACCTGAATGAACTTGCGCTGGAAGCGAAAGATCGTCAGGAAGTCGACAAAGTCGCTCTTG
>JAZKIX010000205.1:926-11514 GCA_040384645.1 Pseudomonadota bacterium | reverse complement strand
AGCGCAGGCCGCGCAGGTAATCGAGCTCATCGTCAGTAAAAGAAAGCGTGCACAGTTGATCGAGTTCACGCTCGACTTCGGCTCTCAGCTCTGCCAGCGGATAGGCCGGTGTGTTGCGGCAAACAAAAGCATATTCACTTTGCGCGCCGGGATGGCTATGCAGCAATGCTTGCCACATGGTGAATTTATATAAGTCGGTTTCCAGCAGGCTGCGTACGATGGGGTTCATGGTGTATGGCTTATTGGGATTTTCAAATACGAAATTAGCAGCGCAAATATATTTTTAGCACCAATCACACATTGCTGTCCGATCTTCCAAATTCTTGGATTACTTCAATATCACCTACGATATTACGATTCATTTCATCTAGTTCTTCGGCTGGAATCCACCATTCGGTATGGATTGCACCGCCGACTTTTTGTATTGGATAGCGATCCATGAATGATTTTTTTACGTAAAAACGCGTCACAAAACCCGCGCCGCTCGCCTTGACGTTCCAGTCTCTTGCGATCTGAATTGCATACAGTTCGTTGGTGACAGGATAAAAAATAGGTTGTTCAGCAAGTCGCGGAGGCCATTTTTTAAAGCCACTTTCCCTTACCAGTGCCAGCTCTTCGGGCCCCGTCGGACGATAAAGTGTGATTATTTCGTTTGATACTGTAGTCATGATGAATTGGTGATCCTAAAAAGTTGAAATGTCTATTGCAAAATAATCTGGATTCCGAGAGATTCAGGAATCATTGTTCGCCATTAATTCCTGCAGTACATCTTCCGCCTTAGCGATGGTCAGGCCACGCGCCGCCATATCGCGCAAAAAATCATCGGTTTGTTTTTCGAAACCTGTGACGGCACTCATGCAATCGCTTACCAGGACCAGCTTCGCTAAATTGACTTGATCAAAATTGTCCGCAATGTGTTCCGTCGTCGCCTTTACACAGTGGCTGCCGGCTTCGCCGGTAACGTAGATCCGGTCTGCCTGCGCCAAGGTGCTTAAAAATGTGCGGTTCAATTGGGTCGCCGGATCCTCCGCATCGGGTACTTCCGCCATCACGGCCGAATAATGTTCGGTCCAGGGATTGGTGCCTTTGACCACTTTGTTGACAGTATCCAGCGCCGATTCTTCCCAATGGTTATAGGCAGCGCGCACGTCTGCATGCACGTTATGACCCCAGGTGCCGATTTCGCAATGCACTGGCCACACCATCAGGGTGTAGCGTCCGGCTACCTCCAGTGCATCAAGGTAGGCGGTTACGCGCGGCAGGGCTGTGGCATCGCGTGGCAAATATTGACCAGCCCGCAGCTGTGCCGCGCTGATCTGGGTAAATGGCGGGACAGCTTGTCGGTGTGCATCCATCCAAAACGTCGGATGTGCCACGTCCAGCCGGTGATGCGAATCAAGCGTGATGCTGATGCCAGACAGTCCGCCATGTCCGCGATTGATCAGGTTTGCCACCCGCAGCATGTCGGCATGGGCGCCGGTCACTGGTAAGGCTGGTTTAATCGGCGTGCCGTCGAGCGGGTTGGCCGGTAGATAATGGTCGGGTAAATCGCAGAAATCGTTTTGCGGATCGATGATCAACAGGTGCAGCTTGCGCTTCATGATATTTCCTTGGGAAAGGTATGAATCGAGTATAGGGTATTTAAATAATTTTGCAACTAACTAGTGAATGCGATTTCTACATATAAAATATATGTCTTAATTAATCAATATTTTAAGAAAATTCTCATTTTTAGTTGGAATAGTTTTGCAATTAAGTGTATTTTTCGTCTCAGGAGAAGAAACAAACAGGGGATGCTTTGAATCAGGTGATTTGTACCGTCGACGTGGTTTTGCTGACGCTAAAGGATGAACAGCTTAACGTGGCTTTGCTAAAGCGCGATCGCGAGCCATACAAGGGTGTGGCAGCGCTACCGGGCGGTTATATCCATGTGGAAGAAGACGGCGATGCGCATGAGGCTGCTTTACGTGTGCTTTTTGAGAAAACAGCAATCATTGCGCCCTATCTTGAACAACTGGCTACTTTTTCCGGTCCGGCACGCGATCCTCGTGGCTGGTCTGTATCGGTGTCTTACTATGCGCTAGTTCCTTATCAAGTCATTCTGCAGGCGAATCATCCTGCGCTAAAACTTGTCAGTATCGGGCGCTTGCCGACTTTGCCTTTCGATCACAACAAAATTATCGATACTGCGGCAGCGCGCCTGCGTAGCAAAAGCCAATATTCGTCCTTGCCCTGCTACCTTGTCAGCGAACCGTTTACGCTGCCACAACTGCAAAAAGTGTATGAGGCGGTGATGGATCAGCGCATCAACAAGGTCAGTTTTCGCCGCAAGATGACGGAGATGGGTATGTTGGAGCCGGCTGACGGCCAGATGGAAGGCGGCGGCGCACATCGACCGGCCCAGCTGTATCGGCTAAAGTCGCAATTCCGGGAAAAATTACGCGTATTGGAGCGCGGTCTTTGAATGCGGATGCAACCGTGCTTGAGCCCGGTAGAAATAGGTTGGCAGTGTGATGCAGTTGGATAGCCGCCTAAGCGATAAGAATTTTCGAGGAAATAATATGACTATCGTGGCAAAAATTGATCGTTGCATAAGCCAAGCTAGCGTATCTGGCGTGGGTGCCGACCTTGCGCTGGGTGCAAACCTATGATTTGCACTTTCTCCCATTTTTTTCAAGCAAGGCGATCCGAATGACACAGCCCATGTTTTCAGCGTCGCTCATTTGCCCTCAGTGCGGCGGGCCCTTGCCCAGGCAGGCCCGCTGGCGCAGCGTGATATGTACGTATTGCGGCATTTCGGTTTCACGCGCTGAAAATTTTGTCGAAGCAGCGCCATTTCATCAAGCGTTTCTGCGCACCCAGCCGGTGCCGGGCGTTGCGTCGAACCTGATTCGCTGCCAGGGCCAACACTACAAAACTCTTCTGCCTTTGGGCTTTGGGACGTCTGCCAAAGTCATGCTGGCAGAACGGGTGGGCGCATTGACCGAGCGTGTCGTTTTGAAACTGGCAAACCAATCGGCGCTTGCCGGGCGGCTGAAAAAAGAAATGGCTGTGCTGCAACAGCTACAGGCAATTGCAGCACCCGGCGCCGCTTATTTTTCGCAACGTTTGCCGCAGCCTGTGGCTTGCGGCGTGACTGAAAGTGTGGCAGGCGAGAGCAGGGATGCTTTGGTCCTGCGCCATCCGGCGGGCTTCTGGGGCAGCCTGGCGAATGTAAAACAGTTGCAGCCGCTGGGACTAGATCCGCGCCATGTGGTGTGGATGTGGCGCCGGGTATTGGAAGTGCTGGCGTATCTGCACGACGCCGGATGGGTGCATGGCAATCTGTCGCCCGAGCATATGTTGGTGCATCCGAAAGACCATGGCATTTTGCTGATCGGCTGGGCTGGTGCGCAGCAGGTGCAGACACCTGCAACTGCAGGAATCTTGCATCCCGCAATGGTGCGTGACCTGATGCAATCGGCCTGGGCCATGCGCGTTATGCTGGCCGATGGCGATGCCGAGCCATCGCTGTCACTGTCAACCCCGGCAGCATTGGAAGCTTTGCTCAAAAACGCCAGCGAAGACCGGCAATGGTGCACCAGACTGGGCGCACGAGGACTTGATCAAGCGCTGGCAGTCGCTGCCCGTAGTGCCTTCGGCCCATCCCGATTCATCCACTTTAACCCGCACTCCACCATCTAAAAGGAACCATATGGGACACGGAAATTACTCGCACGCCGCACATGCTGCCCTCATCGCCGACCGTTCTTCTGCATCCTATGGCGAGGTATTTACCCAACATCGATGTCATCCACTGATGGATCCACGCGGCGTGAAGATGCGTGAATCGCGCGATAGCGCCGATCATCCGGCGTCGCTTGGGATTGTTTTTGCGCTCGATGTAACCGGTTCGATGGGCGATATCCCCAAAATATTAGCGACCCAAGAATTGCCGACTTTTATGAAGCTGTTGACCGCCTGCGGCATCCCTGATCCGCAGTTGCTGTTCATGGCTATCGGCGATGCCACGTCGGACAATGCACCGCTCCAGGTGGGGCAATTTGAATCGACAGCCGAGCTGATGGATCAATGGTTGACCTGGAGTTTTCTGGAAGGCGGCGGTGGTGGCACGGGTTCAGAAAGTTATGAGCTGGCCTTTTACATGCTAGCCCAGCACACCGATCTGGAATGTTGGGAAAAGCGTAAAAAGCGCGGTTACCTGTTCATGACCGGCGATGAACTGCCGTATCCGGCAGTATCGCGGCATCAGATCGAGGCTTTAATCGGTGAAAAGCTCGACGAAGATATTCCGATCGAAGAAGTGATCGCTGCAGCAGCCGAAACCTATCATTTATTCTTCCTGATCCCCGACTTGCAACGGCGTCAAAAATGCGAGCGGCGCTGGCGCGACCTACTTGGCGACAATGTGATTTGCATGGAATCGCCCGAGGATGCTTGTGCGGTCGCCGCATCCATCGTCGGCCTGACCGAGCGCGCCATCCCCGACCTGGCAACCTTGGCGCATACCTTGCAGGGCAATGGTGTCAGCGGCGAACGTGCCTCGGCCGTGATCCGCGTATTGCAGCCTTATGCCGAGCTGATCGATCCGAACGCTAATAACCGGATCCATGCCGGTACAGCGACCACGGGGCAAGGACAATCGACCTGGTGGCGTCGTTTATTCGGCTGATCGGCGGCATATGAATTCGACCCGGTTTATCTCGTTGTTGGGGCTTGCTTTCGGCGATTGCGGCAAGGGTCTGTTTACTGATTATCTGTGCCGTCATTGGCAAGCCCATACCGTGGTGCGTTTTAACGGCGGCGCCCAGGCTGGACACAATGTCGTGTTGCCGGATGGGCGTCATCACACGTTTTCGCAGTTCGGCGCGGCTACTTTTGTACCTGACGTGGTGACGCTGCTGGCGTATCCGGTTGTCGTGCATCCCACCGCACTCTTGATTGAAAATGAATTTCTGCAGCGCGCCGGCGTCGCTGACGGCTTGCAGAGATTGATGATTGATGCGCGCTGCCGTGTCACTACACCGTTCCATCAGGCCGCCGGGCGGTTGCGGGAATTGGCGCGCGGGCAGGGTGCGCACGGCACTTGTGGCGTCGGCGTGGGCGAAACGGTGCGCCACAGCCTAGATCATCCGGGGCAGATATTGCGCTACGCCGACTTGTTAAATCCGATACTTGCCCTGGATAAGCTTGAAGTCATCCGCACCACATTGCTGCGCGAACTGGAAAATATCGCTGCGCCAGCCCCCAGCCATGTCCAAATGCAGCAAGCCTTTGCGACAGAATGGCAGGTATTAAACGACGCTTCAATCTCGCGACGCTGGCTTGAGCGAGTAGGTGCATTGACGCTTCAAGTTGTGCCTGCACAGCAACCGCTTATTGCGCAACGTCTGCACTTGCCGGGGACAGTTATTTTCGAGGGCGCACAGGGTATCTTGCTCGACGAATGGCGCGGCTTTCATCCGCATACCACCTGGAGCAGCATCCACCCATCAGCAGTTGAAGCAGTTTTGGCCGACGCTGGACAAACCGCCATGGTTCAACATTTTGGCGTTCTGCGCTCCTACCTGACACGGCACGGTTGCGGCCCTTTGCCAACATGGGATGCCAGCCTGGACAGCCTGCCAGAACCGCATAACGGTTCGGACGGCTGGCAGGGCAAGTTTCGACGCGGCCATCCTGATGCGATTTTATTGCGATATGCGATGGCGGTCGCCGGAAAATTGGATGGCTTGCTGGTCAGCCATCTCGATGTATTCGATCGCTTGCCGGGACTGCGCTGGTGCCAGGGTTATGAGATTGCGCCTACCGATGCCACAGATGCGACGCTGGTTCGCGACAGTACGACAGGTTTAGTGACTGGCTTGCGCCATGGGCTAATGGGGGATCTGGGCCACCAAGCCGCATTGACCCAGTCTCTTTTCAAAGCGCAGCCAAGGTATGAGGCAGGATTGATCACGATACCGCGAGCCTTCCTTGCAAGGCTGGAATCGATGGCGAACTTGCCGGTCTATTGCGGGGCTTTTGGCCCGACTTTTGAGAGTGTCGTACAGTTTTAAGCAAAAAAGCAGCAATGATCGCCAGGTTCTGAAGCAGCTAGCTCAAGGTTGCCGGCCCAATCAATTGAATCAAATTGCATGAAAGTGTCGGCACTTATTTTCTTGGCATGAGAAACCAGCGGGATGGGCAAGCCCCGTCCGACTTCTATGGATTCAGGGTGAGTGACGTCAAGCCAGCACTGCCCACAACATAAGGTTTATTGGCTTTTGGATATTGCCCTGCGCTATACTTGCCCGGCGTTTCCATGGTGGAAGCTTCGTTGATTGGCTGCAGCGGTTCTGACTCTTGAGTTCAGGCTGGCGCAATGGGCTCTGCCCGTTTGTGTACCGCATCAATCGACAACTTTCAGGTTCGAGTCCTGAACTACGCACCTCGTTTGAAAACTCTGGTAGAGCATCGGCCTAAACACCCGGTAGCAATAGGTTCGATTCCTATAATTTGTATCGATGCAGCATCCCTCAAGGGAGCCAATTTCCTGTTTTTGGCAGTCGGACTCAATCGATCGAGCCCGATTGGTTTAAACAACGCGTCACGGCTTTGTATGGTTGTTCTTTTGGTTTGGCCCGGTGTTTTTACCCAATGTATTAACGATAGCCAAGGACGGCCTGTGCTTAGGGTGCGCCTTCGATATCGAGCGTATGCGGGACGAAACGGCCGCGTCGATCCGATCCTGCCATCCGTTGTGATGCGGGGAAGGCTCCCGCGAGGGTATTTAACAGGATTCTAATGCTCAAACGGCACCTCATTCAAGACCGCCAAGTTGGCTTGGTCCATACCCGTACCGGCTTTGAAAAAATACTCGAAAGCGGTCGCTATATCTTGCCTTCGTCCAAGACGGTTCAGGTATGTAATCTGGCCGATTTCCCCGCTAATGTCGCCAATCTGGAATGGTTGGTGTCGGCGCATTCTGCCGAGATAAGCGCGCATCTGGAAATCATCCGTACCGGAATTGATCAGGTGGCACTAGTCTGCGCAGGCCAACAGCGCCATTTTGTTTTACCCAATTCCTTACAGGCGTTTTGGAAAAAAGATCTACCGCTAGAAATATATCGAACTGTCGTCAGTGCAGACCTAAAAGTGCCAGCGGAATGGTTGGCCAAATTAGCTGTGGGGGTCTCGGTCGGTTGCGTCAAACAGATAGTAGTTCCCGCTGGTGCCTTTGGTTTGCTATTTGTAGAAGAAATTTTCAGCGATTTTCTGTCGCCGGGACGTCATGCCTACTTCGACGTACTGCCAAAAACCAAGCTCATCATTCTGCGCCAATCGCAGGTGATCGAGGCAAAGGATGTCGTGCAAGCCATCCTGACCAGCAATCATCCGGCACTGACAGAGCAGCTCAGTTGCGTCGAAACCGGTGATAAACAGTTGGCCGTGTGGTGGGATAAAAAAGAGTTGATACAGGTGTCGGCTGCGGCTGGCCAGCTTTTGGCCAGCAAAGATTTGCGGGCAGAATTGATCGCACTCGACCAAGCGCCAAAGCCGGTCGAAACCCATATCGTCGTCGCCATGCGTAGTACTCAGGCCACAGAAAAATTGCTGGCGCCTTTTGTCTCGAGTTATGAAATTCCTTCTGAGCACGTCGGCTTGTTTTATGTTGATGGTGTATTTCAATCCATGTTGGAGCCGGGTTTTTATCTATATTGGCATGGCGGTAAGCGCCTCTCGTTGACGACAGTCGACACGCGGCTGATGGTGGTAGAAATAACGGGACAGGAAATGCTGACGCAAGACAAAGTACAGCTTCGCGTCAACGTGACGGCGGGTTACAAAATAGTCGATAGCCGTCTGACGCTGTCTAGTCTCTCCGACTATAAGGACTTCATTTATAAAGAAATTCAATTCGCTTTACGCGCAGCAATCGGTAGCCGGACCTTGGATGGCTTGCTCGAAAATAAAAATGAAACCGATGAACAAATTCTCGGTTATATGAAGCAAAAAGCAGCGTTGCAAGGGATTGAGATGATTAGCCTCGGCATCAAGGATTTGATCTTGCCTGGCGAAATAAAAACTATATTAGGAAAGGTAGTGGAAGCAGAAAAAGCGGCCCAAGCCAATGTGATTCGCCGCCGCGAAGAAACGGCAGCCACGCGCTCGCTGATGAATACTGCCAAGGTGATGGAAGACAATCCGGTGGCGTTGCGGCTAAAGGAACTAGAGACGCTGGAAAAAATCACCGAGAAGATCGAGCATTTGAATGTTTATGGCGGACTAGAAGGACTGCTTAAACAACTGGTGCCGTTCAAATTGCGCGATGATTTGGAACAGTAAGCAGGCTGTTCCGACATTTTTTTAATCGATTTCATTGCTGCAAATGGTGATGTGTTTAAAGTTGCACGGGGGTGTCGCTGCAGCGAGTTATCACTGCGAGCGCCAGCAAATCACTTGAACCGTTCCACCATAAAATCTACAAAGCTACGCAGCTTGGGCGAGCGATACCGGTCCGGCAGGTAGACCACGCTCATTGGCCGGCTAGCGAGTGCATGATCGGGGAATAGCTGAACCAGACGACCGGCTTTAACGTCTGCCTCCAGCAAGATTGCGGGCTGCAATACGATGCCCATACCATGCAATGCCGCCACCCGCAAAGCCTGTCCGTGATTGACCTGCAAGCGGCCAGCGACCGGAACGCGCCAAGTGTCATCCTGATTGGTCAGGCGCCAGTGCGTCAGCACTACGGGCGAGAAAGACAGACATTCGTGGTCGCTCAGGTCGTCCGGCTTGCTTGGCGTGCCTTTGCGTGCCAGATAGTCGGGCGAGGCGCAAATCATCAGCCGATAAGGCGCCAGCGGCTTGGCGATCAATGCCGAATCTGGCAACTGGCCGATACGGATCGCCGCCTCGAAACCTTCTTCCACCAGATCGACCACGCGGTCGCATAGGGCGACATCGACGCTGACCTCGGGATAACGATCCAGATACTCCGACAAGGCGGGCATCAAGGCTTCGGTGCCGAAGCTGACCGGTGCGCTGATGCGCAATTTCCCTGCCGGCGCCAGTTGCAGGTTCTGCGCTTGCACATCGGTTTCGGCCACCAGCCTGAGGATTTCCTTGCAGCGCGCGTAGTAATCCTCGCCGAAAGCAGTCAGATGCTGGCGCCTAGTGGTGCGGTTGAGCAATTGCATGCCTAAGCGTTTTTCAAGCATGCGCAAGTGGTTGCCAGCCATCGTTGCCGAAATATCGCAGGCCCCGGCGGCCGCGCTGAGACTGCCTTTTTCGACCGCCAAAACAAATACCTTCATGCTGTCGAGCAAATGCATTTGCAACCCCTACTGTTGAATATATCAATCAAAGCATAGTTTATCTCTCGTTGATTTTAAATGAAACTGAGGCCGTGTATTTCTTCTTGCACAGTGATTACCCCCCTCAACCCTTATTTCATTTTAGAGAACAGATCATGAAAGCGATCCAACTTACCGCACCCAATCTCAATGCCTTTCGCCAGACCGAGTTGCCCGACCCGATTGCCTGTCGTGGCGAAGTGCTGGTGCGCCTGCGTGCCGCTACGCTCAATTTCCTCGACGTGGCGATTGCGACCGGCAACTTCCCCGGCGCCAGTTTTCCAATGATTCCGGTCGCCGATGGCGCCGGTGAAGTCGCCGCCTTGGGCGAAGGCGTCAGCGGCATCACCGTTGGCGAACGCGTGATCCCGCACTTCATGCCGCACTGGCAGGGCGGCGCCATCACGCCGCGCAACGTGGCTGCGATGCGTGGCGTCACGCTGCCGGGCTCGCTGGCCGAATACGTGGCAGTTCCCGCCGGCAGTCTGGTGGCGCTGCCGGCGCACCTCGATTTCGCCCAAGGCGCGGCGCTGCCCATTGCCGCAACCACGGCCTGGAATGCGGTGCGCTCGGCTCAAATTCGTCCCGGCTCGGTGGTGGTATTGCTGGGCACCGGCGGCGTCAGCATCTTTGCCCTGCAATTTGCCAAGGCATCGGGCGCCACCGTCATCATCGCTTCGTCATCCGACGAAAAGCTGGAACGCGCACGTCAGATCGGTGCCGATCACTTGATCAACTACCGCGCCACGCCGGCATGGGACGAGGCAGTGCTGAAACTGACCGATGGACGCGGCGCCGACCTGGTGGTGGAAACCGTCGGCAGCGCAACCATCGCACGCTCGCTGAATGCGGCAGCGGTCGGCGGCACCGTATTTACCGTAGGCTTCGTGACCGGCACGGCAATTTCAATCGACCTGCTGCCGATCATCGTCAAGTCGTTGCGCATCGTCGGCAACAATACCGGTTCTGTAGCCGACCTGGCAGACGCCGCCCGCGCCATCGCCGCCCACCGTATCGTGCCGGTGATCGACCGTGTTTTCGACATCGACAATACGGGCGCAGCGTATGCCGAACTCAGCGCTGGCGGACGACATTTTGGCAAGATCGCTATTGTGCATTGAGGCTTGACGCGCGCATCTTGATCGCTTGTTAATGGATGGATGGGAACTTCAGACATGGACAATGCGGCCCGCATATGAAGAAGGCAGCATTTTTTTGTGTGGAATCAGGCAAATTTTTTCGAAATAATG
>JAZKIX010000205.1:0-916 GCA_040384645.1 Pseudomonadota bacterium | reverse complement strand
TTAAAAAATACTCCATCGGAGTATTTTTTAATCCTTTTTGCAGAAATTAGTTGTAATAAAAACGCAAACTCTTACGCCGTTATGGAGCGGTCACTCCCACATGCGCTTATGCAGATTGCAACGCAACTAGCCTTGCACTAGCGCACCCGCAAAAAAGTCATATTTCAACAAGGTCTCGTCGCGCAAAGGTGCCAATTTTTTGTAGAGCGGGTCGGAGACGTATTGCTTTAGATTGTCGGCGCGATCGACAAAAAATACTTGTATGCGGTCGGGCAACGTCGCGATGGCATCTCCGACGACGATTGCCACTTTTGCAGGGGCAAGTTGATATTCCACATGCATCCCGTGTTGATGAAAAAGCCCCTCTGCTATCGCCTGCTGATTGAAGTCTTCAAGCCCTTGTTCATTTTTGTCGATGAAATTTGCCAATCCGACGATGTACATGCGCTCGTTTGGCGGCGAGTCGCTGCTAAATTTTTCTGGCAGTGGCTGTTCTCCGGCGAAATACCCAATCACGCTGCTTGTCGATTCGGCCCGCAGTGCGCTAACAGCGCCGTATCGTTCGTCAGTTGTATAAGCCATGAATTGCGGCATTGACGGCACTTTATAGATATGAATGAAATCCGGTTGTGGCAACGCGTTGGCGCCTGCCAATTGGCCTTTGATATTGATGGCAATGCTCTTGATTAATTCAATATGATGCGTATGCAAAAGCGGCGCATTTTGTGTCGCGAAATCTGAAAATTGCTGTTCACGCCCCGCTTTAAGCGAGACCAGCATAATGAGAAAAAGAGCGTTCGGCGTCGTCATGAAAATATCCCAGGAAATTTAATCGATGTATCGCACCAAATTGCGTTTGATACGATGGTCAAATTGTATGGTTGGGATCGACTGCGATAAAGGCCGGGATTGGAGA
>JAZKIX010000204.1:14585-34261 GCA_040384645.1 Pseudomonadota bacterium | reverse complement strand
TGCCTCCGCGCCGACACCTATTGGCCTGTCCACCGTCCCCACCGCTTGACTACACTGGATAATTTCATGAACCATTTGCGCACTTTAGGCACCGCCCTTGTTGCCACGATTGTTTGCTCCACCACTGCTTCGGCACAAATCGTCACCGTCGGTTTTGGCGCTCCGCTAGCGGTGCCGCTTAGTCCGTGGCTGACAGCACTGATTGGCGTCATGCTGACCATTGCGTCGGTCGCTTTTCTGCGCAAGCGGGTCGGATCAGGTGCCGCCATTGTGATGCTGAGCGTGGTGCTCGGCGGCATCGGCTTGCAAGCGGCGGACAGCGTGGCGATACCGTCACCACCGCCACTCAATCTGGTCACCAGCCCGGCAAGCTTCGATTACTCCCTCTATGGCACCAGTTGCGGCGGCAAAAATATCCCTGTCGCATCCACCGGCCCCACCACCATCCATTCAATCTCCGTCACGCCAAGCAACGCCTGGATTGTCAACACGACCGATTCCACCTGCAAAGTCGGTAGCAGCATCAACGGGACATGCACCATTCGGCTGGAACTGATCAACCTCGACAACGCCCTGCAAGCCAAATGCTGATAAAAAAACGAATCGGGCCTAAAATTCACGTGCCTAGCTGAGTCTGTTTTGAACGAAAAAGCCCGGCTGCCGTAATCGGCAGCCGGGCTTTTTATCGGCACATCAAAACCAAGGCCAAACTTCACAAAATCGACAATATCAGGGAGTATATGACGAAACAATGCCTATCCCGCACGGATTCATTGCGCCAAAATTAATACTTACACCAGTATATTTGCAATAAAATTACCTTTCCGACAGCATCACGCAGTGTAGGAAGACAGTGTCCCGTTAAACCTTTTGATCAGTCGAGGGTTTTTCCCACAGATTAAGCCCGCCTTCTTTGGCTTGAACATCAATTGCAGCCAATTCTTCCGCAGTGAAATCCAAGCGCTTGAGAGCGCCGACGTTTTCAATGATTTGCGCCACGCTGGAGGCGCCGATCAGGGTGGTCGTCACGCGCGGATCGCGTAGCACCCAGGCGTAGGCCATTTGCGCCAGGCTCTGGCCGCGGGACTTGGCAATCTGGTTCAGGGCTTTGACGTGTTCCAGATTTTGCGGGCTTAAATGGTGCGCTTGTAAAGAGCCGCCGCCGGGACGGTTAATACGTGAATCGGCCGGGATGCCGTTCAGGTATTTATCACTCAGCACGCCTTGCGCCAGCGCGGTGAAAGCGATGCAGCCGATGCCTTCTGCGCCAAGCGTGTCGAGCAGGCCGTGCTCGATCCAGCGGTTGAGCATATTGTAGGAAGGCTGGTGGATCAGCACCGGGACTTTCCATTCACGCAGCAAGCTTGCCATTTCGGCAGTTTTGGCGGGCGAGTAGGACGAGATGCCGACATACAACGCTTTACCTTGCTGCACAGCGCTGGCTAACGCGCCGGCAGTTTCTTCCAGCGGGGTTTCGGCATCGAAACGATGCGAATAAAAAATATCGACGTAATCGAGTCCCATGCGCTGCAAGCTTTGATCCAGGCTAGCCAAGATGTATTTGCGCGAACCGCCGCCGCTGCCATACGGGCCGGGCCACATATCCCAACCAGCTTTGGACGAGATGATCAATTCGTCGCGGTAGGGCTTGAAATCTTCCTTGAATAAGCGGCCGAAATTGCGTTCGGCGCTGCCATATGGCGGGCCGTAATTATTGGCAAGATCGAAATGGGTAATACCCAGGTCAAATGCGGTGCGCAACATCTCGCGCTGCAATTGGATGGGGGTCGAATCGCCAAAGTTATGCCACAGCCCGAGCGAGAGTACCGGTAGCTTGAGGCCACTTTTGCCGCAGAAGCGATATTGCATTTCGTTGTAACGGGTGTCGAGTGCTTGGTAAATCATCGGTCGGATACGCCTTGCAGTGGAGGGTTAATTAAAATAAGTTGCGCCGCGTGATTATTGCGCGATATCGGTCCATTGCCCATCGTTTTGATGGCTGCGCAACACGGCATCGATGAATGCCATACCTGCCACGCCGTCATCGACATTGGTCAACCAGCGGCTGGCATCGGGGATCGCTTGCCCGGCATTGATTGCACTGATCTGTAGCGCCGCATCGACATAGAGTTGCGCAAAGGCTTCGATATAGCCTTCGGGATGACCGGCCGGCACCCGTGTCGCATGCGCAGCGGCGGCACTACCGACCCGGCCTGGCGTCAGGCGCTGGGCGTTGCCGCCTTGCGGCGTGAGCCACAATTCGTTCGGATTTTCCTGGTTGAAAGCAAGCTGGGCTTTGCTGCCATACAGGCGCAGACGCAGTGCATTTTCACAACCGGTGGCGACCTGGCTAGCCCATAAGGTGCCACGGGCGCCGTTGGCATAGCGCAGCATCACTTGCACATGGTCGTCGATGGGGCGGCCGGGTACGAAGGTATTGAGTTCAGCTAGCAATTGGGTCGGGGTCTGGCCGCTGATGTATTGGGTCAATTGATAGGCGTGGGTGCCAACATCGGCCAGCGTGCCGCCAGGGCCGGAGCGCAGCGGGTCGTTATGCCAGTTGTCGGCGGCGCCGGTATCGCTGCGGCCAATCGACGCAGCCAGCCAGTCTTGCGAATATTCGACTTGCACCAGCCGCAGATCGCCCAGTTCGCCGGCTTCGACCAGCGATTTGGCATGTCGCACCATAGGGTAGCCGGTGTAAGTATGCGTCAGGGCGAACACCCGATTTTTTTGCCGCGCCAATTCGGCCAAGGCCTTGCCTTCCGCCATTGAAATGGCCAGTGGCTTGTCGCAGATCACGTGGATGCCGGCTTCCAGAAAAGCGGTGGCTACCGGTGCATGTAAATAGTTGGGTGTGACGATAGAGACGACTTCGATGCCGTCCGGCCGCGCCGCTTCGGCGCGCGCCATTTCGCGGAAATCGCTGTAACTGCGGTTGGGATCGATGCGTATTTCTTCTGCACTGATGGCGGCGCGGGCGGGATTGCTGGAGAGCGCGCCAGCGACTAATTCATAGTAATCATCGAGCCTTGCGGCGATACGGTGGACTGATCCGATGAAAGCGCCTTGGCCACCACCGACCATGCCGAGTCTTAAACGTTTTTGCATTTTTAGCCCTTTATTGTGTTTGCTATGCCAACGCCATTTGATGTGCAAATGGTGTCGACTTGCTCCTCCCCTTTCAAGGCGGAGGCTGAGTGGGGGATGGGTTGCCGTCGCACCACGCACAAAAAACCCATCCCCAACCTTCCCTCTAGCCGAGCGTCATGAAAGGGAGGGGACTCCTCTGGCGCTTGTTTTCAGCCGGTTGTTTGAAGTTATTTCAAACCCAGCAACTGATCAATCTGATCCTGCTTCACCGCACTACCGGCAAAATCATCGAAAGCCCGTTCCGCCACGCGGATGATATGGCGGCGGATAAAATCAGCGCCTTCGGCTGCACCATCTTCTGGATGTTTCAGCGCGCACTCCCATTCCAGCACGGCCCAACCGGGGAAATCGTATTGCGCAAATTTAGAGAATATTGCGCTGAAATCGATCTGGCCATCGCCCAGCGAACGGAAGCGCCCGGCACGATCTTCCCAGCTTGAGAAACCGCCATATACGCCTTGCCGGCCGGTCGGACGGAACTCGGCATCCTTGACGTGGAAAGCCTTGATGCGTGCGTGATAGATATCGATGAAGGCAAGGTAATCAAGCTGTTGCAGCATGAAGTGGCTGGGGTCGTACAAGATGCTGGCGCGCGGATGCTGATCCACCGCATCGAGAAAACGCTCAAAGGTGACACCGTCGTGCAAATCTTCGCCTGGATGCAACTCGTAGCACAGGTCAACACCGGCAGCATCGAAGGCATCGAGAATCGGGTGCCAGCGCTTGGCCAGCTCAGCGAAGGCCGCTTCCACCAAGCCTTTGGGGCGTTGCGGCCAAGGGTATAAATACGGCCATGCCAGCGCGCCGGAAAAGGTCACATGCGCCGTTAAGCCGAGCCGCTGCGATGCAGTGGCGGCAAACTTTAATTGTTCGATCGCCCAGGCGGTACGCGCCGCCGGGTTGCCGCGCACATGGGCTGCGGCAAAACCATCGAAGAGGGCATCGTATGCCGGATGCACCGCCACCAACTGGCCTTGCAAATGGGTCGATAGTTCAGTCACTTGCAAGCCATATTGCGCCAGCGTGCCTGCGATGTCGTCGCAATAAGTCTGGCTCTGCGCTGCCAATGCCAGATCAAATAAACGCGGGTCGGTCGGCAACTGGATGCCTTTGTAACCGAGGCCGGCGGCCCATTCACCCAGGTGCGCCAAGGTATCGAATGGCGCTTTGTCACCCATGAATTGGGCTAGAAAAATGGCCGGGCCCTTGATTGTTTTCACGGAGCACTCCTTGTCTTATAAAAAAATAACTGACCTTACACGTCATCCATACAAAATCCACAACACCCGGCAAATAGTGCAACGCCGGGCGCGCGCAAGGTCAGAAATAAAAAGCCGGTAAACACCGCCATCAAGCGGCGCCTACCGGAGGGGGTGGGCCAGCTTTAAAAATGGTGGAATTAAAACGGTGAATCTGGGAAATAGAACTGTTTGGCATTATCCTTGTTGATCAAGACTGAAGGAATAATGGTGTTCGCCGGCAATTTCTCGCCTTTCAAACGTGCTTCTGCCGTCATCTTGATCGCGTCGTACATGAACTTAGGCGAGTAAGAGACGTTGGCTTGGATCATTTTGTCTGAGTTATCCATGATCTTTTTAACTGCGCCCTTAGCACCGGCACCGCCAAAAATTTCTTTAATATCGGTACGCTTGGCTTGATCGATCGCCTTTTGTACACCAATCGCCATATCATCGTCAGCCGCCCATACTGCATCAATTTGTTTGAAGCGTGTCAAGTAATCTTGCATGACTTTGAACGCATCGTCGCGATTCCAGTTGCCGTATTTGGCATCGAGAATTTTGATGTCAGGATAGTTTTTCATGACGGAGTTGAAGGCATCGAAACGCTCTTTGTCAATCTCCACCGGCATACCGCGGAACACCACGACGTTACCTTTGCCATTCATGCGTTTAGCCAGGTATTCCGCTGGGATTTTACCGAAAGCGGTATTGTCGCCTGCGACGTAAGCATCTTGCGCTGCTGCTGTAGTCAGACCACGATCAACCACAGTAACGTACACGCCTTTGCTCTTCACTTGCGCCACCGGTTGGGTCAGCGAGGCTGATTCAATCGGGAAAATGACCAGGGTGTTGATCTTGTTGACGGTCAGCATGTCTTGCAGCTGATTGGCTTGTTCAGGCGCGCCGGCAGCGGTCTTGACGATGATTTTTAAGTCCGGGTGGGCTTTTTCCAATTCTGCCTTGGCTTGGTTCGCCCAAAATACGATACCAGCCGTAAAGCTGTGCGTCGCCGTTGGGATAGCCACACCCATTACGATTTTTTCTGCGGCTACCGCTGACAAGGCATTCAATGCCAACAATCCCGCGCCTAACACTTTGGTAAAACGTTTCATGTTACTTCCTCCAGGTTATGGGTGCCGCAAATGGCGATCCCTTTTAAAAATACGATGTGCTCTTTGTGCTCTTTTTTTAAAACCAAGTACGACTACTTATTTCCGTCCGCGTTGCATGAAAGCCACCGCGATAATCACCACACCTTGCACTGCTGCATTGAGATACACGCTGATGATGCTGGTCAGGTTGAGAATATTGCTGATCACTGAGAGCAAGATTGCGCCGATCACAGTGCCGATAATGCGCCCCTCGCCCCCCTTCAATGCGGTGCCGCCGACGACCACGGCAGCAATCGCTTCCAGCTCCCACAACAAACCGGTAGTGGGTGAGGCCGAACCAAGGCGCGGCACGTACAACACGGTCGCCACCCCAACGCAAACACCGAGCAGCATATAGGTCGACATCTTGACCAGATCGACCTGGACTGCGGCATAGCGCGCTACTTGCTCATTGGAGCCGATGGCTTGCACATGGCGGCCAAAAGTGGTGCGATTAAGGATCAGTGCGCCGCCGATGGCCACTAGCAGAAAGACCCAGATCGGAATCGGCACCCCAAGCATGCTGTGGTAATACACCGGGCTATATATATCGGAGAGTGCGTTGTCGAGAGTGAGCGCGCCGCCATCGGCCAGATAAGTCAGGAAGGCGCGGAAGATGCCGAGCGTGCCAAGCGTGACGATGAACGGTTCGATGCTGCCCTTGGTAATCAGCAAACCGTGCACCAGTCCAAACACCACACCTAACACCAGCGCCATGACGATCCCCAACACGACAATTGTCAGCGGGCTGGGTGTAAAACCGGCAATACCATTCAGCAAAAAATTCATGAAATAAATCATGCTGCCGGCGATCAGCGCTGCCATCGACCCGACCGAGAGATCGATCCCGCCGGAAATAATTACGAAAGTCATGCCTACCGCGATGATGCCAATGAAGGCGGTGCGGGTCAGCACATTCATCATATTGTCGACGGTCGCAAAATCACTGTTAAGCAAGGTGCCGGCGATGCATAAAACGATCAATCCGATCAGCGGCCCCAGCGTCTTAATGCGAGCGATCAAATTGGCGGAATTGCTGGTAAAACTGCCCGCCGTGGGTTTGGGTTCAGTGCGTGCCGGTTGCATGTGCAATCAACTCCTCTTCAGTCAAATGCTCGATGCCGAGCGTGGTTTGTAAGGTGCCTGCACGCATCACGGCGACGCGATGACACAGGCCAATTAATTCAATCAATTCCGATGAAATCACGATCACAGCGCGGCCCTGCGCGGCCAGGCTGTGGATCAAGAAATAGATATCGCGCTTGGCCCCGACGTCGACGCCGCGGGTCGGCTCGTCCAAGATCACGACGCGGGGGTCGGGATGCAGGAATTTAGCCAGCGCCAGCTTTTGCTGATTGCCGCCGGACAGCATGCGC
Source organism: Pseudomonadota bacterium (assembly GCA_040384645.1). Taxonomy (GTDB): domain Bacteria; phylum Pseudomonadota; class Gammaproteobacteria; order Burkholderiales; family Burkholderiaceae_D; genus JAZKIX01. Next base: position 27,340 of record JAZKIX010000204.1, on the reverse strand, counting down.
GCCTTGCTGTCGAGGTCGCCGGTGCGAATATTGAAAGCCTCGACCGCTGTCGCCAGCGCCGATTTTTCCGCCTTTAAATCGAGCCAGGGATGGGCATAGCGCTCCATCGTCATCAGGGTCAGGTTTTCACGCAAACCCAGATTGACGTGCAAGCCCTTCCCTTTGCGGTCTTCGCTCAGGTAGGTCATGCCGTGCTGCATCGCTTGGCGCGGGTTGCGCAAATCGACTGGCTTGCCATTTAATTCAACCTTGCCGGCACTGCGCGGGCGCAATCCGATCAAAGCTTCGAACGATTCGGTACGGCCGGCGCCGACCAGTCCGGCAAAGCCAAAAATCTCGCCGGCGCGCACTTCAAACGATAAATTAGTCGACCAGCCCGGCACTGACAAGCCCTCGACTTTGAGCAAGACTGCGGCATCGTCAGGCAATGGCGGCTTGGCCGGGAACATGTCCGACAACTCGCGCCCCACCATCAGGTTCGCCATCTGTTGCCGGCTCAGACCGGCGGTCGGCTCGCGGGTGATGAAACGGCCATCGCGCATCACGATCACTTCGTCCGTATTGCGTTCGACTTCGTCCAGCTTGTGCGAGATATACAAGATGGTCACGCCATCGGCTTTGAGCTGCGCCATGACCGCAAACAAGCGCTGCGTCTCGGACGAGGTCAGGGTCGCGGTCGGCTCATCCATGATCAAAAAGCGCGCCTTGCGCGATAGCGCCTTGGCGATTTCGACCAACTGCTTCTCGGCTACGATCAGCTCGCGCACCTTGGTGCCGGGGCCGACATCGAGCCCGACCTGCTGCAAATAGCCCGCCGCTTCGCTATTCATGGCGGCATCGTCGAGCAGCCAACCTTTGCGTTTTTCATGGCCGAGAAAAATATTTTGTGCAATCGTCAAATGCTCGGCCAGATTGAATTCCTGATGGATCAGCACGATGCCAAAGGCTTCGGCAGCACGGGAACTAGCAAATATTTGCGGCTGGCCATCAATCACCAGCTGACCTTCGCTGACGGCTTCGTAACCGGCCAGGATTTTCATCAGGGTTGATTTACCGGCACCGTTTTCGCCTAGCAAACCGTAGACCCGACCCGGCGCAAGATCGAAACTGACGCCGTGCAACACCCGCACCGGACCGAAATCCTTGCAGATATTATTGAAACTCACCGCGACACTCATATGACCGCCTTCATCTGACACCTCATGTGCTACCCCTCATGACCAATTGATGCTGGAGCAGGACGCCCGGCACGGCCACTCTCGGCTCGGCCAGGCGCTGTAATAAAAGTTGCGCGGCTGTTTCGCCCAGCGCCCGCATTGGTTGCGCAATCGTCGTCAAGCCGGGATCGATCTGCGCCGCAATCGAAATATCATCGAAGCCGATCACCGCCACGTCTTGCGGCACCCGTTTGCCCAACTGGCGCAAGGCCGATAGCACCCCAATCGCCAGTGTGTCCGACACCGCAAAAATCGCGCTCGGGGCATCTGGCTGCGCCATCATTTCCAGTGCTGCCGCGCACCCGGCGGCGTAATCGACGCTGTGTACTGTCTGGCGCCATTCGGGCCGCGCATTGACGCCGGCATCACTCAGGGCATCGAGATAGCCGCGCTCGCGTTGCCGTGCATACGAATACCGCGCCTCAGAATTGATCAAGCCGATCCGCCGATGGCCACGCTCGATCAAATGCCGCACCGCATCGCCGGCAGCGGCGTGATTGTCGATCCCTACGTATGGCACGGCCACGGTCGGATCGAATTCGCAACAGGCGACCCATGGCAAACTCATCGATTCATTCGACAAGGCATGCTGGATCGTATCGGGGTCGAGACAGATTGCACCGTCGGCGCGATGGGTCCGCAACAAGTCGAAATACGAGCGTTCGCGCCCCTCGTCGGCACCGGTATCGCATAGCAGCACAAAATAGCCTTGCTGGCGCGCCACGCTATCGATACCGCGCACAATCTCGGCATAAAAAGGATTGCCGACATCGGGCACCATGGTCAGCAATAAGCGGCTTTCTGCGGTACGTAGATTACGCGCCAAATGATTCATCCGATAACCCAAGGCATCGACTGCGGCCAGCACCTTGTCACGCGTTTTCGGCCGCACACCCGCTTGATCATTCATCACACGCGATACGGTCGCCACCGATACACCGGCATGTTCCGCAACGGCGCTGATCGATGCCCGCAAATCGGGCGCCGGAGTGACGGTTGGCGTTAGTGACATATAAACATTGTAAAAGCCTGAATCCAACAGAAATGTAATCGATTACATTTATAGTCCATGACGATAAGCGGTGCAAGAACAATCGATATTGCGATGCATCAAACTTGCGCTAAAAACTTGTGTAAAACCAATTTTTTTGGCGCTGAATACGCGATCAGGCGATGCAGACCGTATTACCTTGGCGGCGCCGGCTTTCCATCCCTTTCCGGTAGCTAATTTGAAGACAAATGTGTCACCAGTTTTGGTGCAGGTAGCACGCCGCTTTTCATTTTTAGGTGCGCCGCACAAGAGATAAATCGTGCCGGGGACTGCCTTGGATTAATTTTTATTTAAACGGCTTTTGCGGCGCCACGGTTCAGGACGCGACGGCTTGCCTCGCGCTAGAATCACATGGAAAGTCCACCAATGCTAACGACCGCGCGCAAGCTGTGGATGTAAAGGAGATGACCGACATTTGTTGTATCGACACTGGGCATATGCATCAATGCAGGTGCTTTTCATAAAAAATACTCCCATATGTATTTTTATAGGCCCAATAAAAACGTGAGGATTTGACCTATTTTTTGGCTATACCCCCATATAATTGTCGAAAACGAGCCTATTCCCTCGATTCGATTAGGTACTTGGAATACGCGACAAATCCGCTATCTGCGCGCTTTCAGGCAGTCAGGTCGAGCTAACACCAGACCTGCCTGCTGGCGTAACTCAGCAAAGAGGGCGAACAACAAAACTATTTCCACTTGACCTTCCCAGCGTTGGAATGTCTACTCTCCCGATAGGAGACTATTGCAATGAATGATTCGTCAAATTCGCTCACGCTGCCCATCGTCGGCATGACTTGCGCCTCGTGCGTGATGCGGGTCGAAAAAGCGTTGAAAGCGGTGCCCGGCGTAATTGCCGCCTCGGTCAACCTGGCCACCGAAAAAGCCAGTATCCAGACTGAAAGCGATGGCGCGCCGCCGAATGCCGGCGCGCTGACCGCCGCCATCAAAAAAGCCGGTTACGACGTCGCCGCCCAAACCGTCACGCTGTCGATTGGCGAAATGACCTGCGCCTCCTGCGTAGCACGGGTCGAAAAAGCCTTGAAAAAAGTACCCGGCGTGATCGCCGCCTCAGTCAATCTGGCAACCGAAAAAGCCTTAATCAAAGCCATGCCCGACGTCACGCTGGCGACGTTGGCAGCGGCAGTACGGCAAGCCGGTTACGAAGTCGCGCCGGCAGTCACTGCCACCAAACCCAAACGGGCCGGCATGGCGCGCCTGCCCGAATGGTGGCCGCTGGCGCTGGCCGCCGGCTTGAGCCTGCCGCTGGCGCTGCCGATGTTGGGCGCGCTGTTCGGCAAGCACTGGATGTTGCCGGGCTGGTGGCAACTGGCGTTGGCAACGCCGGTGCAGTTCTGGCTCGGCGCCCGTTTTTACAAAGCCGGCTGGAAAGCGCTGCAAGCACGCACCGGCAATATGGATTTGCTGGTCGCCATCGGCACCAGCGCCGCCTTTGGCCTGTCCCTGTATTTGTTGCTGGCGCACCGGCGCGATGTGATGCCGCATTTGTATTTTGAATCCTCCGCCGTCGTCATCACCTTGGTACTACTGGGAAAATGGCTGGAAGCACGCGCTAAATTCCAGACCGTCAGTGCGATCCGGGCGCTCGAGTCCTTGCGTCCCAGCACCGCCCTGGTACGCACCAGTTCGCGCAATGGTAGCGACCAAGAGCGACCGATTGCGCAATTACGGGTCGGCGATTTGCTGGTGGTACACCCGGGTGCGCGCGTGCCGGCCGATGGCCAGATCGTCGAGGGCAGCAGCCACCTCGACCAATCCTTGCTGACCGGCGAAAGCATGCCGGTCGCCAAGACTGTCAGCGACTTTGCCACCGGCGGCGCGGTCAACGGCGAGGGTTTGCTCATCATCAAAGCCAGCGCCGTCGGCAACGACACCATGCTGTCGCAGATCATCAAACTGGTGGAGGATGCGCAGGCGGTCAAGGCGCCGATCCAGCGTCTGGTGGATCAGGTCAGCGCGGTGTTTGTGCCGGTGGTATTGGGCATTTCGCTGCTCACATTTTTGGCATGGGGGATCATCACCGGCAACTGGCAAATAGCGCTGCTGAACGCAGTCGCTGTGCAAGTCATCGCCTGCCCCTGCGCGCTGGGTCTGGCGACGCCGACCGCAATCATGGTCGGCACCGGGGTCGCTGCCAAATACGGCATCTTGATCAAAGATGCCGCCGCGCTAGAAACCGCGCACGGCATCAACACCGTCGCTTTCGATAAGACCGGCACCCTGACTGAAGGCAAGCCGCGCATCGTCGCCATCGAGGCCGGCGCCCTGCCTGAAAAACGCTTACTGGAACTGGCGCGTGCCGTACAGCAATACAGCGGCCATCCGCTCGCCAAAGCAGTCGAGGCCGAAGCCGTCCAACGCGGCCTGACCCTGATCCCGGCCAGCGACGCCTCGGCCTTGCCCGGACGCGGGGTCGAAGCCTATGTGCAAGGCGCCACCATCTACTTCGGCAACAAACGCCTGATGAAAGAAATGATGGTACCGACCCAAGCGTTGGAAGCACGCGCCGAGGCGCACGAAAATGCCGGACTGACCGTATCCTGGCTCGGCATCCGCATCGGCACCGACGCCCAATGTGGCGGACTGCTAGCCTTCGGCGACAGCGTCAAACCCAGCGCCGCCGCAGCCGTGGCACGACTGGCAACAATGCGTATCGGCAGCCTGATCTTGACCGGCGACAATGCCGTCAGCGCCAAAGCCGTCGGCAATGCCGTCGGCATCAAAAAAGTCCACGCCGAAGTGCTGCCCGCCGACAAGGCGCGCATCGTCGGCGAATTGCGGCGCAAGGGCAAGCGGGTCGCCATGATCGGCGACGGCATCAACGACGCCCCGGCACTGGCCGCAGCCGATGTCGGCATCGCCATGGCGTCCGGCACCGATGTCGCAATGCACACCGCCGGCATCACCCTGATGCGCAGCGACCCCGACCTGGTGGTCGATGCCATCATGATTTCCAAAAAAACCTACAACAAGATCCGGCAAAACCTGGGCTGGGCCTTTATCTACAATATCGTCGGCATACCGCTCGCTGCGCTCGGCTACCTCAATCCCGTGATCGCCGGCGCCGCAATGGCGCTATCCAGCGTCAGCGTGGTGGCCAACGCCCTGCTGTTGCGTCGCTGGCAGCCCAAGCAAAGCGGAGAAAAGCAATGAACCAGCCCATGAATATCGGCGAAGCCGCCAAAGCCTCCGGCGTCAGCGCAAAAATGATCCGCTACTACGAAAGCATCGCCCTCATCGGCAACACCCACCGCAGCGCCGCCGGCTACCGCCAATACCGCGACGATGCAGTGCAAACGCTGCGCTTCATCAAGCATTCACGCGAGCTCGGCCTCTCGATCCAGCGCATCAAAACCCTGCTCGCCCTGTGGCAAGACAAAACCCGCAAAAGCGCCGACGTCAAACAACTGGCGCGCCAATACATCGACGAGCTCGACAGCGACATCGCCAAGCTGCAATCGATCAGGAATCAACTGGATCAACTAACCCAATGCTGCCAGGGCGACCAACGGCCGGACTGTCCGATATTGGATCAGTTGGCACGTTGAAATATTTTTGCTTGAAATCTATTGCCATGATCGATTGTTCCAGCTGGCTTGCTCAAAGAAACATTCTTGAGTCGCACTGTGGACAGCCATTAGCTGACGGCACCTACTACCGGCGCTTTGCCAAAGCAAACGGCGCCGCTGCGGCCGACGTTTTTTCCAGCATCGCGCGCCAGCCGGACACAACTCAAGCAACTAAGTTCATACTGCAATTTACCGATTGGTCGTGCTTTGGGAATATCCCCATCCCCGACACTCTGCGGCCGCTGCGCGACGCATCTTTCAAGCAGACGACTGCTCTCGACCTGCTTGGGTTGGCCATGAGCATGCAAGAGTTTGCCCTGCTTTCGGCTTGCTGCACCTACATCATCGACGAAGGTTTGAGCGCTTATGTCTACGCATCGAATCCATCTCTGACAGCGTATTTATGGGAAGGTGAATTCCTTGAAATTTGGAGCGCCGATGCCGCTGCTGTTGAATTAGCAACGCAAAGTCTACGCCGCAGCGGGGTCGACTTTGTTATTCAGATGGATGACTCCCGCTAGCTTGCCACGGATAAGGATAGCCGGTCGAAAATAGGGAATATAAGGGGTATATGACAAAACAATACCGCTGCCGCGCGTGTTTATTGCGCTGTTTTTAATACATGGCGGAGTATATTTTCAGGAATAGCGCCTGTCGCACTATGGAACGCAAGTCAAATCACGCTACGTCTCCACTGGCATGGCCGCCAGCACAACCGCAGGCCGCCGGTAAAAATAGTCAATCCTTGTTCAGGAGACCATCGATTTCTTCGCTACAATTGTTCGCCGGCAAATATCGGCATCACGACAATTTCATATAAAACGAGGGAAGAAAATGAATCAACCTACGAGTAATCCGTATGCCGCGACCGCCAGAAATTTAGACATCGGTAACAGTGGCGAACAAGAACTGGCCGACCGCATTCCACGTCTGGTTGCCGTAATTATCGATGGCTTGCCGTTTGCCGTACTCGGCATTATCGCCGCCATCGTGGCGCCATCATTGACGACCGAAGGAGGCAGCCAGGGTTCCATAGCACTCGTAGCCATCCTTGGCTTGGCAATGGTGGCTTTCGGGATCTATCAATTGGTCTTGATTTCGCGCTATGCCCAGACTTTCGGCAAGCGCATCATGAAAGTGCGAGTCGTCCGTAGCGACGGTATCGAACAATGCGGCTTGGGCCGTTATTTCTGGCTGCGGGCAGTGGTGCCGGCCTTGATCGGCGGCATTCCGTTCGTGGGCTGGATTTTTACCCTGGTCGACATCCTGATGATTTTTGGCGAAAACCGGCGCTGCTTGCATGACATGATCGCTGATACCAAGGTGGTGAAAGCATAAGCACGATCGCGCAGGTGCCAGGCATTGTTTACATTAAGACGATGTCCTGTACGGCGCCGGGCACGCGGCGTGTTTTGCAAACCGGGCTGGCGGAGTCCATGCAAACTGGGCGCGGCATTGTCGGGTTGAAGCCCGACCTGCCGCACGGCCGCCACATTTCTAGCTGGCTTTAGAATGCCCGCAACGTCAGTCAATTGAGTGACATCGCTGAACAACACGTAAAACAGGGGGGTATATGCCGAAATACTCACTCACCCGCAGGCGTTCATTGCCTCAATTTTAATACCCGGCGGAGTATTTTTCTCTTAAAAATACTTTCCTAGCTTGTCCCTTCTGCCGGACGTAGCAATTCAGCGGCCGCAAGCGACGGTCTCCGCCCATGCAAATCACAATACTTCCTAAAAAATGTCAGTTCTTGTTAAGAAGACCATCTCATTTTTCGTTACAATTGGCCGCCGGCAAATTTGGGCACAATGAAAACTCGACCCCACAACGCATAAAAACAATATGACCCAGCCTATCCAGCAGCCAAGTCCAGCAAGCATTAATCCCTACGCGGCGACTGCACAAGATCTGGATATTGCCCATCCAGATGAGCAACAATTAGCCGGACGCGGCACCCGACTCGCCGCCAAATTGCTCGATAGCGTGCCACCTTTGCTGATCGCGATTGCCACTGCCGTTTTGATACAGATCTTGGGTACTGACAATCAAGCCACCATGATTATTGCCGGCGTACTAGGGGGACTGGGCATCCTGGCCTTTATGGGGTACCAATTGGTATTGATATCCCGTCATGGACAAACTTTTGGCAAGCGCAAGAAAAATATTCGCGTGCTGCGGGTGCAATCGGGTGAAATTTGCGGTTTGGGACGTTATTTCTGGCTGCGTGCGGCAGTTCCTACAATGATGAGTATTATTCCGCTGGTTGGACCCATTTTTTCACTGGTCGATATACTGATGATTTTTGGCACAGACAGGCGCTGCCTGCATGACCTGATTGCCGATACCAAAGTGGTGAAAGTCTGATTTGTTAGATAGCCGATTGTCCCTGACCACGCCGGAAGGCGTGCGTCTGATCCTGACGCCAGCCGGTCCGACGATACGGGCTTGGGCTTGGGCCCTCGATTTTTTGATCTGGGCGGTTTTTTCGGGCGTATCGGCCGCGTTGCTGGGCGGCAGCAAGCTCGGCAACGGTGTGTTGTCGGTACTGATGTTTATCAGCTTCTGGGGCTATCCGATTATTTGTGAAGTGTATTTCGGCGGGCGCACGCTGGGCAAACGCGCGGCCGGGATCGAAGTGTTGCGGGCCGACGGTTTGCCGGTGGGCTGGCGCGAATCGTCAACCCGCAATCTATTGCTGGTGGCTGACTTTTTGCCGATGTTTTACGTCACCGGCTTGCTGTGCATCTTGTTCGATACCCGCTTTCGCCGTATCGGCGATATCGTCGCTGGCACACAAGTCGTATACCGCGACAAGTTACGCAAGCGGGCTCCCGCACCGGACGTGCCACCGCTGGCACTGCCTTATCCCTTGAGCCCGGAACAGCAACGCACGCTGACCGATTTATTCGAACGTGAAAGCCGCTTGCCGATTGCACGCCTGCATGAGCTGGGCACCTTGGCTGAAGCGCTGACCGGCCAGACCGGTGCAGCCTCGGTTGAGCGTTTGCGTGGTTTTGTGGCGGGGCTGACCAAATGAAACAAAGCCAATTCGAAGTGCAACACGCCGATCTATGGGCCGAGATCGAAACTATCCTGCTCAATAAATCGGAGCGGCGCGATACCTTGCCGGTGCTGTACCGGCGCCTGTGCCAGAGTCTGGCGCTGTCCGGCCAGCGCGGTTATTCGCCGGCGCTGACCGATTATTTACAGAAATTGGTACTCGACTGCCATACGCGGCTTTATGGCGCCGTGGTCGCACGCCCGTTTATCTTGCATCGATGGATGTTCAATGAATTTCCGCAACAGGTGCGGCAAGAATGGCGCTTGTTATTGCTGGCGCTGATTGCCTTTGCCGGCGTCGGGACCGCGCTTGGTGTGCTGATCTGGTTTCAGCCTTATTGGGCGTATAGCTTTATTTCAGCCGACAAGCTCAACGAAATGCAAAGCATGTACCAACCCGGTCAAGTCAAGATCGGTCGCGGCGGTACCGAGGGCGACGTGCTGATGTTCGGCTTTTATATCTGGAACAATGTGTCGATTGCTTTCCGCACCTTTGCCGCCGGTATTTTCGCCGGGATTCCTGCATTGGCCAGCATCCTTTTCAATGGGGTCCACATGGGCGTGATCGCTAGCTGGCTGAGCAAGGATCCGGCCACGCGCGCGACCTTCTGGTCATTCGTCATCACCCATTCCAGCTTTGAAATTGCCGGATTGATATTATCGGGCATGGCTGGCATGCGGCTTGGCCTGTCGCTGATCCATCCCGGCCGCCTGAGCCGGCGCCACGCGGTCATGGCGGCAAGCCAAAGAATGTTTCCGGTGCTGGTAGGCGCAGCCTTACTTACAGTGCTGGCTGCTTTTTTCGAAGCCTTCTGGTCGGCTAGCACCAGTATCCCGAATAATGTGAAATACGCCGTCGGTGCAGTCTGCTGGTCGCTGGTGATCGGTTTTTTTGTATTTGCCGGAAGGTCACGTCAATGACGGCGACATCCGATGTTTATTTGAAAACACGCGGCGAAAGTGATGACAATGCCGCCTGCAATGAATAGCAATATGAATTTGTGTACGCCGTTAGCCAAACTGCTTAACGAAGCAGGACCGCGGTCAATTAAGGATTGCAGCATAAATGCAACTGGATAAACTGCAACTCGATTTACGGCCGCGCCCGAACGCGCATGCACTCGATCTCGGCTTTGCCTTATTGCGGGCCAATGCCGGCCATGTGTATGGCGCCTGGCTCGCCTTGTGGCTGCCGCTGGTGGCGCTGGCGGGCGGCCTCGCCTTACTCTTTCCCACGATTGAAAGCGGCTGGTTTTTGCTGCTAGCCTGGTGGCTGCGGCCCATGTTAGAGCGGGCGCCTTTATATGTGCTGTCACGGCAGGTGTTTGGCGAAAAAATCAGTTGGCAAGCGGCCTTGCGCGCCTGGCCGCGGCAACTGGGCGGCGGCTGGTTCCGCATGCTGACCTGGGGCCGGCCTTTTTCTGCGGGACGGGCGCTGTATTACGCGATCTGGCAACTGGAAGGGGCGCGCGGCAAAGTAGCGCGTGAGCGGCGGCGTGTGATCGGTCGCGATGGCGCGGCCAATTCGGCGGTCTGGTTTGGCGTTGCATGCGCGCATTTTGAAGGTGTGCTGTACTTCGGGACGCTGGCCTTCATCGGCATTTTTATTAGCGACAGCGATGTCGTCAATCCCTTCGCCATATTCGTCGACGACCAGTTCACCGACGGCAATCATCTATTGACGACCCTGGTGACAATCGGATGTTATGCCATTGGCGAAGGCATCATCGGCCCGATTTACACCGCCTGCTGTTTCACGCTCTACCTGAACCGGCGCGCCACGCTGGAAGCCTGGGACATTGAAATCATGTTGCGCCAGATCAAAGCACCGCAGGCGCAGCGCTCCCAGCCGCAAGGCGCCAAGCTAGCGGCCGCGGCATGGGTCACGCTTGGCTTGTCGGCCTTGCTGGCGTTCGGCTTGGGCGCTAGCAGTCCGTCGGTTGAAGCAGCGCCAATGGCGGCAACCAATTCAAATAGTCTGGCGACCAATCTCGACAAATGCGAAAAGCCCGACTGGGCCGTCGAACACACCCAGGTAAAGCCGCCGCCTCAAACACCGCAGCAAGCACAATTGCGACAAGAGGTGACCAAGATTTTCGAGGCTGACGATTTGCGCAGTTACTATTGTGAAGAAAGCTGGCGCTGGAAAGTGCCACCCAAAAAACCGCCCAAGACCAAGATCGACCCAAGCTGGAAAAAAGCATTGGCCGTGATGGCGAATATCCTCAAATTTGTGTTGATTGCGGCCGCGCTCGGTTTTGTAGGGTGGCTGCTGTATCGCTATCGCTCTCATTTCGGACCTTTTGCACGTAAACCGCGCCCACAGTTGGCAACGGAAATCGGCGGCCTCGATATCCGCCCCGAAACCTTGCCCGATGACGTCGCGGCCTCGGTCCGGCAGCTCTGGAGCAAGGGAGAACAGCGCGCGGCGCTGGCCTTGTTATACCGCGCCACACTGTCGCGCCTGGTCGATCAAGATCAATTGGTATTGACACAAGGGGCTACCGAAGGCGATTGCCTAAGGTTGGCCAAGCGCGCGCTTGCTCAAGGACAATTAAGCGCCAGACGGCTCGACGTCACTGTTACCACGACCGATCTGTGGCTGAATGCGGCCTACGGCAATCGCTGGCCGCTGACCGCAAACGTACTGGACAGCTGCGCCGCCTGGCATGCGCAATTTGGCTCTGTGAAAACTGTCGCGGGAGTCAAGGCATGAGCCAGGTTCAGCGGTCCATCCTATTTACCATTATTGGCTTACTCGTGGTCGGCGGCGCTAGCTGGTGGTGGTTCGAGAATTTTGAAAAATATTGGTTTCCCAAGTGGCAGCTATCAACCGAGGCGCGGGAAAACCCGATGCTTGCTGCCACCCGTCTGTTAAGTGCCCATCAGTTTACGGTCAAGGTCGAACGTAGTTTTGGCGTCATGTTGCTACAGCAAATACCGCCCGGCACCTTGATTTTGGCTAATAACAATGGCGTGATGCAAGCAGAGCAGGCCAAACAGGTATTGGACTGGGTCAAACAGGGCAATACGCTGATGTTGCGCCCGCAATGGCTGGAACAGGACAGCAAGCCGGCCACCGAAATCGATGAAAAAGAGGCAAAGGACGCCGCCACACTGCACGGCATACGCCAGGCCGACGTGATCGGCAGCCACCTTGGCGTGACGCTGAAGGAAAAGCCCGACAGTTGCGGCTGCAAGGCAAAAGATGATGTCGAGGACGAGCAAGACGGCACTAAGGTAGATGAAAGCGAAGACGAGGAAGAGGATGAAGAAGATGCTTCCGAAGAGGCTGGACCGCCACCCGAGGACGGCAAAAAGAAGTCGAAATCGGCTAATAAAGTAAAAGCAGAACCAAGCAGCATCAGCCTGCCCAGGGCCGCGTATGCCTTGCAAATTGATGCGGATTTCTACGGGCAATTGCACACCATTGAACCCAGTAAGGCACCGCTGTTTGCCGATCTGGACAATGCCTCGCTGCGGGTTTATGCGGAAGGCAAAGGGCATATCGTGGTGATGGCGAACAACTATTTTATTAACCGCAGTCTGGCGCAATACGATCACGCCGAATTGCTGCTCGGGCTGGCGCAACTCCACCCGCACAGCACAAATATCGTGATCGTGCCCGATATCGATATGCCGCCATGGTACCAAGTGGTATGGAGCTTTTTCAAGTACGGCGTGATCGCCCTGACTTGCGCTTTATTGCTGCTATTGTGGCGCGCACTGCGGCGCTTCGGCCCGGTATTGCCAGAGCCGGAACAGGAGCGCCGTGCGCTGATCGAGCATATCGACGCCAGCGCCCGCTGGTTATGGAAGCTGCCGGACGGGC